>CAYVGO010000001.1:0-47556 GCA_964450725.1 uncultured Muribaculaceae bacterium
TTTTATTACAAATATGGTTATTTTACTCAAAGAATTACTTCGTCCGGAGAACAAATCGCCGAATATGATGTTCAAGACTTTAATACAGGGCCAGCAGTTTTGGTAAAAGATGCTGACGGAAATCCGTTGAAAATTTGTACGTCTTATCCAGGAAGAATGGTGCACGCTCAGATATGGTTGGTCAATGTGGGAATAACAGAACTTTATCTGTTGGATACGGATATTCCAGAGAACCAACAGGCTGATAGATCAATAACACATACACTTTACGGAGGTGATTTGGAGCATAGATTACGACAAGAAATTTTGTTAGGCTTTGGAGGGATTAGGGTTTTGAGAGCCGTGGGATATGCCGATGATTATTTTTCAATATATCACTGCAATGAAGGACATGCTGCATTTATTAGTATTGAAAGATTACAAGAATACATCAATAAACATGGTTTAAGATTTGATGAGGCCATGGAGGTAGTAAAAGGTTCTTCTTTGTTTACAACACATACTCCGGTTCCGGCCGGACATGATGCGTTCCCTGAAGAACTCTTGAGAGTATATCTTGGACGAGTACATGAAAGATTGGGAATTAATTGGTCTGACTTTTTAGGCTTGGGTAAAACTTCTGATGATCCACAAGAGAAATTCTCCATGAGTTTTTTGGCTTGTTCCTGTTCTCAGGAAGTGAATGGCGTAAGTTGGTTACATGGGGTTGTAAGTCAGAACATATTAAAGGATAAGTGGAAAGGTTATTTTCCCGAAGAATTACATATCGGTTACGTAACCAACGGTGTACACTATGAAACTTGGACAGCTTCTGAGTGGCAAGAAATTTATGCAAAAGTATTTGGAGAACACTTTGGTTCACATCATTATGATAAAAGTTGTTTTGAGGGAATTTATAAAGTTCCGGACGAGCAAATTTGGAATACTCGTAATATCTTGAGAACCAAACTTATCCAAATGATAAAAGATGGGACTATCAGTGGAAAATCTCATGTGCACAATACTCCTGCAGAATTAATTCAAATCAGAGATACGATAGATGAAAATATATTAACTATCGGATTTGCCCGTCGTTTTGCTACTTACAAAAGAGCACATTTGTTATTCCGAAATCTTAAAAGATTGGCAGATATTGTCAACCATCCTGACCATCCGGTACAATTTATTTTTGCAGGAAAAGCACATCCGGCAGATAAAGCAGGACAGGATTTGATTAAAAATATCATTTCAGTTTCTAAGCGTCCTGAATTTATTGGAAAAATTATTTTCATTGAAAATTATGATATGAAAATTGCTTCTCGTATGGTCAAAGGAGTTGATATATGGCTTAATACTCCTACAAGACCATTAGAAGCATCCGGTACAAGCGGCGAAAAAGCTGTAATGAACGGAGTCATGAATTTTTCGGTGTTGGACGGATGGTGGGTCGAAGGTTATCAACAAGATGCGGGATGGGCACTTCCAATGGAGGCAACATACGAAGATACACATTTTCAAGATGAATTAGATGCTGAGGCAATTTATACCACTATAGAAAATGAAATTGCACCGGCTTACTATGATCGTAATCCTTCCGGTATTCCAACGCAATGGGTGGGATATATTAAAAATACAATTGCAAAAGTTGCCAGCAATTTTACAACAAATAGAATGTTAATTGATTATGAGCAACGATTTTATCAAAAACTTTCTCAGCGATATGGTCGTTTAATTGCCGACAATTTCTCTTTATCAATGCAGATTGCTCATTGGAAGGCTAAAGTAAAACAAGAGTGGCAAAATATACGAGTTCTCGAAGAAAATGTGATCGATAATTTGAAAGAAAATATTATTTTGGGAAATTCCGTAGAGTTATTGGTGAAATTGGCAATAGGAAATTTGGAAGCGGAAGATGTTGGTGTAGAGTTGGTAATTGCAGAATCAAATCTGGGTAAGATGAAAGTTGTAAATACATTTTTGTTCGAGCCTGTAAATCAAAGTAATAAGTTTGTAACATATCGAGCAAATTTTCAGCCGACAACCCCCGGTAATTATATCTCAGGATTGCGTATTTTTCCAAAAAACAAAGAATTGCCCCATAGATTTGATTTTAATTTAGTGAAATGGATATAAATTTCGAAAGAAGTTTTTTTCGATTTCTATTGTGGAAACAAAAAAAAAAATTACCTTTGTAAACTATTTATTTGATACTTTTAATTTAATATTATCTATTTAAGACCATGAGAAATTTACTTATTCAGTTATTGTGTTCGACACTTTTGATGGGAGTAATAGCATGTAGCAATCCTGAAAAAATGAAGGATTTGGCTTCAGACATTAAAATTACCTCAAATCCCCAAGTATTGGAAGTAAATGCCGATAAAATCAAATCAGTTATTTCTGTCACATTTCCGCCAAAATATTTTAATAAAAAGGCTGTATTGGAAATGTTGCCAGTACTTAAAGATGTTGATGGAAAAGAGTTAACATTTGAGCCGAAAATGCTACGAGGAGAAGACATTACGGAAAATTATGATGTTATTCCTAATGAAGCCGGAGGTTCTTACTCGCAAGAAGTAAGTTTTAACTATACCGATAATCTTCGTAAATCAACACTTTATCTTCGCCCGACTCTAATAGTAAAAGGAAAAAGATTGCAATTTCCCGTAGATTTGAAAGTTGCTGACGGCGTTAATGCAACAGTGAAATTAGCCGAAAGTGCTGACGGGCTAAAAGTAATGTTTTTGGAAGATCAATATGTATTTTCGACAACGGAAAGCAAAAATGCTCAGATAACATATTTAATCAATAGTGCAGATGTACGTACTAAAGAATTAAAATCTGAACCTGTGCAGAGTTTTAATCAATTTGTTGTTGATGGACAAAAATCCCAAGCACTTTCTAAAATTTCCATATCTGCGTATGCTTCTCCAGACGGACCAGAAACGCTCAATGAGAAATTGTCTAAGGGAAGAGGTAAATCATCCAATAAAGCAATCCTAGATTTATTTAAAAAGAATAAAATTAAAGTTGCTCCGGAAGTTATTGAAATATTAACTATTACGGAAGATTGGGATGGATTTAAGGCTTTGATGGAAAATTCAAATATTCAAGATAAAGATTTGGTGTTGCGTATTCTTTCAATGTACAGTGATCCTGCTGTACGTGAAAAAGAAATTAAAAATATTGCACAAGTCTATAAAGAAATTGCTGACAATATTTTACCTCAATTACGTCGGGCTAAAATGACAGCACAAATAGAAGTGAAAAATTTGACTCAAGACCAAATTAAAGCCCTTGTAGATCAAGGTCAATTGGATAGTTTAGATGTAGAGCAGTTACTATATTGCAAAAAAATATATAATGACGATGCTACTTTGAAGAAGGTTTTTGAATTTGCCGCTAATAAGTTTTCAGACTATAGAGCCTATAATAACTTAGGAGCAGTATTGTTAAATGCGAAAGATTTTGAAAATGCAAAACGTGCTTTGGAAACAGCAGCAGGTTTAAATAGTACAGAGAAGGCCATTAAAAATAATTTAGGTTATGCGTTGTTATTTTTAGGAAATGAAGAAGAAGGCTTGAAAATGTTGACTGAAGCAGCAACCGAAGAAAGTAAATTAGGTTTAGCCGGAAAAATGATAAAAGATGGTAATTATACACAAGCAGTTTCTTTATTAAACGGTAGTGGTACTTTTAATGAAGCATTAGTAAAAGTTCTTACCTCTGATTTAGAAGGCGCTAAAAAGGTTGCCGAAAAATTGCAAACAGCAAAAAGTTCTTATTTGTTAGGTATTATAGCCGCAAGACAAGGACAAGAAGCCGAAGTACTTTCTAACGTAAAAAAAGCCTTTGATATGGATGCTAAATGGAAAGAATATATCAAAAAAGATATTGAATTTGTAGCATTTCTTGCAAAATTAGGAGTATAACTTTCTTTTTATATCAAAAATCTTAAAAGACGAATCTTCGGATTTGTCTTTTTTGTTTTATTCAAAATAATCAAAAATATGATTTTGTTGACTAAAGAATTTTCCATGGAAATAGCACACGCTTTAGACCACTATGATGGAAAATGTAAAAATATACACGGGCATACCTATCAACTTTTTGTAACCATTGAAGGTGAACCTTTAAATACTAAAAAGCATCCAAAGAGTGGTATGGTGATGGATTTTGTAGAATTCAAAAAAATTATAGAATGCTTGATTGTCAATAAATATGACCACTCTTTGATTTTAAATAAGGCTTCTTCTTATTTGAAAGGATTGAACACAACTGATACGATTATACATGTGTTAGACGTTCAACCAACATGTGAAAATTTGACGTTACATTTTGTGAAGATTTTATCTGATTATTTTTCAGCCCATTTACCTTCAGTAAAATTACATTCTATAAGACTTCATGAAACAAAAACATCTTACTGTGAATACTTTTGGTAACACAATACTTATCTACAGTTATAGAATATTCTATAGACAAAACTGATTTAAATACTTTTAAAGTACATTATAATCATTCTTTTTCTTTGGTAGATTAGAAGAAGTAAAGTACCTTTGCTTGGTTTAAGCAAACAGTTTTATAACAAATTAAATTATTTTATTATGACAAAACATGCCAAATTAAATGCTTGGGTAAAAGAGTGGGCAGAGTGGTGCGGTGCCAAAAATGTATATTGGTGCGATGGTTCAGAAGCCGAAAATCAAAAACTTTTAAACGAAATGGTTGCTTCTGGAATGGCTACTAAGTTAGACGAAAAAAAACGTCCGGGAAGTTATTATTTTCAGTCTGACCCCAGTGATGTTGCTCGAGTAGAAGACAGAACTTTTATCTGTACGAAAACAAAAGATGAGGCTGGTCCTACCAATAACTGGTCTGACCCTGCTGAAATGAAAGGTAAGATGAAAGAGATGTACAAAGGTTGTATGAAAGGACGTACGATGTATGTCATTCCTTTCAGCATGGGACCATTAGGGTCAAATATCGCACATATTGGAGTGGAACTTTCTGACTCTCCTTACGTGGTGATTAACATGAAAATTATGACTCGTATGGGTAAAGCGGTGTTGGATATATTAGGTGAGAATGGAGAATTTGTACCTTGTATTCATAGTATTGGTGCTCCTTTGGTCGAAGGTCAAAAAGACAGTAAATGGCCTTGTGCTCCGATTGAAAAAAAATACATCTGTCATTTCCCGGAAACCAATGAAATTTGGTCTTACGGTTCAGGATACGGTGGAAACGCATTATTAGGTAAGAAATGTTTAGCATTACGTATTGCTTCCGCAATGGCAAAACGTCAAGGATGGTTGGCTGAACACATGTTGATTTTAGGAATAACTAATCCTAAAGGTGAAAAGAAATATATTGCTGCTGCATTCCCAAGTGCTTGCGGAAAGACTAACTTAGCAATGTTAATTCCTACTATTCCGGGTTGGAAAGTAGAAACTGTAGGTGATGATATTGCTTGGATGAAATTTGGTGCAGATGGTAGATTATATGCTATTAATCCTGAAGCCGGATTTTTCGGTGTAGCACCTTTCACTTCAATGCACACCAATCCAAATGCAATGATTAGTGCGAATAAAAATACAATATTCACTAACGTAGGTTTAACTCCTGATGGTGATATTTGGTGGGAAGGCATTGGTCATGATTGTCCGAAAGGAACTATTACATGGAAAGGTGAGGTTTGGGATCATGTAGCAGACCCGGAAGGTAAGACGGTGGCACATCCTAATGCTCGCTTTACATCTCCGGCAAGCCAATGTCCGGCGATTGACAAAGATTGGGAAAATCCTGCCGGCGTTCCTATTTCTGCCATATTATTTGGAGGTCGTCGTCCGAGCACTGTACCATTAGTACACGAAGCACGTGATTGGAATCACGGAGTGTTTATGGGTTCTATTGTAGGTTCTGAAGTTACTGCTGCGGCTATCGGTTTGAAAGCTGGAGTACGTCGAGATCCTTTTGCCATGTTACCTTTCTGCGGATACAATATGGGAGATTATTTTGGACATTGGATTAACATTGGAAAACAGGCTAAAAACCCTACAGTGCTTCCCAAAATGTTTTTTGTAAACTGGTTCCGTAAAAAAGACGGTAAGTTTTTGTGGCCGGGATATGGAGATAACAGTCGTGTATTAGCCTATATTTTTGATCGTTGCGAAGGAAAAGGTGAAACTCATGATACTCCGATTGGAAAAGTGCCGAATGTAGACTCTATTAATATCACCGGATTAAAAGATATGAATGCAGAGTTAATGAAAGAGTGCTTGTGTGTCAATGCAGATGAGTGGAAGGATGAGATTGCATTGATTGAAGAACATTACGCTCGCTTTGGCTCACATTTGCCGGCTGAATTGTCTAAAGAGTTGGAAGGTTTGAAAGAAAGATTTAAAGGCAAAAGCGGTTGTTGCTGCTAAAAAGTAAATATTGATTGTGAAAAGGGTGCTCAAAAAGCGCCCTTTTTCTTTTCACGACAGCAATTTTTGAATACTCATCAAAAGATAAAATCGGATACATATTGAGAAAAATAGACTTTACCTGTTAATTCTCTTTATTATTTGATTTTGTACATAAAATAAAATGTTCTATCTTTGCTTGTAGTTTAACCATAAAAAAAATTACAATGGCTTACAAAATTAGTGAAGATTGTACTGCTTGCGGTACTTGTATTGATGAATGTCCGGTAGAAGCAATATCGCCCGGAGATATTTATGTTATTGATCCGGAAGTTTGTACCGATTGCGGTGCTTGTGCTGATGCTTGTCCGGTAGAAGCAATTGCTCCGGCATAATCAAGGTACCCAACAAAAAACTCCTCACAGAAAGTGAATTGCTACTGTGAGGAGTTTTTTGTGCCATTACGAAATTATCAATATTATGAACTCAAAGCGTTATTGTTCTTTTCTTACGTTGTGCTTTTTGACAATGGGTTTGCCTTTGCAAAATTGGGCAATAGAGGCGTTTTTCCCCAAAGATTTAACAATGAAATTTGGAGAAAAAGGAGAATCGTATATTACCGGAAAACTTTTATTTCAAGGACAGGTAAGGAATAAAGAAGGCAAAACCGATTTATTATTACGGAGAACACACCTTCTGCTTTATGGTGATATAACGCCCTATTTTACTTATTTTGTAGATGCCGGAGTAACTCCTTATTCGTCAAACCAAACGACCGGCGAGCATCCCAACTTACGATTGTATGATTTAACGGGTGAAGCCAATATCAGTTCTTATTGCAAAGTCGGATTTGGATTGCACGCATGGAATGGAATTTCGAGACTTTCTTCAGGAACTGTCCTTTCTCAATTAATGTTAGACCCTTCGGGAGTTCACAATCCTATGGTTGGTTGTGTTAACAATATTGTGATGCGCCAAATCGGTATTTTTGCACGCGGGCAAGTTCAAAAATTTAATTATCAGATAGCCTTCAATCATCCTTTTAAGGCTAACCTTCTTCCGGATATTGAAAATATTACTACCGACATGGCGCAATATATCAAAACTGATACATGGAGTTACCAAGGATATTTCTCATATTCTTTTGCCGATACGGAGCAACAAGTACTTTCATTTTCTGCTGTGAACTTATTGGGAGCAAAGAAAATTATCAACGTAGGGGCGGGGATTTATTATCAACCGGACTGTATGGCAAGTTTGATTGATGAGCAACTGACTTTGAGTGATCATATTTTTTCGGGTATAGATGTTTATGTAGATATGCCGATTTTAAAAAACGACAGGGGTACAGGTGCTGTAAGTTTTTATTCCGTAGGATATTATTACCACTATGGGAAGAATTATATTTATTTAGATGCGGCAAAAAATCCTTTGGTAGGTAACGGTTTTATTTGGCACTCGCAAGCCGGCTTTTTAATTCCGCCGTTTTTTAATCCCAAATTCGGACAACTTCAACCCTTTGCCTCACATTCTACCAAATGGTTATCTTCTTTAACTCAAACCACCAATCAGATAGATTGGGGTATTAACTGGTTAGTCCGCAAGCATTTTGCTAAGATTACATTCCAACATTCTATTTTACCCAAAGTCGAAAACTTGATAAAAACTTCGACCACACATCATTTTGTTCTCCAATTACAGTTGTTTTTGTAAGCAAGTGTCAGGTGAAACTTAGTAGGAATAGGGATATTCTATCATTGAGAAGCACAAAGGATAGAGTACATTCCTTTAGACATCGAAATCAATTTCTTTCCGCTTTTGCAGTTAGTCAATAAGCGGTTTTGTCAGGAAAAGAAGGGAGATAAAACAGCCTTTTGAGGCTATTGAATTTTCTTCCCGATGGAGCAAAATTTTCATCGGGAAGAAATTTTTTTTTCATCCCGATGCGGCAATTTTTTCTTCCCGATGAAAATTTAGCCGCATCGGGATGCATCTTTTGAAGGCTGATTATTCAGCAATAGAACAAAAAGGTTGGCGAATTACTTCCACGTGATTGTCAGTGACATTATCTCTAAAAGGAAATGATTTGTCGCAATTGTGGGGTAGGGGCGTTGACGGCATTGCGTGCTAACTTTTCAGCAGAGTTTTTGCAATCAGACTTTGTTTAAGTATCAGTTGATTGATAAAGAATTAGATTCTATAATGTTGCAGATGGGGTAGGAGGTACTGTAATAAATTTCAGAATAACCGATATTGTGTTACATAGATAAGAGCAATGAGTTTTGCGCTACCTGTGAGGGAAGTTTGCTTTTTGAATAACCTTAGCGTGGTGTCGTTACTTTATGTTGGTAATTGTTCCTGTCAATGAATACTCTCTCTTTGTTTCAAGTTCTGTAAATTTCATGACAAAAATAAATGTTCCTGCCGGAAAGTCATCTGAGCATAACTCTTTATTTTCAAAGTTCTGATGGCTATATACTTGTGCTCCTGCCCGATTATAAAGATAAATCTCCATCTTGTAAAATTCGGTAGTAAATTGATTTTCCGGTCTTATGACAACACACCTATTTTCGGGACTTCCGTTGGTTGTTAGAACATAACTAATCGGCAATTGTGATATGGAAAATCTCACTTTACAATCAGCATCGGCTTTATTGTTGTACAAATAGTCTTGGTATTCTTTGGCAAATCTACCATTATCTTCCAATAGGGTTACTTCTACTTGATTCAAAAGGGTTCCGCCCGATTCAGCCTTTAATTGAATATAGAGGTGCACAGAGTCTTTTGGTTTAAACTCGGGAATCGTAATGGTTTGTAATATACGTGTATAACTATCATTATTTCCCTCTACTTTCCAGTTTTTATTTTCTTCGTAATGGACTGGTAACGAGAATATGTTTTTGTCAAAGAAGTCTGTCAATCGTAATACTATATTATTTCCGGTAACATTTGCAGTCTCGTTCACCACCGTAATTTTATAGGGAACAACATCGTTAAAGTAATATGGCGCTTTGCGATCTTTTTCGACGAGTTCTTTGTGTACACTTACATCTAAAGCAGAATATATGTTGACGCTAATTTCATTGGAATTAACAGCACAACTGCCATGCTTAACAAATCGAGCGTGGAATCTACCATTGCGTAATGGTTCATACTTCACATCATTAGCCCGAAGCATTAACTGATTTTCGGAAAACCACTCAATGTATCCTTTTTGATTAAAGTCTACAAGATATAGTATTCCTGTTTCATTCAACGCAATACTTACAGGATTTGGCGGGTCAGTAAACACCAATGATAATGTAACAGTACTGTCACATCCTTCTCTGGATAGAAATGTATGTTGGTAAATTCCCGGTTCTGTGATAGAGAGCGTTCCAAAACGGTATGGAGTACCTAAGCATGCCGTATCTCTGGCGATTATATTATATTTAGGTCTTTTGTAAACTGTGATTTCTTTGGTAGAACTACAAGTGCTGGAGTTAAATGCAGTTACAGAATATGTACCATGTTCTTTGACATAAATTGAAGGCGTGGTTTCTCCGGTGCTCCACTGATATTGAGTAAACATTTCAGAAACCTTTAACTCTGCAGAATCTTCGTCACAAACTATATTGGGGCCTATAATTTCAAACTTCACATTCTGAGAAAACAATATACTGTGTCCGGGAGTTTGAAAACGACATCCGTATTTATCTTGAATTGTGGCACTATATCTGCCTGTCCTAAAGGCTCTGTAACTTACTTCTGTACCAACATCAATACCTCCTTCTTGCCATGTATATTGTTCATAACCGGGAGATGCTTTAAGGGATACTGTGTCTCCCGTACAAGCTACTGTTGGCGCTATCACTACGGCTTTTGATTTTCTTAAAACAATGCTGTCTGAAACTTCCGTAGTACACCCATTGATAGCCGTTCCTTTTAAAGTGTACAGTCCCTCTACAGCGGTAGAATTAATAAGACTTACCTGGTAGGGAGCATTAAGATCAGCCATGAGAGGTTCACCATCTTTTAGCCATTCATAAGCCGCCAAAGTTGTTATAGAAGATTTTAAAAGAAATTGAGCGGGCATAATATCGCAGAAAGTTCTTGCCCCCTGAAGACTTATATCCGGAGAAGGCTTTATAGTTACAGAAATTGAAGGCGTGGTTATACTATTGTTGTAGTAATCTTCAATCATAGCATAGATTTGATATTCTCCGACCTCTTTCAATGTAAGTTTACTTTGTGTCGCAAAAGACAACAATTCTCCGTTAACATACCAATGATATGATTTAAAACCATCTTCTAAACTTAACTCTATGTTTGTTCCATAGCACTCATTTGAAGAAGAAGCGGTAATATTTTGTGTTGTGATACTGTGCCGTGTAGAGAAGTCGGCAGTACCAATACATCCTTTACTATCTACTACCGTAACATTACAGTTCATATTTTGAGACAATACAATATCCTTTTCTGCATTACCGGTACACCATAAATAAGAAGAATAATTTTCAAGTGTAGAAACATTAAACAACGTTGTTACGGCAAATGACTTGTGACCAACAACGGTTGGTGGAGGTATATTTAAAAAATCAACATCAATAGATTGTTGGCTTTCACATCCGGTAATGTTATGTTTAACTTTTGCAGTATAAGTTCCGGGCTGTTCTACTAAATAAACAGGATTATTTGAAGTATCTTGCCACACACAAGTATAATCAGCCATCTCTTCACCCGGTACGGTAACCGTCAAATTGGTTTTATGCCCCAAACACACTCTTTGATAAGGAAGAATGGCTATTTTAGGTAATTCCTGTAAAACTATTTTTTGTATTTCTGCACCTTTACATCCCGATGTCGTATTTTCAACAATAATTTTATAATCTCCGGGTTTATTGACAGTGAAAGAAGGGGATGTACCAATCACTTCATCATTGTATATCCATTGAGTATTATGTACTTCACCAACAACATTACTCACTAATGTTAACGTACCGCCGCGGCAAATTGTGTTAGTAGAATTTGAGGTAATGGTAACTTTTGGGGCTTCTCCAAGTTGAACATTCGCCACATCAGTAATAAGGCAAGCAGGATTGCTACGTTCTGTAACTTTTAATGTCAACGTAGAGGCCGCAGTAATATTGAATAATTGCACCCTGCTATTGGGGTACTCTAAAGTTTGAGGCACACCGTTTAATGTCCACTGCCATTCATAATCAAATAAACCTTCAGTGCCTTCCAATGCCAAATCACCATTTGCACAAGTTGCATTTTCTTTATTATAAATTCCAATATAATCTATATTTACAGGATGAGTAACTACATTAGAACATCCATTATTATCTACAACGGTTAATGTATACTCATGGTTTCCGATTCTGTCCGCTTCAATAGAAAGCGTCGTTTCACCCGTACTCCAAAGATAAGATACATATCCCGAAGGAGCATTTAAGCGTTTGTTAGGTTTAAATATACCGGGAGTTGATGTACAGATTTTTTGTGTTGACTCTGTAATTTCAACCGGAGGTGCAGGATACTTATGAACATATACCGTATCTATGCCCGGGCATGAAGCACTATTATTAGTTGTTGTTACATAGTATTTACCCTCTTCACTGACAGAAAGGGTTGGTTCTGAACCTAAAAATCCGTTTGGTCCCACCCATGAGTAAGTGGAATGTAGGGCTGTCGTAGAAAGTGTAACGGGGGTTTGTTCACAAAAAAATATTTCTTTTTCTTCATTTTTATTTGCAATGGTGGTGGTTGAGATTTCAAAATCTACAGTAAACCGTTTCGTACCGACACAACCGTCAGCATACACAACTCGGAGCATATACGTACCCGGCTGAGAAATATATGCAAAAGATCTTCCCTGAGAAATCATATTGCCCATATTATTATACCATAGCCATTGTTTAACTTCACTTCTTGCTGACCCTTGAATTAAGGTAGGAGTACCAATACACCTTCTTACATATTCTACATTGGGTTGAACGTTGACGGAAGGAGTAACCTGATGTACCCGAGAAACTGTACATCCTTTACTGTCTTTAATCGTTGCAGAAATTGTTGTGGGCTCGGTAATGAATATGGAATAATTGTTAGCATCACTTATTTCAGGGGTTGAAGAAGCATGCCATTGGTATGAATTAAATCCTTCTGATAAAGAAAATAACTGTTTATCAAGGTTAGCATCACTACAATCAAGAGTAGTGACTCCTTGTATGTCTAAGTTCAGATTTTCTTGTTGGAAATCAGCAATATCAATCTCCAGAGTGTTAGTACATCCATCTAAAGATACAGCAACACTATATACACCATTTTCTCTTACAAGAATATTGGAAGTTGTTTCTCCGGTATTCCAAGCATACGTTTGGTAGGCTTTTGAGAGTACGGATAACGATAGAGATGCTGCTTTGCCAGGAATTGGCGAACATAACAATAACTCTGATGATTTGACGATCTGAGTAGGTAGTAATACTTTTTTTAAATCAGCACTTTCTGTAGTTGCTATAGTCGAAGGAGTGGTGATTTTACAACGAACTTGATACGTTCGATTATCCACAGGAGTGAGAATTACGAGGTTGGTTGATGTTACCCCTGAATAAAGATTATCATTTGAAAGATTTTTCCATGTATTACTTTCAAAAATTTGCCATTGATAACTATAACCAACTACAGCATCTCCAACTGTTGCGGTCAATGTAGAATTTGTTTCACAGAACGTTTTTGATAAAGGCTTCTGATAAGTCACGTTCGCCGCATGTATTGTCAATAGTGATGCTCGCGTCAATTGTTTTTTTGCAGGATCTTCTGAGTTAATAACACAACGATAAAAATAACCGTTATGTGATAGAGCGATATTTGAAAGTGTTAAGGTTGCCCCGAATTGTCCTAATGGAATAAAGCTTTGTTGATTATCTGTTGATTGTTCCCAAGAGTAAGTTGCACCAGAAGAGTTCGTTGAGCATTCAAAAGCAACGATACTTCCCTCAGTACTCACAACATCTTCAGGTTGCTTTGTGATTAAAGGCAATGCTTTATTGATTAAAGGTATATTGGCTTCTTGGAAGCATGAAGGTGTAGAAAGATAGTTTGCCTTAATCTTTAAAGAGTTTGCATTTGCCTCTATATTTGGAATGGGTATCGGAACATTTGATACTACAGTCGAAGATGGATTAATATAATCAGCCTTTAAATTACCATCCTGAGATAAAAAGTAATAATTTACATCCGGCAAAGCACTGTTGAGAGTTCCGTTAAGAGTATAAGTTGTACCATGTAATTGATAGCCAACGGCACCAATCGTATAACCAAGATTAATAGGGTTACGAACCTTTAATGCTGCTTCATCGGAATATATACTGCCGCATTGGCCGGTAACTTTACATCGTATTTTTGTATTATTATAAGACGACTCTGCAGATAAAAATCCTGTATGGAAAATCAAACTTGGAGTATTTGTTCCTGAGATTTGAGATGCAATATCATTGATGGGGGTAAAACTTCCTGTACTTTTCATTTCCCATTGATACTGTATTCCTCCCGCTAATGGAATACCAGTTATATCTCCAACCTGAAAAACGGCGGATTCATTTTCGCAAACCGTAAGATTTTGCGGTTCTTCTCCAATAAGAACGTTGCCACTTCCGGATAATGAAACTTCTACATTTTCAGAAGCACATCCTAATCCACTGGAGAGAAAACTGTAAATAATCACGCGATTCTCAGAAGATGGCAAATTCGTAAGGTTTAATATTGCCTCGTCTCCAGATTCATGGGTATAAGAATGAACAACGGCATAATTAGGCGTTAAAATGTTGTAACCCAACTCTATTTGAGGATTTGTAATTTTTAATCTTCGTTGAGTGGTAGCGCCGCTTCCAGTACACTCCGGAATAAATAATGCGACAGGGTTTACAGGATTTGGAATAACTTTTACAATACATGTCTCTGATAGTATGTTGCCACAACTCGAAACAATATTACAACGAAAGGGTGTGTGATTTAAATCTATAGTCGCTATCGTTTTTAATTTTGATGTTGTAGTTCCTTGAAATTGAGCAGACTCTTCAATTGCCTCCCAAATGTTACCCATCAATCGTTCCCATTGGTAAGAGATATTTTCTCCGGACACTCCGATGGTTAATTCTATCGGGCTTTTTTCGCAACTTTCTATGTCTTGAGGCTGTTGTGAAATAGTTGGTGCTCCGGTTTTGATAACAAAGTTATTGCTTGTAGATTCAGTACAGCCTTTATTTTTTATTTTACAGCGAAATGAGTAATTTTCTACAGATGTATTAACTTCAGGTATAGTCAGTACACTTGTCGTACTTAAAATTTCCCAGTCATTACTGTTTTTTAAAGAACGTTCCCATTGATAAGAGGTAACTGTACCTAAACTTGTAGGAACTACAGTAACCGGACTTCCAATACATGCGTGGACATCTTTTATTGGAGATATGAAAACCGGAGCCTGAAGATAGGAAAAAGTTATATTCACGGTTTTCAGTGCTGTTACACTATTGGGTGAGAATAATTCAATCTTATATTGATAACTGCCTGCACTCACGTAACTAGACAAGGGTATATTAATAGATTGCTGGGTTCCGCCCCCCACAGAAATTGCCGTTGTAGGGACAATACCATGCCCTGTGATGTAGTAAGAGTAGCCCGCATAAAAACTTGACACCTTAAACGTAAGGACACCAGAATTACCCTCACACATTACCGTAGGAGAAACTCCAATGTAGGAAAAACTCCCTTTTACATTTTTAGAAGGGAGCATCCAAAGGAAGAGGAAAAGAATATATATAATTTTTGTGTGTCGCATAGTTACAGACATCGCAATATCTCAAACAACTACTACTTTACTTTAAAAACGAAAAAAGAAACTCTTTATTGTGAATGTTAAAGTTAATCTACGTTATCATTGGTTTACGTAAGTTTAAAAATGGACGTTGCATTAGACGAAGTTATCTGGGCTACATCATTGTTTGTTATTGTTTTAATGTTAGAAATACAACTTGCTATGTATGGGATATAACAACTCTCGTTTCTTTGTTTACGAAAAGGATGAGGAGTTAGATAGGGAGCATCTGTTTCTAAAAGGATATGAGAAATTGACATCTCCTTGACAGTCTCTTGAAGATGTTCACTAAAGGTTACGACTCCACCAATTCCAAAATAAGCATGAGGGCAAAGGTTACTAATGCGTCTGTAAATTTCTATTGATCCAGAAAAAGCATGAAATACACAGTGTAATTTATCTGTTTTTACGTACTCTAAGCAATCAAATAATAAATCAAACGCATTTCTAATATGAATAATAACTGGAAGGTTTGACTCAATTGCCAAGTTAAGTTGTTGAATAAACAATTCTTGTTGTTGTAACTTGTAAGTTTTACTCCAATATAAATCTAATCCGATTTCTCCAATGCCAATAATATCTTGCCTCCGATGTTTGACAACATTTTCTACAAAAGTAAATTGTTCCTTGTAGGTGTTGTCAACACACGTAGGGTGAATACCTACCGTTGCAAAACATGTTGAAGGATGTTGTTTTACAAAAAGAATAAGAGGCTCAAAAGTAACTTGGTCAATATTAGGTAAAATCATTTTAGATACTCCGGCAGCAACAGCACGTTGTAAAACTTCATCTCTATCTTTATCAAAAGCTTGTTCTGTTAAGTGTGTGTGGGTGTCAATATACATAAATATTTCCTTGAAAGTACTACAAAAATACAAGATTCTTTCGGACAATCATAGTTTTGTTATATATTTGTGCGATTAATTACTCACAATCGGTTAGATGTTCTGCTGCTGCCGTTTTACGGGAGAGGAAAGTCCGGGCAAGAAAGGACTCCGCACTACCTAACGGGTAGATATTCGTAAGAGTATAGTAATGTAACAGAAAATAACAGCCTTGTAACTATAATTATGAGGCAAAGGTGAAAAGGTGTGGTAAGAGCACACCGGAGTTGATGGTAACTTCGATTCCGTACATCTTGCGGCTTGCAAAACCATGTATATCAGCGTTTGAGGGCTGTCCGTCCGAGGCTGAGGGGTAGGTTGCTAAAGTTGTAAAGTGATTTGCAACGTAGATAAATAGTAGAACAAGACAGAACCCGGCTTACAGTTTAACCGATTGTTTTTATTGAAGATAAGTAACTACTATTGTTGTAGAACTTATTGAATTGAAGCCAATAGAAATAAATGATTTACTCTTTGTTCTTGCAAACTCTAAATCCTATGTAGTTATAGGCGATAAAAGGAGAGTTGAGTCTGTGAAAAACCGTTACTTCTTCGCGCTTCGATTTCCAACAGCCTCCGCGAATTACTCGATTGAAAGCATTACGCGGTTTTAAGGGAGGCTTTACTTTGTCTTGATAAGTTATAAAAAAATCTTCACACCACTCATAAACATTACCACTCATGTCATATAGTCCTAACTGATTAGGATCTTTAGTACCGACCTGATGTGTAACGCCATTGCTGTTTTCTTTGTACCACGAAGCATTATTAATATAATGGGTGCCCGCAAATATATATTCTTTGCCTTCACTCTTATGACCACCTTTTGCAGCATATTCCCACTCTTCTTCTGAGGGTAACCTGCCTCCAACCCACTCACAAAAAGATTTTGCACCAAACCAAGTTACAAAAACGATGGGATTAAAATCATAACCATTTGCAGGCTCCCATAAAGAGTTTTTACGATTATATTGGATACCCCATTCATATTCGTATACTAAAATGGCACTGTTATAATCATCCATCGCGACATAACGATTATTATCCATCAGTACCACTTTCACATTTTCAGCTTCATTCAAAAAAGTGCAGTATTGAGCATTTGTTATCTCATAGCGACTGATAAAAAAATCTTCTACCGAAACTTCATGTATTGGTAAAGAATTCGACTCACATTCTTTTTCCTGAATAAAGCAACCCATAGTAAATGTACCTCCTTTTACCTCAACCATTGATAATTCTATGTTTTGAGAAATCAAAGAAGTTGTTCTTAAGAACAGTAAAAATAATACAATACAATATTTTTTTGAAAAATACATAAACTAAATTTGAATGCTAAATACTTAAACGATGGATACTTATAAATTATTGTTATAAGCATTCTTTTTTAACAAATGTATCAACCGTCTGTTATCATAGAGTGCTCTAAAAGTTGCTGTGAAAACAAAGGTAAGTATTTTAGTCAGAGAAAGCAAGAGTTGATGTTAACCACTTATTTTTACTATAATATATGTTGGTTGTATTTGGCGAAATTGATTTTTACTATATTGAGCGCGCACTTGTAAATTATCCACATTTTTTGTGATTCTGTTATTTATTCAAAGAAAACATGTAAATTTGCAGCAGTATAAATTTCGTATGTTTTAAATAAAACCAAACTATGTCAGAAAAAAAATTCATTACTTGCGACGGAAATTATGCCGCCGCACACATGGCGTATCTTTTCAGTGAAGTCGCTGCCATCTATCCTATTACACCATCATCTACCATGGCTGAATATGTAGATGACTGGTCTGCTTTTAATAAGAAAAACTTATGGGGAGAAACAGTAAAAGTTGTAGAGATGCAAAGTGAAGGAGGTGCTGCCGGAGCAGTACATGGCTCTCTTCAAGCCGGTGCATTGACCACTACTTTTACAGCATCACAAGGTTTATTGCTAATGATTCCGAACATGTATAAAATTGCAGGAGAACTACTGCCTGCTGTATTCCACGTCTCTGCACGTTCGCTGGCAATGAATGCTCTCTCTATTTTTGGAGACCACAGCGATGTAATGTCCACTCGGCAAACAGGTTTTGCCATGTTGGCAAGCAGTGGAGTACAATGTACTTTAGATTTATCTGCCGTAGCACATTTGGCTACACTAACCGCACGAGTTCCCTTTGTAAGTTTCTTTGATGGCTTCCGTACATCACACGAAATTCAAAAAATAGAAACAATTGAAGCAGAGCAAATCAAAGCATTGATTGATATTAAAGCCTTACAGGAATTCCGCCAAAGAGCATTGCAACCTAATGCTCCCGTAACTCGAGGCCCGGCGCAAAATCCTGATGTTTATTTCCAAACACGCGAGTCAAGCAATCGTTATTATGATGCAGTGCCGGGAATTGTAGAAAAATACATGAATGCTGTATCTAAAATTACAGGCAGAGAGTATAAATTATTCAATTATTACGGTGCTGCCGATGCAGAAAGAGTAGTTATTGCTATGGGTTCTGTATGTGATGTACTCAAAGAAAGTATAGATTATTTAAACAGTAAAGGTGAAAAAGTTGGAGCCATTTTTGTACATTTATATCGACCGTTTTCGGCAGAACACTTCTTGTCTGTGTTACCCAAAACGGCAAAACGTATTGCCGTTTTAGACCGTACCAAAGAACCGGGAGCCAACGGAGAACCGCTTTACTTAGATGTAAAAGATGTATTGTATGGTACACCACAACAATGTTTGGTTGTTGGTGGTCGTTATGGATTATCTTCCAAAGATACTACACCTGCTCAAATTATTTCAGTATATGAAAATTTAGCATTACCCGAACCTAAAAACAGATTTACTATCGGTATTGTTGACGATGTTACCTTCTTATCTTTACCACAAAAAGAAGAAATAAGCCTTGCTCAAAAAGGCACGGTAGAATGTAAATTTTACGGATTAGGTTCTGATGGTACTGTTGGAGCCAACAAAAATACCATTAAAATCATAGGAGAAACCACGCCGAAATATTGTCAGGCATACTTTGCTTATGACAGTAAAAAATCCGGTGGCTTTACCTGTTCTCACTTACGTTTTGGAGAAAAACCCATTAACTCTCCGTACTTGGTGAATACTCCCGATTTTGTGGCATGTCATGTTCCTGCATATCTTACAAAATATGATATGTTACGCGGAATTAAACAAGGTGGAACGTTCTTATTAAACTCTATTTGGGATGCAGAAGAAACAAAGAACCGATTACCCGATTTTGTAAAATCAATACTTGCATCTAAAAAAATCAATTTCTACATTATCAACGCTACAAAAATTGCGGGAGAAATTGGATTAGGACATCGTACCAACACCATTCTACAATCGGCATTTTTCCATATTACCAACGTTATTCCTTTTGCAGACGCTGTAAAAGAGATGAAGAAATTCATTGAAAAGAGTTACGGTAAAAAAGGAGGAGATGTTGTGGCTAAAAATAATGCCGCTGTTGATAGAGGAATTGAACATACTAAAGTAGAGGTACCTGCAACATGGGCAAGTTTAAGTCAAACCTTCGTACCAGACTCAGAAAACCGTCCTGCAACAGATTTTGTAAAGAAAATTGCAGATGT
Source organism: uncultured Muribaculaceae bacterium (assembly GCA_964450725.1). Taxonomy (GTDB): domain Bacteria; phylum Bacteroidota; class Bacteroidia; order Bacteroidales; family UBA932; genus CAYVGO01. Next base: position 19,722 of record CAYVGO010000001.1, read on the forward strand.
TGTGAATGCTCAAAACGGAGATTTATTACCCGTCAGTGCATTTGCCGGTCAAGAGGACGGAACATTTCCCTGCGGAACTTCACAATATGAAAAACGCGGTATTGCAACGACTGTTCCCGAATGGCTACCCGACACTTGTATTCAGTGTAACCAGTGTGCCTATGTTTGTCCTCACGCTGCCATTCGTCCGTTCTTGTTGACAGATGAAGAGATTAAGAATGCCCCTGCACAAATTAAAACATTACAGGGATTAGCCGCTACCAAAGAGTATAAATTCAAAATTCAATTAAGTCCGTTAGACTGTACGGGTTGTAACAATTGTGTGGATACTTGTCCCGGTACAAAAGGTAACAAAGCATTGGTGATGAAACCTTTGGAAAGCCAAATCCACGAACAACCGGTATTTGATTATATGCACAGCAAAGTCGGATACAAATCAACCGTTGTTGATAAAATGCAAAATGTCAAAAACAGCCAGTTTGCGCAACCTTTATTTGAGTTTTCCGGAGCTTGTGCAGGTTGTGGTGAGACTCCTTACATTAAGGCAATTACCCAACTTTTTGGAGACCGAATGATGATTGCTAATGCTACAGGTTGCTCTTCCATCTATGGTGCTTCGTACCCCTCAACTCCTTATACTACTAACGCTTGCGGTGAAGGTCCGGCTTGGGCTAACTCGCTGTTTGAAGATAATGCGGAGTTTGGCTTCGGTATGAATTTAGCGTCGGAACGTATTCGCAGTTCTATCGTACATTTAATGACACAATCGTTACAAAGCAGTTGTCCTGCAGAATTGAAAGACCTTTATACACAATGGTTAGACAATCGTGATAACGGAGACCAAAGTAAAGCCATTACACAACAATTAATTCCTGTTTTGGAAAAATCTAAAGATGCTACAGCACAACAGATTTTCAACTTAAAACATTATTTGGCCAAACGTTCGCAGTGGATTTTCGGAGGAGACGGTTGGGCTTATGACATTGGATACGGCGGATTAGACCATGTGTTGGCGTCAGGAGAAAATGTAAATATATTGGTATTAGATACCGAGATTTACTCGAATACCGGAGGTCAGTCATCAAAAAGTACACCCGCCGGAGCGGTGGCAAAATTTGCGACATCCGGAAAAACTATCCGTAAAAAAGATTTGGGGATGATGGCCATCAGTTACGGTTATGTTTATGTAGCACAAGTGGCTATGGGTGCAAATCAAAGTCAGTATTTGAAAGTCATCAAAGAGGCAGAAGCTTACGACGGACCATCACTCATTATTGCTTATTCTCCATGTATCAGTCATGGTATTAAAGGCGGTATGGGCATGGCACAACAGCAACAAAAAAGTGCTGTTGAATCAGGATACTGGCATTTATATCGCTACAATCCCGCGTTAGAACAAGCCGGAGAAAATCCGTTTACCTTAGATAGTAAAGAGCCGGATTGGAGTAAATTCCAAAGTTTCATTAAGTCTGAAGTACGTTACACTTCATTGATAGGAACTTTTCCACAAGAAGCCGAAGTATTGTTTAAGGCTACACAAGCCAATGCCGAATGGCGTTACAAACAATATCTTCGATTGGCAGGAAAGTAATCGTTCAGAATTTGAGAGTCAGCGACAAATAGAATTTTCTGTTTGTCGCTGATTTTTTATTGAAGTTTTGACTTTACCACTTTATTGATAATGGATTGTAATTTGGATATGTCCCGGAGAGATATTCAAATGTAGTTCAATCTTGCTCGTACATGCTTGGTCTTATAGAAAAGCGTATCTAAACATCTGGGAGGTCTCGGTTTAAGATTACTGACCATATTTTACTTACAGTTAAAGGAACAAAATAAGTTTGTCCACTTTATAATACTCGAATGACCATTAGTCCATCGCGTAAAACTATTGGAAATGCTTCTACGCCATTGTCTTCTGCCACCATTTCATTTAACTTTTTGATGGTTTGGGTTTGGAGGTCTTTTTCTTCTAAGGGTTTAAAGATTTTTCCGTCCCACAAAATATTATCAATAATTATCACTCCGCCGCTTGTCATTTTTGGACGTAATGCTAAATAATAATCTACATACTCTTTTTTGTCGCCGTCAACAAAAGCCAAGTCAAACAGGGTATTGGTTGTGTGTAGAAATTTTAATGCAGAAGTGTTGTGTAGGGTGATTTTAGGATGATATTCCGATTGTCGGAAGAAGTTGTCGGCAATATGTGCTACTTCGTCATTGACCTCAAAAGTATCTATTGTTCCTTCGGTAGATAATCCTTCACATAAACAAAGTGTGGCGTAACCTGTAAATGTTCCGATTTCAATGACTTTTTTCGGATTGATTATTTTTGACAGCAATGACAATAATCTTCCTTGTATAACATCTGACTGCATTCGTTGCCCGTTGACGACGTGTAAACTTGTATATCGCCGAACTTGTGTTAATAACGGCGGTTCTTGAGAAATAAGGTTGAACGTAAATTGTTGGATTTCTGTAGATGTAAATTTCATTTACCTGCCAATGGCAAAAAGTGCCGAAATAAAGTGTTGAATGGCTCCCGGATTGAGTAATAAAGGAAATACAAATCCTACTAATGCACCGTAAAAGTGTGTCTCATGACCAATATTGTCCATATTTCTTTTAGACATGTAGTAAGAATAAATCAGATACAATACACCAAAAAGGATAGCCGGTATGGGTATGAAAAAAAATAGACTTAGCATTGCCCATGGCTCGTGGAAAATAAAGCAAAAGGTGATGGCTGAAACTGCTCCCGATGCTCCGACAGAGCGGTAGTAATAGTTATGACGTTGTTTCCATGCGGTGGGCAATGTTGAAAGGGCAACAGATGAAATGTAAAGCACTAAAAAGTATGTTGTTCCTAAGATTTGCTCTACATATTGTCCGAAAGAATAGAGCACCAGCATATTGACTGCAAGATGAATATAATCTCCGTGCACCAATGCATAAGTGAAAATTCTGTAAGGTTCTTTTTGTAATCGAATGGGTGCAAGCAGTAACTTTTCCGCCATCGCTCTATTACTGAAAGCAATAATAGAGACGGCAACGGTAATGATGATGATGGTTGTAGTGACCATAGTGTATTAAGAGGTAAACAATTTTGAGAAGTTACGCGCAGTACGTTTTTTCCAACCGCCTTTTTGGTAAGCGTTAGCAACAATAATAGGTACCACTGTGGTTGCTTCTGCATAAACCATTTGCTCGTGAACAGTTTCTACTTTACCCCAACTTGAGGCTTCTTTTAATGTAGAACTTGAACATGCTCCGTCTCTGGGGTCTGCCACCGTAATTTGCACGGCGTATTGGTGCATAGGTACTTCAACTCCCAAGCATTCGGCACAAACAACGGTATCTTGTGCAAAATTTTTAGGAACTCCGCCACCAATCATAAATAATCCTGTAACATCTGCCTTGATTTTTATGTCGGTCAATTCTCTAAAATCGGCAACGCTATCAATGGTGAGATAAGGTTTTTTACTTTTCATGCGTTCTACCTGATGCATCACTAATCCAAAGCCGGCACTGCAATCACTGAAGGCAGGAACAAAAATCGGCACTCCTTTGTCATAACATACTTCAATTAAAGAGTCTTTTTTTGTGCTGTTTTTCTTCAGCCATTTTCCGATTTCAAAAATAAATTCACGAGAAGAGTAGGGGCGTGGCTCTAAAGAGTCTGCAATAACTTTGATGGTTGCATCACAGTGTTGTAATTGCTCTTCATCAATATAGGTGTCATAAATTCTGTCAATGTAGTTATCTCGTAACATTTTATCATCAATAAAAGGAGTTCCCTGATAGTGCGAAAATCCTATGGCTTCAAAAAAATCCATATCAATAATTGATGCTCCGGTAGAAACTACAGCGTCTATCATGTTATTTCGTACCATTTCTACATAGACTTGCATACAACCGGCTGCACTTGTACTTCCTGCAAGGGTTAAGATATTGCTACACTTGGTATCGTTAATCATCATTTCTAAAATATCTGCTGCTCTGGCAGTATCTCGCGAAGTGAATGACATGTTACGCATAGCGTTGATGAGAGATTGACCGTCTAATCGAGTGATGTCAACATGCTCTACTTTTTTAGATAATAATTGTTGTTTCTTTTCCATTCTGAATAATGTCAATAAAAGGGTTGATGTATAAGGAGTGCAAAGGTATAACTTACTGCTGATAAATAAAAATAAATCGGGAAGGGAGGAAATTTAAAATGAAAGGTCATAGTTCGGAAGAGTTTCTATGAAAGCAAAACAATGATTGATTTTATCAACTATTGATTACCTTTGTCTTTTAAGTTTTAAGAATTTCATTTAACTTCTATTATAGCCACTTTTATGTATCAAAAGAAGGCCGTTTATCGATATGGTTTATGTATCATATTCCTTATGATAAACTCACTTTCTCTATTTTCTATAAATAATGCTACTCTGTATTTTATGACAGATTTAGCGACTCGAAATCATCTTAACCCCTCTTTTCAGCCTAAGCGTGGAAAGGTTTACGTGGGATTTCCTCTACTGTCTTCTTTATCCTTAGAATATCAAATAACTCCCCCGTTTATTGATTATTACGCTCCAGTAAAAATTGATAAAGCCATTCGACAATTCAGCCAGTATGAAAGTTTATTTACTTCCATTAGCATTCCCTATCTTGACTTTGGGGTAAAACATGAAAATTATTACTTTACATTTCGAGTAGGATTTAAAGGAAATATGGGTATGACGCTTAATTCAGATTTGTTAAAACTATCTATTCTCGGTAACGGTTATTTTGTAGATAAAGATCAACCCGCATATTTTCAAAATACTTCAGAATACCATGCTTTATATCATGAAATTTCTTTCGGGTGTTCCCGTAAATTTCAAGATTTCATAACCATTGGCGGAAATGTAAAATATTTACTCGGACACAGTATCGGTAATATAGGACTGGGTAATCAATCTGGACTATACACCGACAAATCTACCTATCAAATAGATGTAAAAGTTATTCCTGAAGGTTATTTGGCTATTCCTGATAATATTTACAAATTATCGGAACAAAAAAATGTCAGGCTTGACTCATTGCTGAACTCTACGAACGCATTCTCCGCAATTTTAAAAAATGATACTACGCAAGTTCAAGAAATTTTTACTGCCATTGGTAATATTCAAGGCCATGGAGCAGCATTAGATTTAGGCTTTTCTTTAGATTTATTTTCGGAAAAACAACTTAATCTTAGTTTTAGTGTTCTTAACTTAGGATTTATTTCTTGGACAGAAGGATACGTGATTCAACCTCATAATCAAAATCCGCCACAATTAACGCTTGCAGAACCTTCTCTTCAAGAAGTCAAAAATTTCATTACACAAGCGCCTGTTGATTTGAAAAAACAAAATAAGGTTATCAAATTATCCGGAGAACTTTATGCGGGTATTAATTATAAAATTATTAATATAATTAATGCCGGCTTTTTATTTGGGTTACAAGGATTTGGTACAACTTATTATGCTCCGTCGTATTCATTTTCAATCAATACCCAAAACTTACCGGTCAATTTATCTTTATCTTATACCATTAAAAAAAATCGATATGACCATTTGGGAATAGGTATTTTATTTGGGAGAGATAATTTTCAATTTCATGTGATTGTAGAAAATGTTTTACGCTCTCAAAATGTTCTATTATCTAATACTGTTAACAACCCAACTTATCTATTGTATAAACTTCAAGGCATCGGATTACGTGTCGGAATGAATTTTTTATTTGGAAAACAAGACCGAAAACAAATATTATATTCCAAATAAAATCATTACTTTTGTGATAACTTCCGTAAAACATTAAATTTTAATTTACACATGAAGTACATCGTCATTGGCTTAGGATCTTTTGGTTCAACATTAGCCGTTTCCTTGAACGATTTAGGACACGAAGTAATTGGTGTTGACATTAGAGAAGACCGCGTAGAAGCAGTAAAAGACCGTATTGCAACAGCTATGAGTATTGAAATTACAGGAATCTCTTCTCTCAGAACATTACCAATAAAAGATGTTGATGGTGCGATTGTTTGTATTGGCGAAAACTTTGGAGCATCGGTACAAGTGGTCGCTCTATTGAAAGAAATTCAAGTAAAAAAAATCTATGCAAGAGCCATCAATGATGTTCATAAAAATGTCTTGGAAGCTTTACAGGTAGATCAAATTCTTACGCCTGAGCAAGATTCAGCCAATCAATTATCAAAACAATTAAGTTTTACCAGAGCTGAAAGTTTTTACAGAATCGACAAGTCACATTTTGTTATTAAATTTCTCATTCCGCCGCTATTCATTGGGCGAACATTACAAGAAATAAGATTTTTTGAAAATTACAATTTATCCTTATTGGCAATTACTCAAAAAATTAAAATAAAAAATCTGATTTTTGTCGATACAGAGGAAGAACGTTGTATCGAAGCCGAAAATCTTGCAGAAGTAAAGTTAAAGCAGGGATACTATATGACCGTTTATGGAACACAAGAGCATTTTAATAATTTCTGGAAATCAATACCCCACTAATTTAACACACATTATCTAACCCTTAATCTTTTGATTACATGAAACAAATGTATCTACTTTTTGTACTTTCTTTTTTTCTTACCGGCAATACTTTCTCACAACAGAAAATTGCAAAATCGGAAGATGTATCTCAGTTTTTTCTATCTACAACTTATATTGTACTTTCCAATGACAATATGATTTTAGACGCATATATCAGAGAAGTTATTCCTCAAGTTTGGAAAGTAACTCCGTATAAATTGATTACTGCTCAGGAATTTGAAACGCTACGTACAAATCCTGAAAATTCATTTTTACTTTTTTCACGTGTAACTTTCAGTAAAGATGTTCATAAAAATCCATACATTTACCTCTCTTTGTTAATGGGTGAACCGACAGCCAAAAAAAGTCTTGACCCTATGCCCGAAATTGCTTTCATTCCTTTTGATTGTGAGACATCAGACGGAGAATTAAATTATGGTATACTTCAACAATTGTTACTTTTTATGCAAGAACATGCTCAACGCATGGTCAAAAAAGATTTTAGAGATTTATTGGGAATTGAAAGACACCGCCAACTTTCGGCATACAATAGCAATAATAAATTATTGAAAGGAAAAACTATTTTATTGCGTCAAAGTGATATTGACCCCGTATTTTATGCAACGCAACAAGCAAACTTAGAGGAAAAATTCGGCAGTCAACTCAAAATAGTTTCGGAAGAGGAAATAGACAAAGCATTAGCCCAAAAAACTCCGGATGTTGTGATTGCTCACACGGTATTTCCTGAGTTGTCGAGTGGAAAAGGGGCTTTTACTTACAATTATCTTATAGGTACAGATACTCCTTTGTTATACTATTATGCTTACTACAAAGCCAATAAATACAAAGGTTTTTGCAAGACAGATTTTGAAGTACTACAAAAAAATATGAAATAGTTATTGTGAATTCGGTATTACAAATTCATATCAATCAACTTATTGCTCAAAAAGCACCCAAATTACGACATTTTATACCCCGCTTTCTGATAAAAAAGTTGGAAAAACTTATTCATCAAAAGGAAATTAACCAGTCTTTACGTGATTTTGGACATTTATCGGGATTGCCTTTTGTTGACGCTATTTTGCAGCATCATCTTCATGTCAGTTACGAGGCTATAGGGTTGGATAAAATTCCTACAAGTGGTCGTTATATTTTTGTATCCAATCACCCTTTAGGTGCTTTAGACGGATTGATATTGATGGATGCCATCGGTAAATATTTTTCAGACATTCGTTTTGTTGTTAATGATATTTTAATGAATTTAAAACCTCTTCAACCTTTATTTGTTCCTGTAAATAAATATGGCAGACAAAGTGTGGAAAATATCGAAAAAATTCGTCATTTATATCAATCAGATACCCAAATCTTATACTTTCCGGCCGGATTATGTTCAAGGAAAATCAAAGGTGAAATTATTGACTTGCCATGGAAAAATTCATTTTTAAAAAATGCCATTGATAGTCATCGTGATATTGTTCCGATATATTTTAATGCACAAAATTCCAATAAGTTTTATAGCATTGCCAATTTTCGTAAGCGTATCGGAGTTAAATTTAATGTTGAATTATTATGGTTGTCTGATGAGTTATATAAAAAACGCAATACTCATCTTTCTTTTATTGTTGGAAATCCGATTAGCATTTCCTCTTTGAGTCGTCAAACTTTGAAAGAAGATGTTGAAAAAATTCGACAAGCCGTTTACAATTTAAAACCTTAAGAAAATATTATAATACAAACTCAAATGGAACCTATTATTGCAAAAATCGAACGTTCCTTGATTCATAAGGAACTTAATGACCAGACATTTTTTAAAAAAACGAAAAGAGGTGATAATGAACTCTACATTATCAATAATGTAGTAGCTCCCAATACAATGTTAGAGTTGGGAAGATTGCGTGAAATCACATTTCGGTTAGCCGGAGGAGGAACGGGAAAAAGTTATGATTTAGATTCTTTTGATCTTGCAGATAACCCTTACCAGCAATTGATTGTATGGGATCCTAAAAAAGAAGATATTTTAGGCGGTTATCGTTATATTTGCGGATGGGATATAAATACAACCGACTTGGCTACAGGCGAATTATTTCAATTTTCAAAAGAGTTTATTGATGACTATTTGCCCTATACCATTGAACTTGGACGTTCATTTGTACAACCCGAATACCAAAATACTCGATATAATCCTAAAAGTTTATATGCTCTTGATAATTTATGGGAAGGATTGGGAGGTTTGGTGGTGCAATACAGTAAGCGTACAAAATACTTATTTGGCAAAGTTACCATGTTTTCTTCTTACAATGTAGAAGCACGCAATATTTTACTTTATTTCTTATATCGTTTTTTAGGGGATAAGGAAAAGTTAGTCATTCCTATTGCCCCTATGCCAATCAGTTGGAATCAAATACAGTACGAGAGACTTTTTAATAAAGAAACCTATGATGAAAATTATAAGATTCTGATATCTTCTTTAAAACATTACGGAGAAACTATTCCTCCATTGATTCATTCTTATATGAATGTCTCTCCGACGATGAAAGTTTTTGGTACTGCTATTAATCGAACTTTTGGAGCCGTGGAAGAAACCGGAATATTAGTTACCATCAAAGATGTTTATCCCGATAAAGCAAAACGGTATCTTCAAGCAAAAAAAATAAAAGCATCTATCTTTTCCTTTTTACATAAACGGAAAAGACGCAGAAAGCCAACAATGACCAGTTTTTAAAGGTTTATGAAAATTTATACCAAAACGGGAGATAAAGGTTACACTTCATTAGTGAGTGGAAGGCGTGTTCGCAAAGATGATTTACGTGTGGAAGCCTATGGTACAGTCGACGAATTACATTCGTTTATGGGCTTGTTGTGTAGATATATTCAAGATGAAAAATTACGTTTATTTCTGCAACAACAGCAACATCTACTTATTTCTATTGGTGGAGTTTTAGCCGATGATCGACAAGAAATAGAAAGCCCTAATTTAAACCAATCTATTGCCGATATTGAAACTTGGATAGATGCTTTGAGTGACAAATTGCCTCCATTAAAACATTTTATTATTGTAGGAAATAAGGAGGGAGTTGCCGAAGCCCATATTTGTAGAACGGTAACTCGGCGTGCCGAAAGGCGAATTATTAATGCCGCTGTAGAGCAAGAATCTTTATTGCAATATTTCAATAGACTTTCTGATTTTTTCTTTATTATAGCACGAACTTTAGAAATATAATATTAATACCCCTTACTTTTACGATGAATATTATAGAATTTACCAAAGATATTATCACTGAAGAAAGTTTGGCTTTAAAGCAAATGGCTGATTGTGTTAATCAAGATTATGAAAAAGTTGTAGAACTTATTCATCGTTCTAAATCACGAGTGATTGCTACAGGGATAGGTAAAAGTGCAATTGTCGCTCAAAAAATTGTCGCTACAATGAATTCTACAGGTACACCTGCAATTTTCATGCACGCCGCAGATGCTATACATGGAGATTTAGGAACAATTCAACCCAATGATGTAATATTGTGCTTATCAAAAAGCGGAAATACACCGGAAATCAAGTTGCTCATTCCTTTAATTCGTAATCTTAATCAAAACAATAAAATTGTAGCGATGGTTTCTAACAAAGATTCTCTGCTTGCTAAAGATTCAGATTTTGTACTCTATATTCCGGTAGATAAAGAAGCATGTCCGAACAATTTAGCTCCTACTACCAGCACTACATTACAAATGGTTGCCGGAGACGCTTTAGCCCTCAGTTTACTTAAACTAAAAGGATTTACTAAACAGGATTTTGCTAAATATCATCCCGGAGGTTCGTTAGGAAAGCAACTCTATACACGTGTCATAGATTTGATAGACAAAACTGTGCTGCCCAAGGTATATGAAGATACATTGTTGAAAAATGTAATTATTGAAATGACTTTGAATAAAATGGGCGCTACAGTAGTCTTGAACCATGATGAGAAAATGGTAGGGATTATTACGGATGGTGATTTGAGGCGAATGCTACAGCATGAAGAAATGGTTACACAATGTAAAGCCAAAGAAATTATGTCGGCAAATCCTAAAACTATTCAAAGCAACATGTTAGCAGTAGAGGCTTACAAAGTCATGACGGAAAAGAAAATTACGCAATTAATTGTTCTGGATGATTCTCAATATGTTGGGATGATTCACTTACATCAGATTCTACGCGAAGGGATTTTATAAAGTTACTAAACTTCAACTTCATGAAAACCAAATATAAATACTTACTTTCACTACTGTCTGCAATACTTCTTTCTCTGCCTTGGTATGATAATTTTTCCGGAGTTTTTTTATGGATAGCCTTTGTTCCTTTGTTGTTTGTAGAGCAAAGTTGCCAAAAGTTATCTCATAAGGCTGGATTTGCTTTCTTAACTTTATTCATTTGGAATGCTATGACAACGTGGTGGATATGGAATGCCACCCCTTTTGGAATGCTTGGTGCTGTAATCGGAAACTCTCTATTGACTTTGTTGGTTGTTTGGTTATCAATGATTGTAAAATCTAAGTTGGGAAATAAAATTGGTTACTTTTTTTTGGTTTTACTTTGGATTACATGGGAATGGTTTTATTTTGATGCTGAAATCACGTGGCCTTGGTTAACAATTGGTAACGGTTTTGCCAAAGATATTGCATTAATTCAGTGGTACGAATATACCGGAGTTTTGGGTGGAACATTGTGGGTGTGGATTATTAATCTTTTGGTATTCAATATCATCAAGTTTTATATAGCAAAGCAAAAAGGAAGAAACTTCAAACAAGCCGTTATTACTTTAGCGTTAATCATTATATTACCGATAACGTATTCAATCTTCCGATATTATACTTACACGGAAAAAATAAATCCATGCGTTGTTTCTATCTTACAACCTAACATTGACCCATTTAATGATAAGTTCGGAAACCTTACCTCGGCAGAGCAACTCTTGATTTTACTCAAACTTGCAGACTCTTCAAATCTTCAAAATGTTGATTATGTAATTGCGCCTGAAACTGCGTTAACAGATATGGTCAGTGAGCAAAATCTCAGCAATAACAGCGATATAAACACTATCCGAAGTTTCTTGCAGCCTTATCCCAATCTGACATTTATTACCGGTGCTACAACGTCAAAAATCTATGCCCCCGACGAGCCTAAGTCTTATACGGCCAGACTCTCGTCTCAAAGTAATATTTATTATGATATTTACAACGCCGCATTGTGGATTGATTCCGGAAAAAATGTACCCATTTATCATAAATCAAAGTTGGTTGTAGGAGTAGAAATGTTACCTTATCCTCAATATTTATCCTTTTTACGTAGATGGTCTATAGATCTTGGCGGTTCTTCCGGCGGCTTGGGAACACAAAAAGAGAGAACCGTAGTACAAAAAAATAATTTTAATATCGGTACGGCAATTTGCTATGAGTCAATTTTTGGGCAATATTATGCTGAATACGTAAAGAACGGAGCAAATTTAATGGTGATTATTACCAACGATGGATGGTGGAAAGACACACCTGGTCATTTACAACACCTACATTACGCAAGTTTACGAGCAATTGAAACTCGCAGAAGCATTGCTCGAAGCGCCAATACCGGTATATCCGCAATGGTCGATCAACGTGGAAAAATAATAGAGCAAACCCGTTGGTGGGAACGCGATTTCATTAAAGGGACATTAAATACCAATGATGAACTGACATTTTACGTACAAAACGGCGATGTAATTGGTCGCGCTTCCTGCACTATTTTGGCATTACTGATACTATTTCAGTTTGCTCAATATTTTCGCAGAAAATATCCACTGTCGGAAAAAGGAAAGAAGTGATTATTCATAGTAACCCATTCAACCACTACGAATTAATCTGGTTTTGATTAATCCATTTTCAAAACAGCTAAGAATGCTTCCTGAGGAACTTCAACGTTACCTACTTGTCTCATTCTTTTTTTACCTTTTTTCTGCTTCTCCAACAATTTGCGCTTACGAGAAATATCGCCTCCGTAACATTTTGCCGTAACATCTTTTCTTACAGCTTTCACAGTTTCTCGGGCAATAATTTTTGCTCCGATTGCTGCTTGTATAGCAATGTCAAACTGTTGTCTTGGAATTAATTCTTTTAACTTTTCACACATTCTACGTCCAAAATCATAAGCATTGGCTTTATGGATAAGAGATGAAAGTGCATCTACGGGTTCACTGTTCAATAAAATATCTAATTTTGCCAAATCTGCTAATCTGTAATTGTCAATATGGTAGTCAAACGAAGCATAACCGCGTGAAATACTTTTGAGTTTGTCATAAAAATCAAACACAATTTCTGAAAGCGGCATATCATAACACAACTCAACCCTTGTAGGAGTAATAAAATGTTGATGAGTTAATATTCCTCGTTTATCCAAACATAGTTTCATTACATTTCCTAAATATTCAGACTTTGTAATGACTTGTGCTTTAATGTAAGGTTCGTCAATATGTTCAATCTGCGTAACTTCGGGTAATCCAGAGGGATTATGGATAATTTTCATTTCGCCATTAGTTGTATACACCTGAAATTGTACGTTTGGAACGGTTGTAATTACATCCATGTCAAACTCTCGGTATAATCTTTCCTGTACAATTTCCATGTGCAACAATCCTAAAAAACCACAACGGAAACCAAACCCCAAGGCTAAGGAAGATTCTGGCTCAAAGGTCAATGATGCATCATTTAATTGTAATTTTTCCATCGAAGCCCTTAAATCTTCGTAATCGTCAGTAGATACAGGATAAATTCCGGCAAAAACCATAGGTTTAACATCTTCAAATCCAGCAATTCCTTCTTGACATGGGTTTTGTACGGTTGTAATGGTGTCTCCTACTTTTACTTCTGTAGCCGTTTTTATTCCGGAAATAATGTATCCTACGTCACCAGTACGGATTTCGCTTTGAGGAACAGGTTTAAGTTTTAAGATTCCCACTTCGTCAGCAATATACTCACCTTTTGTACTGACAAACTTTACTTTATCTCCTTTTCGAATTACCCCATTCTTCACTTTAAAATAAGCTATAATTCCACGAAAAGAGTTAAACACTGAGTCGAAAATTAATGCTTGCAGAGGTTCATTTTCATTTCCTTTCGGACAAGGAATGTTTTTTACGACCGCTTGTAATACCATATCTACATTCATGCCAGTTTTAGCACTTACGGGAATAATATCTTCAGGCTTGCAACCGATTAAATCAATGATTTGATCTTTGACTTCCTCTACCATGGCGGCATCCATGTCAATTTTATTGATAACAGGAATAATTTCCAAATCATGATCCAAAGCCAAATAAAGATTAGATATGGTTTGTGCTTGGATGCCTTGTGTTGCATCAACAACCAGTACAGCACCTTCACAAGAAGCAATAGCACGACTGACTTCATAACTGAAATCCACATGGCCGGGAGTATCTATGAGATTTAGTGTATATTCTTGATTTTCAAAGCTATACTCCATTTGTATAGCATGACTTTTTATTGTAATGCCTTTCTCTTTTTCCAGTTCCATATTGTCCAACACTTGCGCTTCCATTTCCCTGTCAGTCAGAGTGTTCGTAATCTCAAGCATACGATCTGCTAACGTACTTTTCCCGTGGTCAATATGTGCAATGATACAAAAATTGCGTATGTTTTTCATTTTATTTTGAAGTAAATTTCGTAATTGCCGCAAAGGTATAAAAAATGTACCAATGTTCAACTTGACCCAGCCTTCTCCTGCTTTTCAACTGACAATTTAACGTTAGAGAATAGCATTAGTTTGAATAATTTTGTACTTTGTAAAAAAACACATACCTTTGCCAATCTAATCAAATGTTTTATGCAGAAAAGTTCTGTCTTAATTTTGAGTATCACTGATTTACAACAGTCAAAAGATGAGGTGGTTTATGAATTTGAAACACCTTTTTTTGAGCAGTTTAGTGATGGTGACATTTTAGACGGAAAGGTAAAAGTAGCAGTACAAACCAAAGCGAATTTTGCTAGTTATGAAGTGTTTTTTCATATTACTGGGGTCATAAAGGTGAGTTGTACTCGTTGTAATGAACCTATCAATTTCGATGTGAAATGCGAAGATACTTGCAGAGTGATCGACGGAGACGATGAGTCTGATTATGACGGTGAAGTGCTTTTATTGCATCCTAAAGATAAAACTGTAGATTTGACCAATTTTTTGTACGAAACAATTGCTTTATCATTGCCCATACAAATTTTTCATAAAGAGGGACAGTGTATAGAAATTTAAAATAACAAATTTACTGTATAATATTAAAATAAAGTATTTTTATGGCACATCCTAAATCGCGAATTTCCAAACAACGTAGAAATAAACGTCGTACTCATCACAAATTGGAAATACCAACTATTGCAGCATGCTCTAATTGTGGAGCACCTGTGCTTTTTCATCATATCTGCTCTGAATGTGGGTACTACAGAGGCAGTCAGGTGATGGAAGTTTCTCAATAAAATGTCTAATGGAACGAAATATTCAGTTCATACAAGATTAATTAAAATCAAAACAATATGAGAATCGGTGTTGATGTTATGGGTGGAGACCATGCACCACAAGTAGTTATTGATGGTATAAAAAAAGTTTTGCCTTTGTTGCAAAAGGATGATAAATTAATTCTTTTTGGTAATGAATCTGTTGTTTTGCAAGCATTGTCCGCATCTGGCGTAACAACAGAACGGCTTGAGATTATTCCCACTACTGAGGTTATTGAAATGTCTGATCATCCGGCGAAAGCATTTAAAACTAAACCTCAGTCAAGTATTGTTGTTGGTTTTCAGTATTTAGCAAACCAACAGATTGATGCTTTTGCAAGTGCCGGTAGCACAGGGGCAATGTTAGCTGGAGCAATGTTTACGCAGAAACTTACTGACGGAATTTCGCGACCATGTATTCCGACTTTCTTACCTCAACTTACAGGTTCTGTTGCTGTTTTAGTTGATGCTGGATTTAATGCAGACTGTAAGCCGGAAATGCTCTATCAATTTGCTATTTTAGGCAGTAGTTATGCCAAATATGTATTCAATATTGTCAATCCACGTGTTGCATTATTAAGTAATGGTTCGGAGAGAGAAAAAGGTAATATATTGACAACTACGGCTCATGAACTTTTTATTAGTAAAGCCAATCCAAAACTAAATTTTGTAGGAAATATTGAAGGAAATAAAATTTTCTCTGGAACAGTTGCAGATGTTGTAGTATGTGATGGATTTGTCGGTAATATTGTTCTTAAAGAAGCTGAAGCATTATATAAGTTAGTCAAAAAGAATGGTATTGAGAGTCCGTTTTTTGACAGGTTTAACTATGAGATTTATGGAGGTACACCCGTTTTAGGAATTAATTCAACGGTGATTATTGGTCATGGACACTCAAGTCCGGAAGCTATAAAAAATATGATTTTGCAAGCCGTAAATATTACTTCTGCTCAATTGCCATCTAAAATTACTTCAGCAATATCTTAATTTATATACTTGATGTACAAAATAATTAAAGCAGCCATTACTGGTATTGGAGGCTATGTTCCTGATTATGTTTTAACCAATGAAGAAATCAGTCGAATGGTAGATACTAGTGATGAGTGGATTATGACTCGTATAGGTATCAAAGAGCGTCGGATTTTAAAAGGTGAAAAAATGGGGACTTCTGATATGGCTCAACGTGCTGTAGAAGAGTTATTTCGTAAAACAAATACAAAACCTGAAGACGTAGATATGTTGATTTGGTGTGGAGTGACTCCTGATATGCCATTTCCTTCAACTGCAAATATTATTAGTGATAAAGTTGGGGTGAAAAATGCTTTCGGATTTGATATTAATGCAGGTTGTTCCGGTTTTTTGTATTCATTAATGGTAGCATCCAAATTTATAGAATCTGGTACACATAAAAAGATAGTACTTGTAGGTGCCGATAAAATGTCAACGATTGTTGACTATACTGATAGAACTACTTGTCCAATCTTTGGAGATGGTGCTGGTGCTATATTGATAGAACCTTCGACTGATGATACTGGTATTGTTGATAGCATTGCCAAAGTTGATGGTTCTGGTCGTAAACATCTTTTTCAAGCAGCGGGAGGATCTATTCTCCCTGCAACATTAGAAACAGTTCTTAAACGTCAACATTTTATATACCAAGAAGGGCAACCTGTTTTTAAAGCAGCAGTGAGTCATATGGCTGATACTGCGGTAGAGATTATGGAAAAAAATAATCTCACTGCCGATAATTTGGCTTGGCTTGTTCCTCACCAAGCAAATCTTCGTATTATCAATGCCACTGCTCAACGAATGAATTTACCCAAAGAAAAAACAATGATTAATATTCATCGTTATGGGAACACAACAGGAGCAACATTGCCATTATGTTTATGGGACTATGAATCCATACTGAAAAAAGGAGACAACATTATTTTGGCAACATTTGGTGCCGGATTTACTTGGGGAGCAATGTACCTTAAATGGTCTTACGACGGACAAACGATCGGTAAACCATTTATTGAATAAAAATATTTTTCTCGAATTTCTATTTCGCCCTTGTAGTTCAACGGATAGAACGTTGGTTTCCTAAACCGAAAATTCGAGTTCGATTCTCGACGAGGGTACTTATCCTCAAATAATTTTTGCTATATTTATTTAAAAAGGGTGTATCGGAAGTCTGAGTTCAATAGTTTTCGACTTGTTTTCTCTGATTAGCGGATAAGGTTGAAACTACTAATCTCATTTAAATGATTTTTTTTGCAGACAAATGCGAACATTCTAAGGTTACTTTATTCATGAATTTTAATCTTTTGATTAAGTTGAAATGTTGATTTACAAAATCTAAAAGTAAATCAATATTCCACAAATGAGTTGTAAATTCTCGAAATGATAGATTCAATAGTTATATCTACTTTTGCAAAAAAAATGGAAAAAGCGGTGTTAATTTGATGAATTTGATTATCTTTACAATTAAATTCGTTTTTTCAATACCTTTTCAAATCTGTAAATATCAATATATTAATGAATTAAACTACTTCTCTGTGTAATGAGCATATTCTATTTTCTTTAGGAAATACCACGTATGCGAATTGTCACAAGATACTAACCTTTAAATTATTTACCTATGAAACGTATTATTTATTTTACTATTGTATTTTCGTTATTTACTCATCTTGCGTATTCTCAAACATTACAGACAGCAACAGAATCTTATAATGAAGGTGTAAAAATGTTGCAGGAACAAAACTTTGAAGGTGCAGTTCAGCATTTTGTTAAATCTTATGATATTGCTTTGAGCGTTGAAGATGAAGGTGCTTTTGACGTGCAAATGAATGCTAAAAAGCAAATATGTGAAACGTATTTGAAAATTGCCAATGCTTATTATCAAAAAAATGATTTTAGAAAAGCATACGAAAATATGAATTTGGCAATTGAAAACTCAGAAAAATATGAAGAGGCTGCAACCAAACAAAAAGCTCAAAATGCGTTACCTGTTTTGGTATATCAGTTGGCAAACACAGATCTTAAGAATGAAAAAATAGATGAGGCTATTGAAGATTTTAATAAGGCTATCGCTCTAAATCAAAATTTTGACCCTGCTTACATTGGATTGGCTATTGCTTACGGAAAGAAAAATGATACAGAAAAGGCTTTGGCGGCTTATGATAAAGCAATTGAAATAGCACAAACGAATAACAAAAGTCAGAGTGTAACACAAAACAAAAAGTCTGCATTTGCTTACACCACAAAATTGGCGCAAGACCTGAAAAATAAAAATGATATGCAGAACGCTCTATTCATGTTTGAAAAAGCATTGGGTTATGATGACTCAAACCCCGATGTTGGTTATTTAGCAGCAGAAACTGCAGGAAAATTGGATAATCATGCAAAAGTAATTGAACATGCGCAGAAAGCTTTAGAGGTAGAAAAACGTGAAGCCGAGAAAGGAAAGATACTTTATGTATTGGCATCAGCCTACAAAGCATTGAAGCAAAATGATAAAGCATGCAGTACCTATAAACAGTTGGAAAAACATGCGACATTTAAAAAGAATGCTGAGTATGAATTAAAACAATTGAAATGTAATTAATCCAATTGTTTTTTGATTAAAAAGCGGCATATCGAATCTGAGATATGTCGCTTTTTATTTGGTTTCTACTTTTGAAACAATGTATAAATATTTTATATTTGTATTCTTTACAGTAATCAACAACAATAAATATGTCAAACAACAATGAAATTATTCGAGAAATTGCAGAATCTGATTACAAATACGGCTTTACAAGCGATATAGAGTCGGAATATATCCCTAAAGGGTTAACAGAAGATACTATACGCTTGATTTCGGTTAAAAAAAACGAACCACAGTGGTTACTTGATTTTCGATTGAAAGCTTATCGGGCATGGCTTAAAATGTCGATTCCTCGATGGGCACATTTAACCATACCCGAAATTGATTTTCAGGATATTATCTACTATGCTATTCCAAAACCTAAAAAAAACGTAGAAAGTCTTGATGATATTGACCCTGAATTGAAAGCCACCTTCGACAAATTGGGAGTACCGCTGCATGAGCAAAAAATGATGAGTGGTGTAGCAATGGATGCTATCATGGACAGTGTGTCTGTAAAAACAACCTTTAGAGAAACGTTGGCAGAAAAAGGGGTAATATTTTGTTCTTTTGGAGAGGCTGTACAGGAACACCCTGATTTGGTACAGCAATATTTAGCGTCAGTAGTTCCGATTACGGATAACTATTACGCCGCTCTCAACTCAGCAGTATTCAGCGACGGATCTTTTTGTTACATTCCTAAAGGGGTACGATGTCCGATGGAACTTTCGAGTTATTTTAGGATTAATGCGAAAGGAACAGGGCAATTTGAAAGAACATTGATTATTGCCGAAGATAATAGTTATGTCAGTTACTTAGAAGGATGTACTGCTCCGCAGCGAGATGAAAACCAACTTCATGCGGCCGTAGTGGAAATTGTGGTCAAGAATAACGCCGAAGTAAAATACTCTACTGTGCAAAACTGGTATCCGGGAAATAAGGAGGGAGTGGGAGGTATCTATAATTTTGTTACCAAACGCGGACTTTGTCTGGGAAATCACAGCCGATTATCATGGGCACAGGTAGAAACAGGGTCAGCAATTACGTGGAAATATCCAAGTACGATTTTAAAGGGCGATTACTCTAACAGCGAATTTTATTCGATTGCCGTAACCAATAATTTTCAACAAGCCGATACTGGTACAAAAATGATACATATTGGTAAAAATACTCGCAGTAGAATTGTCAGTAAAGGAATTTCTGCAGGAAAAAGTCAAAACAGTTACCGAGGATTGGTAAAAATAGAGAAAAATGCCGACAATGCCCGCAATTTTTCACAATGCGACAGTTTGTTACTCAGTGACCAATGCGGAGCTCACACTTTTCCTGTGATTGATGTGAAAAACTCAACGGGAACTGTAGAGCATGAAGCAACAACTTCAAAAGTAGGAGAAGAACAGATTTTTTACTGTAACCAACGTGGTATAAAAACAGAAGATGCCGTAGGATTAATTATTAACGGTTATGCCAGAGAAGTTTTAAATCAATTACCGATGGAATTTTCTGTTGAGGCACAAAAATTACTGCAAATTTCTCTTGAAGGAAGTGTAGGATAAATTACAATACACACTCTAAAAAATCTTAAGTCTCACATTTCACTCACCATCTATTTTCTATGATTAACAAACGTATTTTACAACTTGCACTGCCCAGCATTGCTGCCAATATCACCGTACCTTTGGTCGGAATGGTAGATTTAGCCATTGCCGGACGCTTGCATGAAACTTATTTTATTGCCGGAATTTCTTTAGGAAGTATGGTGTTTGATATGCTTTATTGGAATTTTGCATTCTTACGGCTCGGTACCGGAGGATTGACGGCTCAAGCTTACGGCCGTAGGGATTTAAGTACAACTGCCAATATTTTAGCACAATCATTGTTGGTTTCTCTTATTGGTGCTATCATTATTTTAGCCGTACAAATACCCGTCATGAAGTTTACTTTCTCTATTGTAACCGCTAGTCCGGAAGCGACATTGTGGGCAGAAACTTATTTCTATATTCGAGTTTGGGCTGCACCGGCTACGGTTTCTTTATTTGCTCTCAAGGGGTGGTTTATCGGAATGCAAAACTCATTAAGTCCGATGTTGGTAGATTTGCTGATTAACTTTGCCAATGTAGGTTTAAGCATTGCATTAGCCTTGTGGTTAAAAATGGGGGTTGCCGGTATTGCCATAGGAACAGTATTGTCTCAATATTTAGGATTAGGGTTATCCATATTCTTCATCTTACGGTTTTACAGTAAACTCAAAAAATATCTTGACGTCAAAAAAATATTTGATATGAAGGGGATTAAGCAATACTTTTCTCTCAATGTCAATATTTTTATACGGTCATTGCTTTTATTGTTGATTTATACAACCTTTACCTCTTTTTCATCATACTTTGGAGACGATATTTTATCTACCAATACCATTCTACTCAAAGTAACAATGCTATATGTCTTTGTTATTGATGGTTTTGCTTATGCCGGAGAGGCTTTGACCGGAAGATATATTGGTGGAAAAGAGCCGATTCTCTTACGAAAAACAGTGAAGTCTGTTTTTATTTGGTCGGCAGCCATTGTATTCTGTTCTGTTATCTTTTATATCATTGGTGCAGAAAGTTTGGTCAGTTGGTTGGCAGATCACAATCCTAAAATCGTAGAAACTTCAAAGCCTTATATTGCTTGGGTAATTTTCTTACCGGTAGCCAGTAGTGTTGCATTTTTGTGGGATAGTATTTTTATTGGAGCCACATCTTCCGTTGCTATGCGAAATGTGGTACTGGTCGCCACAATTTGTTACTTTATTATTTATGGGTGTACCTATAAAGTGTTAGAAGTACATGCTTTGTGGCTCGCTTTTACCTCAAGTATGGTGATTCGAAGTATTGGCATGCAGTGGTATTCAAAAAAATCGGTATTTGCTAAAGTACCTATTCCTAAATCGTAATCTACAAAGAATAAAACTTATTTAAGAGGCGTTTAAGATATTATTGTGCTCTGGTAAAAGTTTTTGATGTCAATAAATAGGCTGATTTTCATAACAGGAATCAGCCTATTCTCTTTAAATCTATTTTGTGGTAGCGTAGCCCTACGCCGGTTCATTTTTACGTGTTTTTATGGTAGCGTAGCCGTCGGTTAGTGTTCTACAATAATATTGTAACTATATTTATAGGCTTAAACAAGAAGTGCCTATAAATATAGTTACAATTCGCAAAAACAGTATTGCATTAAAAATCAAAGAACGTCAAATTGTACATTTGGCGTTCTTTGATTTAAGGAAAAGAGAAATGTAAAAACAACAGATTTTCTTATTTAATCAGTTTGTGGACGTAATCTAAAGATGTTTTTTCTATTTCTTTTTGTTTCAAGATTGGGTCTTCAGGAATAAATCGCTCGTCAGGAATGATTTTAAACAACGGTTGACCTTTACTTACAATTACTCCTTCGGTGTTAGACAATAACACTTTGGTTATGGTTCCTGAGAATGGCGCTTTGACAACATTAAACATCTTCATCACTTCAATAATATAAAGCGTGTCTCCCTTTTTAAAATGTTGTCCAACGGCTACAAAGGGTGGCTGTCCGGGAGACTCTTGAGCGTAGTACATTCCGCTGCACATAGCATTGATTTCATCTGCTTTTGTTGCCGGTGGGGGTACTAATATTTTCTTTGTTTGCGGATATAATGCAGGGTCTTGTAAGTCATCTGGAATGACGACTTCCAATTCTTCATTAACATGCAAGGCTCCAAAATTCACTTTTAAACCGACATAAAATGGTAATTTCAGAATTTCTGTACCTAATTGATACCCGGCATGTGCTGCTTGTACAGACTTCCATATTTCCGGATTGATATTATGGTGATTTCTGTCACTCGATAAAACTTCTGTCAGTTCCCCAAATTCGGTAACATCCTGCATTGATTCTGATAATTGCTCGTAAAAAGACAGTGCGTCTTTGAGCATAGCATTGTCATGATCCCAAATAATATCGGCTGCCGGTACATTCTCTCGCCAACTCATGTTTAAATATCGATAAGTATGGTCTAACAACATGATAGGGTTGATTTTCCACTTCACTACATTATTCTCAAACTCAACATACTTTTTAAATAAACTCAACCATCCCGAGAGCAAGTGAACATCTTTCAATAATCGTGTTACCGGCCTTAATAAAAGGGAGGATTTGAGTTGAAGAATATGTTTAGATTCTTTTTTTATAATTGAATCGGTAATATGCTCTGTCTTATTTTTGATAAAATGCGCATAACAAAAATCTGTATCCAATAAATTTGACTCACTTTTCAATTTACCGATTAGGTTCAGGTAGGGAATAACAAATTTAGTAGTTGGTTTTGCCATCACATTTTCACCCAGTAGCCAAGAGATTAATCCGTAATGAAACTCGAGATTTGAACTGAAATCTTTACCTCTCAAACGTGTATATGCCAACACATCAGACATTTTTTGGTAGGCTTCTTTACGGTCATCACCTTTGGTGAGCAGTAATGCCAAGTTTGAATCGTAGGCACCACTGACTTTGTAGTGCATGAAACTGTGGGTGTCGGGGTTTGTCAAACTTATTCCCTGGTCATCACGAATTTCGCCTTCAATCGGAGCAGACCAATATAAAATTGTACTTCCGGCGTGAGGTGAAAGTGAAGCATCGGTAGCATTTAAGCGAACTTCTACAGAGGCTCCGAAACGCGGTAATCTTACTGGTTTTGGCAATCTGTCTTTGTGTGAAGCCAAAATAGCCATCATTTGTACTAAAGAATCTACGGTGAAAAAGTCTTCAGAATTGTCAGGATTGGTAAACTTCAAAGAGTAGCATAATTCAGTAACCCTATGTTCTACTTGAATACGGGTGTTGACTTCCATAAAATAATGGCGATCTTTTTCAACAATACATTCAAAAGTAGATAAAGAATCTAATCCTACGGCTTTACCAAAAGATTCGGCTTCTTTTTCCATTTTGGTTAAAATTTCCAAATCCTTTTTCAAAACTTTTTCGGCTACAGGTTGCTTACGCTTTTTGGCTTCTTCAATTTGCCGTTGTAATTCTTCCTGAGTAACAGATATTTCTACTAACTTTTGCTCGTGCATTTGCAGTGAACAATCTCTGCCACCCAAAGCTACACACCATTTCCCATTGCCGACTAACTGTATTTCATTATGACGGGTTTGTTCGATATTCAACTCAATCAACATATTTTTGTTGTCTCCAACACCCGTTGCTTTGACTTCTTGTAAAACTTCTTTAACTAACGGCGGTACATCTTCGGCTTTACTCACAATGCGCTGTCCTTTTCCGCCGCCGCCGCCAATGGCTTTCAATCGAAAGCGCTTTCCTTGATGCTCTTTGAGTAAAATTTGCAACTCTTTTTTTGCTTGCTCTGCTAATTCATCAATCGAAAACAAGTCAATTCCTTTTTCATAAGATGCTTGCAATAAAGATTCGGCAATGGCTTCTACATCATTGATTGCAGAAAGTTCATTGACGTTAACAGACAGTTGATGTATTCCAATAATGGAAAGTAATTTTTCTTTATTCGGATATTTTGCAATCAATGTCCGTGCGGTAAGATTTGAAATGCCGGGAGTAACACTTACACCGACTTTGAGTGCCGTAAGTTTAGCTTCATCTTTTTGTCCTGCGGCTAACTGTGTTTTTGAGCACGGACCCATAAAAATTAAACCTGCATTTTCAATAGAACCGACAAATTCTGCATCTTCAGCCATAAATCCATAGCCGGCAAAAATGGCATTATAATTATTGGATTTAGCAATATCTATAATTTGTGCAATACGTTCTAATCGCTCTTCACGTGTGGCTCCAGAATAGTCAGGAACCCGATGCACTCTGTGAGGGTCATTTAATTTGCGTAACTCAGGAGCAAGTGCATGAGGAAATACAATAGAGTCTTTTTCTGAAAGCAACATGCCATAATGTGTAATTCCCATTTCATCGAAAACTTCCATGGCTTCTAATCGGATGGGGCCTCGACAAACAATTAACGGACGTAAGTCTGAGCAATGGAAAGAAGAAATCCATTCTGATTCAGAATGACTAAGATTTCTATCTTTGTGTACTAATGAAGAATGACGACTCATAATATTTTGTTTTAAAGATTTACAAAAAGATAGCAGCACGAACCACATTATTTATAGAATACTCATCACATGGTTGGTAGTAATGTTCATTCCAAATTTTCAACAAAACCCCTTTCTTAAAAAATATAGAGCATGTTATCCGGCAAATACAAGACAAGCATTTTCAATATTTACCTTCCGAAGCCTTAATATTCCGGATAAGCAATTGATAAAAATGATATTGAATTATCTTGACTTATTGTTTTGCTTTTACGCACCGTACTGAAAACATCCATAATTCAGGTTCGTAAAAGGCTTTGTAATAGAATTTATTTTGATTATAGACAATATTTGCCGTGTAATACTTATTTTCAACAAGGTCAAGAGTATTTGACCACCATGTGGTACTTCCGCCCTTACTGTAAAAAACGGCATTTTCAACATCATATATCCCTGCCGGAAGTGCATAAAATCCACTTTTGTTACTTTTTTTGTTATTGCCACTTGACCAAATCGTACTTTTGTCGCTTCTTGTTGCATTAAAAGCTAAAAGGCCTCCAACAGAATCTATAGCCTTAAACGGAGGAGGAGGGAAATCCACATCTGACAGCGTAACTCCGGATAACTCTTCACATAAATTTCTCCAGATTTCTGTTGTTGGCAATGTCCAACCTTCAGGACAAGCCGTTTGTGCTTGAGATTGTGTATATAATCGTCCATACCATTGTAAATTGACGTTCTTATCTGCATAAATTTTACTTCCTTGAGCGTTATAACGTAGATTTTCGGTCATCCAATCATAATCTCCAATTGTAGTATAATGGTATGCTTGACCATCTCTTGAATCTGTAAATGTTAATTGTCCGGCATAATCTAAATCTACAATTGCTAATGTATCCGGATCTACTTCAGACGATGACTTTTTACAACCACAAAACACCAATAAAGGTAATAATAATAAAACAATAATTCTCATTCAATCAATATTAAAATAATTTTACTCCACTAATCTTACTGCGCCTTTGTCTGCAGAACTTACTTTTTCTGCATAAATTTTCAGTGCTCTTGAAATGTTACGCTCACGGTGCTTTGGTTGATAAGGCTTTACGTTTTCTTCCTCTTCTTTTCTTCGGCGCGTTAATTCTTGTTCTGAAACTTCTAAAGTGATTTTACGTTCAGGAATATTAATTATAATCGTGTCGCCATTTTTAACCAAGGCTATGTTTCCTCCCGCAGCAGCCTCCGGCGAAGTATGTCCTATAGATAATCCTGATGTACCGCCGGAAAATCTACCATCGGTAATCAAAGCGCAATCTTTACCTAATCCTTTTCCTTTTAGAAATGATGTAGGGTATAGCATTTCCTGCATTCCGGGTCCGCCTTTCGGTCCTTCATAACGAATAACCACCACATCACCTTTTTCAATTTTATCATTCAATATGGCTTCGCAAGCCTCTTCCTGAGATTCAAAAACTTTTGCTTTTCCTTTAAAGTGATGAATACTCTCATCTACTCCTGCCGTTTTTACAATACAGCCGTTCGGCGCAAGATTTCCGAATAATACGGCTAACCCGCCATCTTTATTATAACAGTGTTCAACATTACGAATACAACCATTTTCTCTATCGATATCCAAGTCTTGAAACCGCGTATTTTGGATTCCCATTTCCAAACATTTTTTTTGTCCGGGTGCAGCAAAATAAATATCGGGTAGCGTTGAAGATGAGATAATGTCATATTTTTGTAAAACATTTTTCAGACTTGTACCCAATACATGTTTGACAGATACATCAATATGATTTTTTCGGGCTAATTCTGCCAGTATTGCCATAATTCCGCCGGCACGATTGACATCTTCAATATGATAATGGCCATTGGGAGCAACTTTACATAAAACGGGCGTTTTACGTGACAGTTCGTCAATATCTTTCATCGTGAAATTAACTTCAGCCTCCTGAGCAATAGCCAAAAGATGTAAAACCGTATTAGTTGAA
This sequence comes from uncultured Muribaculaceae bacterium, assembly GCA_964450725.1. Classification (GTDB taxonomy): domain Bacteria; phylum Bacteroidota; class Bacteroidia; order Bacteroidales; family UBA932; genus CAYVGO01. Next base: position 46,474 of record CAYVGO010000001.1, read on the forward strand.
CCACCCATAGCAATGTCAAGGGTCATGGCGTTTAAAAAAGCATTACGCGTAGCGATTGAGCGAGGTAAAATGTCCGTATTTCCTTTTTCGTAATATTCTGTCGCCATTTCAACAATGCGCTGTGCCGCAGTTGTAAATAAGTTTTTACGTTGTTGATGTGTTGCTACAATCGTTCCATTGCCGGGTAATGCTAATCCCAATGCTTCATTTAAGCAATTCATCGAATTTGCCGTAAACATTCCGGAGCAAGAACCACAAGTAGGACAAGCAGAACGTTCTACTTCTGCAATAGCGTTATCTGAAACATGATTATCAACCGCCATTACCATGGCATCTATTAAATCTATTTTTTTACCGTCATAATTTCCTGCTTCCATTGGGCCACCGGAGACAAAAATCGTAGGAATATTTAAACGCATGGCTGCCATCAACATACCCGGTGTTATTTTGTCGCAATTGCTAATGCAAATCATTGCATCTACGGCATGTGCATTAATCATATATTCCACACTGTCTGCAATCAAATCGCGTGAAGGCAAAGAATAAAGCATTCCGCTATGTCCCATAGCTATACCATCATCAATGGCAATGGTATTAAATTCAGCAGCAAAGCATCCGGATTGTTCTATCTGCTGCTTTACATATTGTCCGATGTTGTGAAGATGTACATGACCCGGTACAAATTGGGTAAAAGAGTTGATAACAGCAATGATTGGTTTTCCAAAGTGTTCTTCTTTCATTCCGTTAGCCCGCCATAAAGCACGTGCTCCAGCCATTTTTCTTCCTTGAGTACTTTGGATACTCCGCAGATTTATAGACATACAAATACATTTTAGGTTACAAATTTATGTTTTTATTTTTGATTAACAAAACGTAAGAAACATCACGACAGATTCAATAGTTCAATCCAAATTACGCATTAGGAACTTGGAATGAACTAAAGGAGAGAAAATTCACTTCACGCAATTCACAGACTGAAACGCTTCCACTTTACTTTTTTACGGCTTGCAGTAATCCTGCAAATGCAAAAAACTCTTTTTTATGGCTTGCAGTAATCCTGCAAATGCAAAAAACTCTTTTTTA
>CAYVGO010000001.1:47656-66131 GCA_964450725.1 uncultured Muribaculaceae bacterium
AAAACTCTTTTTTATGGCTTGCAGTAATCCTGCAAATGCAAAAAACTCTTTTTTATGGCTTGCAGTAATCCTGCAAATGCAAAAAACTCTTTTTTACGGCTTGCCGTAATCCTGCAAATGCAAAAAACTCTTTTTTATGGCTTGCAGTAATCCTGCAAATGCAAAAAACTCTTTTTTACGGCTTGCAGTAATCCTGCAAATGCAAAAAACTCTTTTTTACGGCTTGCCATAATTCTTCAAATGCAAAAAAAACTAATGCGTAATTTGGGTTCAATCTATTCAATGGATCGATTGAGGCAAAGAGAAGATGTTGTTCTGAAAAATGATTAACTTTGCTGCCTTATTTATAAGATTATACCATGAAACATTTTTTATCAGTTGCCGATATTGGTAATATTCAAGAGGCTGTAGCGGATGCTAACGCTATTACAAAGAACAGATTTCTTTATCCTGATTTAGGAAAACATAAAACGTTATTGCTGATTTTTTTTAATTCAAGTTTACGTACTCGACTAAGTACACAAAAAGCAGCCTTAAATTTAGGATTGAATACGATTGTTTTAGATATTACCCAAGGAGCATGGAAGTTGGAGACTGAACGTGGAGTGATTATGGATGGCGATAAACCCGAACATATTTTAGAAGCAATTCCGGTGATGAGTTGTTATTGTGATATTATTGGTGTACGTTCTTTTGCAGGATTAGAGAATCGACAATACGATTATGCTGAAACAATTTTACAGCAATTCGTAAAACTCTCAGGAAAACCGGTGGTAAGTTTAGAGTCTGCAACACGTCATCCGTTGCAAAGTTTGGCAGATGTCATTACCATAGAGCAATATAAAAAGAAGGAACGTCCTAAAGTTGTGTTGACTTGGGCTCCTCATCCACGTGTTTTACCTCAAGCGGTACCTAATTCTTTTGCAGAGTGGATGAATGCGTGTGATTATGAGTTTGTGATTACTCATCCTCAAGGATATGAGTTAGATGAAAAATTTGTACAAAATGCAAAAGTTGAATATAATCAAGATAAGGCCTTTGAGGGTGCAGATTTTATTTATGCTAAAAACTGGAGCGCTTATACCGGAGAAAATTATGGTAAAATTTTATCAAAAGATATGTCTTGGACTGTCAATAGTCAAAAAATGGGATTGACAGATAATGCTTATTTTATGCACTGTTTACCCGTGCGGAGAAACATGATTGTTACCGATGATGTTATTGAAAGTCCGCAAAGTATTGTGATTCCCGAAGCTGCAAATCGAGAAATTGCCGCACAACTTGTCTTGCAAAGAATGTTGTTAAGTATGAATTGTGAGTTATGAAGTATAAACTAAAAGAAACTCGACGAGTGTCTTTTGTAGTTTACATATTATCACTTATAGTTTATACATCATCTACTACTTAACTCATGAAAATATCCGAACTGGTTACTTTCTTAGACTCTTATTTTCCCTCTTGTTACGCGGAAAGTTATGATAATTGCGGTTTGCTGATTTCTACGCAAGATGTAGAATTAAAAGGAGTTTTGATTGCTTTAGATTGTACGGAGGAACTTATCAATAAAGCAATTGCTGAAAAGTGTAATTTTATATTGACCCATCATCCGTTGATATTTCATTCGGTAAAAAAAATAACACCAAATAGTTATACCGAAAGATTAATCCTGAAAGCCATACAGCATAATATTTCGATTTATGCAGCCCATACTAATGCTGATGTTTTGCCAGACGGTGTAACTTGGCAATGGGCAAAAAAAATGGAATTACAGGAACTAAAAGTACTCTCTCCACAAACAGGGTTATATAAAAAAGTTGTAGTTTATGTTCCTCAATCTTTTGCAGAGAAAGTTCGTGATGCTTTGTTTTCTGCCGGAGCCGGAACGATAGGAAATTATCAATATTGTTCTTTTACTCAAGAGGGAAAAGGTACTTTTCATCCGTTGGACAATGCTCATCCATACATTGGAAAAGTTGGATCAACTGAAACTGTACATGAAAATAAAGTGGAAGTGTTAGTTATGCCGGATAAACTTTCGAGTGTAATTTCGGCAATTTATGCCACACATCCATACGAAGAACCGGCTTTTGACATTCTGCCGTTAGATAATTACAGTATGCTTGGGTTTGGTGTTGTAGGAAAATTGACACAAGCAATGTTGGATAAAGATTTTTTATGTTTTTTAAAAGATAAGATGAATCTTTCTCATGTAAGACATTCGATATTACAAAATAAACCAATACAAAAAGTTGCACTTTGTGGAGGAAGTGGCAGTAATTTACTTAATAAAGCCTTAAGTTTGAAAGCCGATATTTTTATATCTTCCGAATTTAAACATAATCATTTTGTGGAAAGTCTTTCCACCTCAATGACAATTGTAGATGTAGGACATTACGACAGTGAAAAATATATTTTAAACTATTTTCGTGAAATTGTTAGCAAAAAAATTACTACCTTTGCAGTCCCGATTTTACTTGAAAATCAAAATTTTGTTTGTTCTATGTAAATAGAATTGAAGGCTGTAAATCATCGGATTGCAAATATAATGTAAATTTTAATATGGCTACCAAAAAGAATACTGCAGAAACTATAGAATCTTCCATTCGTGAGAAGAAGCAACAATTGTTGGACTTGCAAAAGATAGACTCACAGATAGATGAGATAATGACCTTAAGAGGAGGACTACCTTTAGAAGTACAAGACTTGGAAGATGAAATTGCCGGTTATCAAGCAAGAATCGTTAAACTTAAAGCAGAAAATAATGACCTTGATACATTGTTAAGTAAAATGAAAAATGACATTGAACTTGCAAAAGCCGCAATTGCAAAATATGAGGGACAGCAAGCAAATGTCAGAAACAATAAAGAGTTTGAAAACTTTGCCAAAGAGATTGAATTTCAACAGTTAGAAATTCAATTGGCTGAGAAAAAAAGCAAAGAATATCAAGGACGAATTAAAGAACGTAAGGAGTTAATTTCTCAGACAAGACAACAAATTGCCGATAGACAAATTGATTTAAATTTAAAGAAAGAGGAGTTGGCAGAAATTGTTGGTGAAACAAATATTGAAGAGGCAAATTTACGTAAACAATCAGAAGCTTACGAGTCAATCATAGAACAAAGACTTTATCAGGTTTATCAGCGATTGCGTAAAAATACAAGAAACGGACTTGCTGTAGTAGAAATTAATCGCGATGCTTGCGGAGGATGTTTCAACAAAATTCCACCACAACGACAAGTAGATATAAAACTTAACAAAAAAATTGTAGTGTGTGAGTATTGCGGTCGAATATTGGTAGATTTATCGTTAGAAGATACCGAAATGGAATAGATTGTTAATCAACATTACACAGTAAATAAAGTTCAATACCACAGGATGTTGAACTTTATTTTTTTCTGCTACCAATGTAATAAAGAAATATTTTATGGTATTATGTATTGATAAACCTTACGGATGGAGTTCTTTTGATGTTATACGAAGAATAAAAAAAATACTTGCAGGTAAAAAAATTAAAATAGGACACGCGGGAACATTAGATCCTTTGGCTACAGGTATCTTATTAATTTGTTTAGAACAATCTACAAAAATAGCCGAAACACTTCAGGCTCAACAAAAAAAATATCGCTGTACTTTAAAAATTGGAAGTACAACTCCTTCATTTGATTTGGAAACTCCGATTGATAAAACTTTTGACTTTTCTGAAATTACAACCACGCAAATTCAACATACAATATCTTCATTTATTGGAGAGCAGTTGCAAATGCCTCCGATGTTTTCGGCAAAACAGATTGATGGCAAACGGGCTTATGATGAAATCAGAAAAGGTAATCAATTGGATTTAAAACCTTCACAGATTACAATATTTGACATTGTAATCTGTGATGTGGATTTGCCACATATAACTCTTGAAATTACTTGTTCTAAAGGAACTTACATCAGAGCCATAGCACGTGATATTGGAGAAAGGTTAAATGTCGGCGCTCATTTAGTAAAATTAGAACGAACAGGTAATGGAAGTTATGATGAGTTTCAAATGAAGTCTATGCAAGCAGTTGAAGAGGAAATTCTTCAACTTTATGTTCGAAATTAGCCTTTAAAAACGGGATGGTGGAAATCAACAGGATGAAATTTTAATAAAATGGTATTTTAAGAATGTAGAATGTCAACTTCAAGTAAAGTTATAAAGAGATGAAAATTATTTACATGGGAACTCCAAGGTTTGCAGTGCAACCATTGCAAAAACTACTTCAAAATCAGTTTGAAGTAGTCGCAGTAGTAACAGTTCCCGATAAACCGGCAGGTAGAGGTTTAAAGTTACAACAATCTGAGGTGAAAATGTATGCACAGTCTCAAAACTTACTCGTTTTACAGCCTGAAAATCTTAAATCTCCTGAGTTTATACAACAATTAAAGTTGTTGAATGCCGACTTATTTGTTGTTGTTGCATTTAGAATTTTGCCAGAAGAAGTTTTTTGTATTCCTCAATATGGCTCTTTTAATCTGCATGCTTCTTTATTGCCATCTTATAGAGGTGCGGCACCAATCCATCATGCCATAATCAATGGTGAGAAAGTAACCGGTGTAACAACATTTTTTTTGAACAAAGGAGTTGATACTGGGGAAATTATTCACCAACAAACAATTGATATTGATAATAATGATAATGTTGGAACATTACATGATAAATTAATGAATATTGGTGCAGAGGTTGTTGTGAAAACATGTTTTGATATTCAAAATGGGACAGTAAAAACACAAAAACAACCCGAAAATGGTATTAGTTTGGCTCCAAAATTGACCAGAGAAAACACCCAAATTAAATTTCATTGGCAAGGAAAACAAATTTATGATTTTGTTAGAGGTTTAAATCCTTATCCGGCGGCATGGACAACTATTTTTATTCCACAGTTGAACATAGAAACAACATGTAAAATTTTTGAGGCAACTTACCACAAAACATCACATCAATTTAAAACAGGAACTATGGAAATTCATCCGATCGAAAATTCTTTTAAAATTTATTGTAGCGACGGTTATCTTTCTATACTGCGATTACAACCTGCGGGGAAAAAAAGCATGACCATAGAGGAATGGCTACGAGGATTACATTTATCTGAAAAAATAATAATTTAATTTTTTAGAGTTGGTATTTCAAAAAAAAACACTAACTTTGCTTCCTCTGTTACAATCATCGTTGTTTTGTGAAGCAAGTATAGTGTAACAAATAATCGCAAAGATAATTAGTGCTTGCGAACTCTGTGAAACCATGAACTAAATTTATTTACTTATGAAATACATAAAATCTTTTTCACTCTTGTGCTTGATTATTTCAGGAGTTTATTTTACTTTTGCTCAGGTTGTTGAAAATAAATCTAAAATTAAAAACAATACTATTATGACACACGAATTACCTAAATTGCCTTACGCATTAGATGCGTTGGCTCCAAAAATCAGCCAAAAAACGTTAGAGTTTCATTGGGGAAAGCATGTACAAACGTACATTACTAATTTAAACAATTTAATTCCCGGTACACCTTTTGAAAATAAAACGTTAGAAGAAATTGTAAAAACGGCTGACGGTGGCATTTATAATAACGCCGCACAAGTTTGGAATCACACTTTTTATTTTAATCAATTCAGCGCAAAGCCTCAAAGTTTGCCTACAGGTACTTTGTTAGAAAAAATCAATAAATCTTTTGGTTCTTTCGATGCTTTTAAAGAGCAATTTACAAAGGCTTCCATTACTCTTTTCGGTTCAGGATGGGCTTGGTTGGTAGAAGAATCTAATGGAAACTTAAAAATTGTTCAAGAAGGAAACGCAGGATGTCCATTGAAACAAGGGTTGAAACCGCTACTAACATGTGACGTTTGGGAACATGCTTATTATATTGATTACCAAAATCGTCGTGCAGACTACGTCAATACTTTTTGGGAACTTGTTGATTGGAAAGTTATAGAGAAGAGATAGTAATCAACCGAATTTGTAAAAAGAGAGTGTCTAAAGCACTCTCTTTTTTATTAATCATTGTCTTCTACAATGAGCGACAAAAATTCGGAAATATTTAATCCTGCTGCCGCTACTTGTTGAGGAATAATGCTGGATTCGCTCATTCCCGGAGTGGTATTGACTTCTAAAAAATAAGGGCGATTTTCTTCTAAAATAAAGTCAATTCTGACAAAACCCCGACAGTTTAAAGTTGAGTAAATACGCTTGGCACTCTCATTTACTAAAGTTTCAATGCTTTTTTCTAATGGTGCCGGTGTAACCTCCTGAGATTTACCTTCGTATTTTGCTTGATAGTCAAAATATTCACGGTCGGTTACAATTTCGGTAATCGGTAATGTGTAGATTTTATTTTTTAACTTATACACTCCTACAGTTACTTCTCGGCCTTTAAGAAAACTTTCGGCAATCAATTCGTCGTCTTCTGCAAAACCTTTTTGTAAAGCTTCTTTAATTTGTGATTGAGATGAAACTTTGGTTACTCCAAAACTACTTCCACTGTTATTTGGCTTGATGAAAATCGGTAATCCTAAGGTGGCAACTAATTCTTGATGGTCAAAATCAATATTTTTTCTGAGCAACATACTTTTAGCCATTTCAATACCGAAACCACGCAAGAATGATTTACATGCAAATTTATTAAATGTTAATGCTGATACAAAAGAAGAACAACCGGTGTAAGGTATATTTAACAAGTCGAAATAGGCTTGTAATATGCCATTTTCACCCGGCGTACCGTGAATGATAATCACTACTTTGTCAAATGTAATTTTTTGCTGACCAACAGTTAGCGAAAAGTCAGATTTATTGATGGCTGTTTGTGTTGCTTTGTCGTACCAGCCTTGCGGCGTAATGTCTATTAAATACACATTATATTGTGGTTTTTCAGATAGCCATTCGGCAACACGTTTGGCACTTTTTCGAGAAACTTCTTGTTCTGATGAGTATCCGCCACCCAACACGGCGATAGTTTTTGGTTGCATAAAAATAATATACGAATTTAGATTTTAACTCCAATAATTACTGCGGTCTAAAGACCTGTATTGTATGGCTTCTGCGATGTGGTGAGTTTCCAAATTTTCAGCACTCTCCAAATCGGCAATAGTTCTGGCAACTTTCAAAATACGGTCGTAAGCACGTGCCGAGAGTCCGAGTTTTTCCATGGCGTTTTTCAATAATGTAATACTGCTTTGATTTAATACACAATATTGTTTCAAATGTTTACTGCTCATCATAGCATTGCAATGAATTCCCTCTACAGAAGCAAAACGTTGTGCTTGTATTTTACGAGCACTGATTACGCGTTGACGGATAACTACGCTGCTTTCTGCCGGTGTAATTTCTGAAAGTTTAGAAAACGGCACAGGAACAACTTCTATATGTAAATCAATTCTGTCTAAGAGTGGTCCCGATATTTTATTGACATATCTTTTTACTGCATCTGAAGAACAACTACAATCTTTTTCAGGGTGGTTGTAAAATCCGCAAGGACAAGGATTCATTGCCGCCACAAGCATAAAGTTTGCCGGATAATCAGTTGATACTTTTGCTCTGGAAATGGTTACGATTCTGTCTTCTAACGGTTGTCTCATAACTTCTAAAACCGTACGTTTAAATTCTGGTAATTCATCTAAAAAAAGAACACCGTTATGGGCTAATGAAATTTCGCCGGGTTGTGGGTGCGTTCCGCCGCCAACTAAGGCGACATCGCTGATCGTGTGATGCGGAGAGCGGAAAGGTCTTCGGGTGACAATTCCTGTTTTGGAATCTATTCTTCCTACTACAGAATGAATTTTTGTAGTTTCTAAGGCTTCATCTAAGGATAATGGCGGAATAATGGTAGGAATACGTTTGGCTAACATTGTTTTTCCAGAACCCGGAGCACCAATCATCAAAATGTTATGTCCGCCGGCTGTCGCAATTTCTAATCCGCGTTTTACGTTTTCCTGTCCCTTGACTTCAGCAAAGTCAAGTTCGTAAGGAGAGTCGAATTCTGCTAAGTTTTCGAGGGCTAAGTTAGTTTCCGGGACTAATTCTTTTTCTCCGGTCAAAAACTGTGTAACTTCTGTAATGCTTTCTACGCCGTAAACATCAATTCCTTGTACTATGGCGGCTTCTTTAGAGTTCTGTTTCGGTACGATTACTCCTTTGAAACCCTCTTTTTGGGCATTAATCACAATGGGTAATGTTCCTCGAATAGGCAGCAAACTTCCATCTAAGGAAAGTTCACCCATCATAATATAATCTCCTATGTTTTTGACCGAAATTATTTGCTCTGAGCCTAAAATAACGCCGATGGCTAACGGTAAATCATACGCAGAACCTTCTTTACGAATATCGGCAGGAGCCATATTAATAACAATTTGCTTGCCTGGCCATCTCATGCCACAATTGCGTAAGGCGCACGACATTCGATGTAAACTTTCTTTAACGGCACTGTCAGGTAGTCCTACCAAGAAAAAATTAACTCCGTTAGATATACTTACTTCAATGGTAATGGTGGTTGCATGGATTCCGGTAACTGCGCTTCCGAAGGTTTTAATCAACATAACGAATTACATTATAAAATTATATGGCAATGGTTGCCGTGCTCAGCCATTCTTTAACCTGACTTTCTTGAATATGAGGTGATAGTGTGCTATATACCCGCTGGTGATACTGATTAATCCATCCTATTTCCTGTTCTGTCAATAAAGATTTATCAATAGGTTTTGTATCAATAGGGCATAATGTGAGGGTTTCAAATTTCATAAACTTACCAAACTCATTTTCTATATCTTCAATCACTAATACCAAATTTTCTATACGAATGCCATATTGTCCGGTTCTGTAAACTCCCGGTTCATTGGAAAGTATCATACCCGGCCGTAAGGTAACAGGGTTTTCGTCCATACGGATATTTTGAGGGCCTTCATGTACACACAAAAAATGTCCGACACCATGTCCCGTGCCATGTAGATAGTTCAAATTATGTTGTAAGAGTGGTTGTCGTGCCAGCATGTCTAATTGTGCACCTCTCATGCCTGCCGTAAACTTAGCACGAGCAATAGCAATATGTCCTTTAAGCACCAATGTGTAATCTCGTTTTTCTTGATCTGTAGGACTGCTTAAATGTATTGTTCTGGTTAAATCGGTGGTTCCGGTTAAGTATTGTCCTCCGGAATCTATGAGTAAAAACCCTTTTGGAGTAATCTTTTTTGCCGAACTTTCTTCCACGTGATAATGTACAATGGCTCCGTTTTCCAAATGTCCCACAATGCTTGAAAAACTTTCCCCCTTAAAAAGTTTACCCAAACTTCTGTATTCATATAGTTTTTTGACTATAGTATATTCTGTAACTGATTCTTTAACGATACCTTCATTTAACCAGTACAGAAATTTTACCATTGCTACTCCATCTGCAATCATTGACTTTCTGAACCCGTCTATTTCTGTTGTGTTTTTTTGACTTTTCAATAGTGTTATCGTTCCGCAGTTTTCTTTCTCAAAAGTTATTTTACAACCTTTGTCAAGTAAAATTTGATATATTCCTACACTAATTTTATTCAAATTGACCATTACTTCTTCTTTGGAAAAGTGTTTCACATGGTCAATAAAGTTTTCGTAAGGTAATATTTCTATGTTTTGTTGGGCTAACGTTTGACAATTCTCATCATAAAATCGGGTCTTATCACCAATAAATAAGGCTACCTTTTCCGGATAAATAATAGCATACGCTACCGCCAATGGATTGTAACTTACATCAGTGCTGCGAATATTCAATAACCAAGCAATTTCATCTAATGCCAAAAGTATAGAGGTGGTACCGGAACCAATATGTTCTCTGAAAATTGTCAATTTTTCTGTAGCGTCAGCACCTGAATATACTTTATCTAAAATAAACGCAGGACTTTTTAAAAGTGAAGGTCTATTGTCCCACAAGTTGAGAAATGGGTCATCTACTGCTTGCAGCGTTAAATCCTGTAAACCTTTTTCCAATTTCTGAAATTCGTTGACAGTAAACAACATTTTATCTAAACCAACTTTACCACCTTTCTTGACATTACGTAATAAATACTGCTCTATGGTTTCGGAGTCAGGAAGTCCGATTTTTTTTAATTCAATCGTGGTGTTTTGTAGTTGAGACTCGGCTTGTAAAAAGTATCGGGAATCAGTAAACAACGCAGCTTTATCAAGTGTTACAACCACTGTACCTGCAGAACCCGTAAATCCGCTAATCCATTCTCTACAGGCATAATGGGAAGGAACATATTCACTAAAGTGAGGATCATTGGTAGGAATGATGAAAGCATCTAAGTCGGTAGTTTTTAGATATGTTCGCAAAGATGTCAATTTTTCGTTTATTGGTTGCATAGCATGTTGATTTTAATGATGTATTATTCTTATATTTAACGAAATATATTTTGATTGAGTATACTTGCAAACAAAACTATTTTCGTTCGAGTTTTGGCTCTGACTCTTTATTTCTTGACTTTCCTTCAGGTTTGAAAAACATATCAAACATCGACTTCGCAATAATCATGAAATTATATTGTGTGAGATTATGGACAATCACGCTACAAAATTACATTATTTTTTTGATTTTCGTTTTTCTTTGACGGGTGTATGAGTAACCATTCCCGGATTAGATACTGTCGGAGGCTTTTCATAAGATGTTTTACGATCTTTGTCTAAATCAACTTCATCAAATAACATTGCATCAGGATAAATAATAGAGGTCGGCACATTCCGAAATAATATATTTTCTACGTTTTGTTGGCTTGATACTGCCATAATTCTTTTAAGAGTTGATGTATTGATATTCGATAATTCTGCTCCCCTGTAAATGGTTTCATTACCCGTTTCAACGTCTATTCTGTGGAGTAAAAGCGGGTTGTTGCCACTCATTTCTTTGACTATATAAGCATACGTTAGACCTTCGTTTTTTGCTGCCGCACGTAGTTTTTCTTTCAATATTGAAGCCTGATAACTTTTTTGTGCTTCAATCATAATGACATTTGGCGAAATAAGACTGTAAGATGACATAATGCTTACCGAAAACTTACGATTTCCGGTAGAGTTGAGTCCGGCTTTGTTCGGAATACGGTCATTCAGGAAATTACGCAGCAACCCTTTCTCTATCAATATCGTGGTGTCTTTGGGGACTACTCCTTCTGCATCAATCGGGGTATAACCCAGTAATTGTTTTTCTCCGTAAAATGATAGTGAGGGAATGTCATAGACAGAAACGTCGTTAGTAATTACCTTTCTATTTCTTTTTTCAAGCCAGGTTTTAGCATCTGTCTGTTCAATGTTACTGCGATAACCAATCAATGACTCATTTGACGAAAATAATTTACCTAACAATACAGACCGCAAGGCCTCTCCCTCTAAAATGACAGGTCCGCTATAGGATTCTTCTATCTTGGGAATGTTGACACTATTGGATAACATACTGAATAATCGGTGAACTTGTTGCGTCAAAGAGTCTATGGAAGGTAGTTGGGTGAATGAAGGTTCTGTCAGCGTAATATTATGTTCTATAATTTCTCCTGACGGTAAGATAATACTGCCTTCAACAATCAGTAATATCAAAGATAAAGGAAGAATATACTTTGTTTCCTCGCTGTTTACAAAATAGTAATTTGTTTTTAAGTGTTGTAATTGTACTGCTGCTGTAGCAATTCCCGGATATTGTTTTGCTAATCCCGACAGGTTGTTAATTTGACGTTCCCATAAAGATAAATCGATATTAAATTCTTCCGGCTGTAATTGCTTTACGATTTTCTTTTCCTTAGAAAAGTCTGGCAGTGCTAATTCTTCTGCTGCAATGTTTTTGGTGTTGATGTAGGATATTTTTTGAGCATATTGCTCTGCTGCTTTTTTGTACGCTGCATCAAGAGTTAACCATAGTGAGTGCCTTATTCCCAAGCAGTTGTCTTCTATAATCGTACCTTCTTGTATTGGCTGGTTATATTGAAATAACTCTTGGGTACGATCATAGTTCCCAACAAGTACCCGCGGAGATACGGAGCGTAGTCTGTAACCAATTTTTTGTACGGTGGAACCAAATGATGATTGTAATACTTCTGCCTGAGCATCTTGAACAATCAAAGAGATGAAAAACGGCTTCTCTAACTTTTCAATAGAAAGTTTCTCCATTGCTCGTCCGAGTTCCGTATCTAAAGCACAAAAGATTACGCTGTCGGTTTTGGAGTGTGATAAGCACCAAAAAGGGATTGAACAATAAAGCCAGAACAAAAGTATACGTTTCATTTTTTATTATTTTGAGTGAGATTACAAAGTTATACATTTGCAGCGATTTACAAACAATAGGCAGTGAAAATAAACTTTATGGCAAATAACTATTGCTATAAGAGTTCCGGAGTGGTAGATACACCGTACTAATCGCAACTACTTCCGAATTGTTGTTTCGCGATTCTCATATTTCGGGAAAATCATGTAAATTTGCACTTTATTTTTAATACCCTATTATCATGTATAGAACACATACCTGTGGTGAGTTAAGACTTGCAGACCAACAAAAAACAGTAACCTTAGCCGGCTGGGTACAGCGTATCAGAAATATGGGAGCAATGACTTTCATAGATTTAAGAGACCGTTATGGAATTACCCAACTTACCGTTGACCAGCGCTGTGAAAAAGAGGTTGAGCAAGTTGTAGAAACGTTAGGGCGAGAATATGTCATCAATATCACAGGAACGGTCTTGGAGCGTACCGCAAAAAATCCTAAAATTCCAACAGGAGACATTGAGGTTTTAATACAAAAAATAACGGTATTAAATGCCGCCGAAACTCCTCCTTTTACCATTGAAGACAATACTGACGGCGGAGAAGAATTGCGGGCAAAATTTCGCTATCTTGATTTAAGACGAAATCCGCTACAACGGGCACTGGAATTACGCCATAAGGTAGCCTTTGAAACTCGTAATTATTTTGATAAACTTCACTTTCTGGAAATTGAAACTCCTGTACTTATCAGTTCTACTCCTGAAGGAGCCAGAGATTTTGTTGTCCCCTCAAGAATCCATAAAGGCAAGTTCTATGCGTTGCCGCAAAGTCCTCAAACCTTTAAGCAGTTATTAATGGTGGCCGGTTATGACCGCTACTTTCAAATTGTTCGCTGCTTCAGAGATGAAGATTTACGGGCAGACCGACAACCTGAGTTTACTCAAATTGACTGTGAAATGTCTTTTGTCGAGAGACAGGATATTTTAGATACTTTTGGCGGATTGATGACCCATTTGTTTCACAAAGTGTTGGCGGTTGACATTCATAATGTTCCGCTAATGACTTATGCCCAAGCAATGGAAAAATATGGTTGTGATAAACCTGACGTACGTTTTGAAATGTTGATTAATGATATTACAGGTATTGTTAAAGGTAAGGGGTTTCCCGTTTTTGATGAAGCCGAATATACCGGAGCGTTGGTCGTAGAAGGCGCAGGGAATTACTCGAGAAAAATGTTAGATGAGTTGACAGAGTTTGTAAAACGTCCGCAAGTGGGTGCAAAGGGATTGGCTTATGTAAAATTAAATGAGGAGGGAACAAAATCAAGTTTCGATAAGTTTTTTAACCCTCAACAACTCCAAGAAATAACCCGGCACTTACATGCAAAAAATAATGATTTAATTCTTATTTTATCAGGTAAGAAAAAACAAATACTTCCTGCATTATGCAGTTTAAGGTTGGAAATGGGCAGCCGTTTAGGACTACGAAAAAACAATATCTTTAAACCCTTGTGGGTAATTGATTTTCCGCTGTTTGAGTGGGATGACGAAACCCAACGGTTTTATGCCATGCACCATCCTTTTACCTCGCCTCACAAAGAGGATATAGACTTGTTTTTGAACAGTAAAACTCCGCAAGAGATAGAAAAAGTACGTGCAAATGCTTATGACTTTGTCGTCAATGGCGTAGAGTTGGGAGGGGGGTCTATCAGAATTTTTGATGCCAAGCAGCAGCAGCGAATGTTTGAGTTGTTAGGATTTACGGCAGAAGATGCACAACAAAAATTCGGATTCATTATCAACGCATTCAAGTACGGTGCCCCTCCACACGGAGGCATTGCCTTCGGGTTAGATCGCTTGTGCAGCATTTTTGGCGGTAGCGAATCTATCAGAGATTATATCGCGTTCCCAAAAAATAACGCAGGGAAAGATGTGATGATTGATTCTCCTTCAGAAATTGATGAAGCCCAATTGAAAGAACTCTCACTACTCATCAAGCCCTAAGCGATGGATATTTCTACAAAATCCGTAGGGGATGCGGGAGAAGAACTGGCGGTAGCCTATTTACAGGAAAACGGGTTTGTAATTTATGAACGTAAGTTTCGCTACGGATATAAAGAAATAGATATTATTGCAGAGAAAAACAATGTTCTTCATATTATAGAAGTAAAGTTACGCAGTTATATTTCTATCCAAGAACCCGCATTGGCGGTTACCAAAATAAAGCAACGCCATTTAATTGATGCCGCCAACGGATACATGACTCGTAAGAAACTGGATATGGAAGTTTCTTTTGATATTGTTGCCATCAGCAAACAAGGCGAGAAACATAAGATTGATTTTATTGAAAACGCTTTTTATCCGATTTGAAATAGTGCACAGACCCCAAGAGAACGATTGTTATATCTTATAGCAGTCGTTTTTTCTGTTATATTTCAGGAATAATATATTGCAAGTTTTCTTCTTCATCTTCGGGAGAAGCGGATATTATTTCCACTCTCTTTTTTCTGGAAGGCGCTTTAGGCTTTTCACTCTTTTTCGGAGGTGTCGGTTTGTGATTCTCTTGCGGCTTATAAGCACTTTGTTTATCCATTAAGTTTAATACTCTTCCGCTGCTTACCCAATACTTTCGCCAATATCTTTCATTCAGTACTGCAACGGCTACCCCTTTAGAGGTGGAGGCATGCAGAAACTTGTTTTCTCCGAGATAAATAGCAATGTGAGATACCTTTTTATTCTTAATGGCGAAAAAGAGTAAGTCGCCGTATTGTATGTTCTTTTTATGTATTTTTTTGACATGTAGCGCTATGTCTGACGAGCGTCTTGGGAGAGTAATGTTAAAGCCTTCTTTAAAAACATGTCCGATGAAGGCTGAACAATCTACTCCTTTCTTGGTTGTACCCCCTAATTTATAGGGAACTCCTAACCATGGTTCGGCAACTTCTAAAAGGCGCAAGTCCTCACTCCCTTTCAGTTGTACTCCGTAAAGATTTGAGTAATACTCATACTGTTGTTTGACTTTGAGGTTGCGTGATGTTTTACAACCCATAAAGAACAACCCACTCAGTAACAACACTGACAATATATACTTATGAAACTTATAAAAAGGCATGGTCAACATTACTTTAAAGAGGGTAGAAAATCTGGATAAAGCAGTAAGTCAAAGACATTCCATGAAATAACCCCGACATAGGGTTGACGGTTGCTTATGATATATCCTTTGAATGGGTCTGTCGGATGGTTGTATAGTTTGATATTGGTAGTATCGGTTGCGGTAAAAATGACCAAATGGTAATCGGGAGCAGAGTTGATTGAAGTATCTGCTGTATAGTGAAGAACAGAAAGGTCTGCAAAGTATGACAGATATTGATAAAGTGCAACAGTATCTTTAATTCCTGAGGATAATGATGTACCGAAAAGAGGTAAGGAAAAGGAGTATTGCGGCAAAGTAGTGTGAGATGCTTTTATTCCTGTGATGCGTTGAGGATTGTCAAAAACTATTTTATCTACCCAGAATGATGGGTGTGATGACAATAATTCTGTAGGAACAATATCGGCATGGTTTAAAAGTTCGACTGAATACCAGTCTGAAAAAAAAGGAGAATGCGGCTTTACAAAGGTTTTATTGTTGCAAGAAGTGATACTGAATTTAGATAAAGGCAATATACCGTTATAAGTTTCAATCTCAAAAAAAGGGAGCGTATCAAGGGCAGTTTGGTCGGTTTTCGTTATCGGAATAAGGTTTTGCAGTAAAAATAAAATATCGTCAAGGCGCTCTGGTGAAACTGCTTGGGTCGTATGGTCAATACACCACTCTTGATTTTCTTTTCGGTATAAACCAATCTGCTGATGGTTGGAGGTAATGATGATTTTATTGACTGTTTCAATATCTGTTACACTATAAGTGGCAGGATAAAATATCCATCTCCATAATCCTGCAACAGCAATTCCGACAATAATGACAATACCTGTGAATTTTAGTTTAGACGACATGGCAATATGAGATTATGGGGTACAAAAGTAGTAAAAAGGATTTAGTGAGACATCAGCCTTACAAATAATTATTGATTCTTTGGCAGATTGAGAATGTTTTACGGCAGTAATTACTCGAAGATTATTCGTTATCTTTCTCTATCGGGTACAAAATAATTATTTACTTTTAACATTACTGTAGAACAAAAACATGTAAATTTGCTGTATTCTAATTCTAAAAATTATTATTATGAATACACAAAACCAATACGATGTTCTACGCAAGGTTTCATTCTTTGCAGAACTCTCAGACGAAGACATAAAACAAATGGCGACACATGCCATCGAAAAAAACTATCGTGCGGGCGACACTGTCTATCTGTCCGGAACGTTTACCACCATTGTTCATGTTGTTGCTAAAGGAGAAGTGATGTTGGTCAGAACAACAGATTTGGGCTTAGAAGAACAAACCGGACTGTTTTCTCCCTACGAAGCCTTTAGTGTGGCGGCTGTGGTGGATAACCAAGTCGTACATGCCAATCAGGGGAAAGCAACAGAAGAAACGGTAATATTAGAAATTCCTCATGCCTTTTTTAAGGAACATCCTCTCATTGTGGCAAAATTAGCCGCAAAGGTCGTTGAACGGTTAAATCAATATTTGCGAAAGTCTAATAACCGCAATATCAGATCGGTGGTTTATTATATTACAGGAAAAACCCGCATGGAGCATGACTCTTTAGGCAATAAAGAAATTAATAATGATTACTACTTTGGCGTACAAACCCTGCGGGCTTTAGAAAACTTTAATATTACGGGTGTTCCTATGAGTGCTTATCGACAATTTATTAAAGCAATGGCTATCGTTAAACTTGCCGCATGCAGAGCCAATGCTCAAATCGGAATATTGCCGGAGGGAAAAGCAAATTATATTGAGAAGGCGTGCATGGAGGTCATGAAAGGTAAGTTTGACTATCATTTTCCCGTAGATATGGTACAGGGCGGAGCAGGAACGTCTGCCAATATGAATGCCAATGAAGTGATAGCCAACAGGGCTTTGGAACTTATGGGGTATCAGAAAGGAGAATATGATTATTGTCATCCCAATAATGATGTTAACATGTCCCAATCTACCAATGATGCTTATCCGACTTCCTTAAAGTTAGGGGTTTATTTTTCTAATAAAGAGTTGGTCAAAGTGCTTAAAGTAATGATTGACGAGTTTAGTAAAAAAGGAAAAGCATTTGCCCATATTATCAAAATGGGACGCACCCAGTTCCAAGATGCCGTACCTATGACTTTAGGACAAACTTTTGACGCTTTTGCCAACACCTTAACCATAGAGTTAGAGAATCTCAATAACGTTTCCCAAGAATTGCTGTGCGTCAATATGGGGGCTACCGCCATTGGTACGGGGTTATGCTCTGAGCCCGGATATGCAGAAAAATGCGTAGCACACTTGGCTGACATTACCGGAGAAAAAGTGACCCTTGCCCAAGATTTAGTAGAAGCAACCAGTGATACTGCCGCTTTTGTAAGTTATATGGCTGCGCTCAAAAGGTTGGGAACAAAAATACATAAGATTTGTACAGACTTGAGACTGCTCTCTTCCGGTCCCCGATGCGGATTGAATGAAATTAACCTGCCTCCCATGCAGCCCGGCTCCTCTATTATGCCCGGAAAAGTAAACCCTGTAATGCCGGAGGTAATGAGTCAAATTGCCATCAAAGCCTTTGGAAACGATATGGCGGTTACCGTAGGGTCTGCGGCTGCGCAATTAGAGTTAAATGCCATGGAGCCTGTCATTGGACAGTGCATTATGGAATCTATAGATATGTTTAAAGCAGGAATAGAAACTTTTACTTACCGCTGCGTGTCGGGCATTACGGCCAATGAAAAACGATGTAGAGAGCATGTCGAAAACAGTATTGGGTTAGTGACGGCACTCAATCCCTATATCGGATATGAAGCTTCGGCTGCCATTGCCAAGGAAGCGCTACAAACCGGAGCCAGCGTTTATGACCTGGCTTTAGAGCGTAACCTATTGACCAAAGAAGAAATTGAGACTATCCTTTTACCCGAAAATATGGTGAAACCGACGCATATCGACAACATTCAACGTAAATTCTGAGAGAAAAAAATCTCTCTTTTGAAACAATTAAATTTCCATCGGGATGCAGCCAAATTTTCTTCCCGATGGAAATTTTTTTTCTTCCCGATGCGGCAAAATTTTCTTCCCGATGAAAATTTTGCCGCATCGGGAAGAAAATTT
>CAYVGO010000001.1:66231-121227 GCA_964450725.1 uncultured Muribaculaceae bacterium
GAAAATTTTGCCGCATCGGGAAGAAAATTTAGAGGGCTACTTAATGCAGTATAATCCCCTGTCATTGCCGATTTATTTCCCAATAAAAGCCTTTTACAACATATCCTCTTCCTCTCCTCAAAACAGCAGCAGGAAAATTTGAGTATCCTGTGAGTCGTATTGAAAAGAGAAGATATGTCCGCAAATGTACTTGTTGAAATAAAACAATCTCTCTCTCTTTGACCTTATCAAAAGAATATTTCTAAATGTATGCTAAGAAGGTTAAAGAATCTCGTTTGTTTTCCTTGTCAGGTTTTTTCTATCTACATTTGCACTGAGACGAATTGAGTTTTCCTCCAAAATATCTTAGCCGAGAAAGAAGTGTTATGTCTATCTTGACGTAACGTGGATTACTATATTTGTATAGAATCTAAAGTGAATTGCTGAAATTTTCGTATAGTCAAGTAGATAAGAATGTCAGGAATAATGACAAGAACAATCTCTACAAAGCCCGAGTTGTTATCAAATGAATTAATTTTTAAAACTATATACAATGAAATCAAAATTATTTATGAGTTGGAGTTTTCTCCTATTGACATGTTTACTGTGGAATACTACTTTTGCTAAAGACTTAAAGGAGGAGCAAGTGCCGGAACCTGTAAAAAAATATGTTACAAAACATTACCCTAAAGCAGATGACGTGGAGTGGGAGTTTGACGATGATGATAATCTTTATGAGGCAGAATTTAAAATTAATCATTTGAAAGTCAAGTTGAAACTTACGCCTGCGGGAGCCCTGCATACTTCAAAAGAAGATATGGAGGCTGGTAACTTGTCGAATACTATTGTTGTCTATATACAAAAAAATCACCCCGGTTATCAAATATTGGGGGCGAATAAATATGTACAAAATAATGTTACTGTTTATGATGTTGGAATCAAAGGAAAAAATTCGTTCGGTCAAACGCGTCATGAGAATCTTTACTTTAACGAACAAGGTCAATCGATAAAAAAACCAAGTTGGTTATAAATTCAAAAAATCGCAGAAAGGTAACAACGCAATCTTTCTGTTACTTCTCTTTTTAGACAGAATGCTAACTTGTGAAGTCGGGAATATTTGTCAAGAGTATAGAGAAAGAAACTACAAACAAAGCCAATGCAGAACATGTTTCAGAAAGTGAAATATCCTTTATTGAATATGTAGTGAAAAAGTTGTCTTTGAGAATAAAAAGAAGATAATCTACAATGAAACTTTGAAGAATTTGCCTCAAGTGTGAGGTGTAAAAAGAGAAAGGGTGTGCCGTTTGACACACCCTTTCGTTTTGCTCTCTTGTTTTAGAGAGCCTCTCCTCTTTATGGTTCTCTTATAATGGATATACTTCCTTGATAATTTTTACTTTTACTTCCGGCCATATAGTGAATAAAGAGTATGTAAGTGCCGCTTGCAAGGTCTTTTCCGTCAAAATCACCGTCATGCATTTCATAATGTCCTAAGCGATACACTACATTGCCCGTTCGGTTATAAATATATACGGTAGCGTTACTGATGGGCTGATTGTCTTTTGCTAAAAAATTAATGTATAGTCTGTCATTCAAACCGTCTCCGTTAGGGGTTACTACATGATTGTTTTTCTCCGGCTGATTGAAGTCAGTTCTGAAACGTGCATAAAGGGTCATCGTTTGTTGTGTAGTAAATAGTGTATCGGTCGGATTTACCACTTCTCCCTCTTCGTTATACCATCCTACAAGAGGATAATTCATATAACGTACATCGGGGAATTTTTGATAGGGATCACCATATTGAACAGTATCCACCGTATAAGCAGCCGTTCCCTCTGCTCCGTCAAAATAGACTTTGATGTATGGTCTACTCCATTTTGCATATAATGTGATGTCTCTGTATACTTCTTCTGTCTCAAAATCCCAAATTTCTGTCAGTTCCGCATCTTTATACCAATACTCAAGCAAATATCGATATTTCGTTGGGTCTTGTGGTATTTGTATTTTTGCTCCCTTTTCAATTTTCATATTTGCTACCGCCGTTCCTCCGTTACTTTCAAAGGTAACCGTATAAACTTGGGGTTTAATTTTGTACGTTGTAGTTCTGGATTCTCCATAATATCCTATACCGGTGATTGTTACTGTTACCGTTCCGATATTTACCACATCATTGGAATAGGAGAGCGTGTAATCTACTCCTTCCGACAATACGGTTGTACCGTCTTTTACGATTGGGTTTTCTTTATGCTCAAGTCCGTCATAAAAAACATCGGCAGGAGGTGTAACGGCAATCGTATTATTCTTTAAAGACTTACCGATAGTTAGTGTTCCATTCACATAAGTAATAGTGTAATTTTCCACATTGAATGTCCCTCCCGTAGGATTACTGATTCCAATAGGATAACTACCTTGTGCAGCCGTTGTTGATCCAAATTGGCTGCAAGTTAGTGTCACTTTATCTATAGTTTCACCATTCTTTAAGCCTGTGGCAGTAAACTCAGTACCTGTAGGTCTTATTACTTTACCCATTAATTTGTTCAGGTCGTTTGCCGTAATCGTCAATGGTGCTTTGGTAATACTTCCGATTTGTTCTAAAGTAATTACATAATTACTTGCGATGGCTCCTCCCGAGTAACTGTAGGTTGGAGTACCATTTGTGGTTATCAACGTATTAGTATGTGCATTGACATTGGTGTATTGAGCGTTTGTTAATGCGGTCAGAGTAATGATTTGTCCGTTCACAAGTCCGCTTGTAATATCATTCCAAGATGTTGTCGCCATTTCATCTAAAGATAAAGTGGTTGTTCCGTCATAAGGTTTACTTACGGTTGATGTGAGTGTTATCTCTTTAGGAAGAATAGTAAACTGAGTAACGAATGTTCCCGTATATCCGTTTGTACCCATAACAATAACCGTAGCATCTGTTCCTGCATTGATATTATTACTGTAAGCAACCGTATAATCCGTATTCGGCAGTACGACTCCTGCATTGTTTCTTACTGTTACTTCTGGTCTTTGAGCAGTACCATTGTAGGTTACAAACGGAATAGGGTCTATGGAGAGTGATCCCACAGAAGGCGTAACGGTTAAATGTGCACTTGTATAAGTCATTACATAATTATTTCCCGCACTCAAAGTTCCTTGATTGATGAGGTAAGTTCCCAATTCTTCACCTGCCGCACGCTGCAATGTACCTGTCAATGAATTACCGGCAATAAGGGGATTGGGTGTATAACTATAAGTTAAAGTAGGGTCAGCATCACCAAACGCCTTTGTTTGCGGGGTGGCTACTATAATTACTGATGCTTTTTCTATTGTCCAGGGTAATGTTAATACCGTGGTTGTCCCATCAGCCCATTGATAATTGTTAGTGCTGATAAGTGTAACCGTTGCATTGTAACTGCCCGCGTTGGTTTGTGAATTCCCGGTAATGGTGTAAGCAGCATTGGTAGGAATTGTCGGACTTTGCGCCGAACCGTTGTAAGTTAATGTACCCATTACGGTGGGTTTGGTAATTCTTAAAGCCGTAATCATTCCGGTTAAACTTGAAGGTTGTGTAATTGTGTAATTACTAGCTATAGCATTTCCACCAATCATCGAAAAGGTTCCGGTATAACTGATAGATTTTCCGGTACCTACATTGGCATTATTGTAAGTTGCCGTTACACCAAAGGTATTTACAGTGGATGCCTCTCCGGCTACTAATCCTGCAAACGACAATGTTCCAAAAGCAGTTACGTTATCATTAGCATCATAAACCTTTGTAATATTAAACCCTGTAACCGTGATTGTTTTAGGATTTATGGTGAAGTTTGCCGATGCTGATGCTCCGATGTATCCGTTGGTTCCTGTAACATTAACAGTGGCAATTCCGGCATTAGTATTATATAAGTATGTTACGGTATAATCAGTGTTTACAACCAAAGTTCTTCCACCGCTTTTTACAACTACGGTGGGAGTTTGAGGTGATCCGTTATAGGTTAGCACTGCGCTAATCGGCTCTATGGTGAGTGAACTTGTTGATGGCGTGATAATTCCTGTAATGCCTGTCGGTGAAATAATATCATAGTTGCTTGCAATAAATCCACCAGTACCAGCCGTAGCAGTAATTACCCCCAATGTAATGGTTTTTCCTGTCCCTACGGTTGCATCATTGTACGTTGAAGCGGCAATAGTCACAGTTGCCATTTCAGCACCCACCAATCCATTAAACACAGGAGTCCCAAAATTGTTCACCGTATTGTTTCCGTCATATACTTTGGAGATATTAAAGCCATTTACGGTCAATGATTTTGTTGTAATTATTCCTATAATTCCTGTAGGTTGTGTAATTACGTAATTGCTGGCTATAGCACTTCCTCCTGTCATGGTAACAGTTCCCAACGTAATGGCTTTGCCGGTTCCTACTTCTTTGGTATCATAAGTAGAAGTACCGGTATTGACAGTGGCCGTTTCAGCACCCACCAAACCATTAAATGAAGGTGATCCAAAATTAGTCACTGTTGTGGTACCATCATACACTTTGGTGATACTGTACCCTGTGACAGTAACAGGTTTTGGGTTAATCGTAAAGTTTGCGTTACCAAAGGCTCCGGCATAACCACCGACTCCGGTAACATTGACCACCGCAGTACCAGCATTGGTATTGTTATTTATTGTAACAGTATAGTCAGTGTTTGCCGTTAATACAGTAGTTCCGCTTTTTACAACGATTGTTGGATTTTGTGCAGACCCTGTGTAGGTTACTGCAGCAATAGGATTTATGGTAAGTGCACCCATAGAACTTGTGATTGAACCGGTAATGCCTATAGGCTGTATAATGTTATAATTAATTGCCATTGCGCTACCACCGGTCATTGTAACAATCCCCATGGTAATTGGCTTACTTCCTCCTACGGTTGCATCATTATAAGTTGAAGCCGCAATAGTAACCGTCGCATTTTCAGAACCGATAAATCCACTAAAGGCAGGTGAACCAAAATTTGTCACCGTATTATTTCCATCGTAAACTTTAGTAATATTAAACCCATTTACACTTAACGGAGCCTTATGGATAGCGCCAGTAGTAATAGTAAATGTAATATTGTAATTTCCTGAATTAAGCCCGGTCCAAGTTTTAGTTCCTTGTGCCGACAGTGCCGTTGGCGTATGGTAATTGGCATTGGTGTAAGTCGCGCCAGAGAGTACACTTAGAGTTAATACGTCTCCACTAATAATATTAGTATTATCAGCATTTGTCCAAGATGTTTTAGCTAAATTAGCCATTGTTACCCCATTATTACCGTCGTAAACCTTAGAAGCCGTAGTTGTAAGTGTTATTGCTTTAGGTAGAATGGTAAAGGTGGCGGAGCCCGATGCTCCTATATATGTGCCAGTACCGGTAACATTTACAATTGCCGTATTCGTGCCGGCACTGATGTTGTTGGTATATGACACCGTGTAATCCGTTCCGGCAATCAAGGTTGTTGCTCCATTTTTCACAACGATAGATGGAGTTTGTGGTAATCCGTTGTAGGTTACATCTGCAATTGCATCAATGCTAAGAGAACCGGCAGAAGGTATTATCGTGAGGTTTGCTCCGGTATAAACAATGGTATAGTTATTTCCGGCACTTAATGTTCCGATATTGATAGGATAAGAACCTGCAGTTTCTCCGGGGATACGTGCCAATGCTCCGGTAAACGTATTTCCTGTAATCAATGAAGAAGGAACACTGGTGTAAGTGAATACAGGCTCTGTCGCTCCAAAGATTTTTGATTTAGCATCAACAATGACTTGTACAGTGGCTTTATTGATAGCCCCAGTAGTAATTGTAAATGTAATATTGTAATTGCCGAAATTCACACCCGCCCATGTTATAGCCCCTTGATTAGACAGTGCTGTTGCGGTGTGGTAATTGGCATTGGTATAAGTAGCCCCCGTAAGGTTACTTAATGTAAATACATCTCCGTTAATAATATTAGCATTGTCAGCATTTGTCCAAGACGTTTTATCCAGATTTGTAAGTGTAACCATATTATTTCCATCATACACTTTTGCAGCCGTTGTCGTAAGCGTTATATCTTTCGCCGTGATACTACCTGTAATGTCAAAAGTTATGATATAGTTGGTAGAATTTGTAAACGATGATGTTCCTTTGGTGGTGATTAACGTGGGGGCATGAATGTTTGCATTGATGTATTGTGCTCCCGTTAAAGTCGCTAAAGTAACAGTTTGTCCGGTAATAATACCATTGGTACCCGTCCAACTTTTAGTAGTTACATCGTCAATAGATAATGTATTATTGCCATTGTAAACTTTGGTTGCCGTGCTGGTAAGCGTTATCGGCTTAGCGGTGATACTACCGGTAATATTTAAAGTAACAACATAGTTCCCTGCTCCTGTAAATGTGGATGTTCCTTTCGTTGTAATTAAAGTACTTCCATGGACGTTTGCATTAGTGTATTGTGCACCCGTTAATGTGTTTAATGTAATGGTTTCTCCTCCTACAATACCTCCAGTTGTACCCGTCCAACTCGTGGTGGCCATTTCTGCCAATGCCAATGAGTTGTTACCATCATACACTTTGGTAGCCGTACTGGTAAGTGTTACCGGTTTTGCGGTAATATTACCGGTGATATTTAATGTAATGGTATAATTATTTGCCGCAGCACCGTTGGTGTAACTATAGGTGGGTGTACCGGGAATCGCCGCTAATGAACTATGTACATTGGTTAAGTTATAGGTTGTTCCTCCTAATGTTGTCAAGGTAATGGTTTGCGTGGCAATAAGACCTCCTGTCCCTGTCCATGTTGTGGTGCTAAGATCACTGATATTAATGATATTATTTCCATCATAAACTTTTGTTGCTGTACTTGTAATTGTTACTGCTTTTGGATTAATGGTAAATGATGATGACCCCAATGCTCCGGCATAACCATTGATTCCATTCACTGTCACTGAAGCCACTCCTGCATTGGTATTGTTACTGTATGAAATAGTATAATCAGTATTCAAAGTTAATATGGTTCCTCCGGCATTTTTAACAACTACCGTGGGAGTTTGTGCCGAGCCGTTATAGGTAACAGCCGTTATAGGATCTATCGTAAGTGCACCTCCGGCCGCGATGATGGTTAAATCGGCACCCGTATAAGTAATTGCATAATTATTACCGGCACTTAACGTCCCTATACTGATAGGATAACTTCCCACGTTGGTTCCGGCTGTACGACTCAAAGTACCTGTAAATGAATTACCTGTAATTAAAGGATTGGGAGTATAAACATATGTAAAAGTTGGGTCAGAAGAACCGTAGACTTTAGTCTGCGGTAACGCATTAACATATACTGTGGCTTTACTGATAGCCCCTGTCGTAATGGTAAATGTAATATTGTAATTTAAGTTAGTTCCTGTCCAAGTTTTGAGACCTTGTGCAGCAAGTGCTGTTGCCGTATGGTAATTGGCATTGGCATAAGTAGCGCCCGATAGTGCACTTAGGGTCAGCATGTCTCCACTGATAATATTGGTATTGTCAGCATTTGTCCATGAGGTTTTAGCCAAATTAGCAAGTTCAACCACATTGTTGCCGTCGTAAACTTTGGTTGCCGTGGTAGAAAGTGTTATTGCTTTGGGGTTGATAGTACCAGAGACATTCAATGTAATGTTATAGTTGCCGGCATCAGCACCATTACTATAACTATATGTAGGTGCTCCTCCTGTGGTTGGTAATGTATTGTGAACATTGGCAGAATTATAAGTAGATCCGGTTAAAGCGTTCAGTGCAATGACTTGTCCGCTGACAATACCTCCGGTTGGACCTGTCCAACTTTTTGAACCTGCAGGGATTTCAGCAAAAGTTAATGCGTTGCTTCCATCGTAAGTTTTAGATGCAGTACTTGTGAGTGTTATTGGTTTGGGTGTAATATTTCCTGTAATATTTAATGTAATGGTATAATTTGCAAGTGCTGTGGCACTGGCTCCATGAGTATAGGTTGGTGTACCTGTGTTGGTTATTAAGGTGGTGGGATGAGCGTTTGCAGAAGTATATTGCGCTCCGGTTAATCCTGTCAGGGTAATAACTTCAGAACCAACAATTCCTCCTATAGGTCCCGCCCAACTGTTAGGAAGAACATTGGCAAGCGATAATGTATTATTTCCGTCATACACTTTCGAAGCGGTGGTGCTAAGAGTGATTGCCTTAGGACTAATTACCAGGGTAATGTTTGCCGTTGCCGTAGAAGTATTTGCGTCGATTACTTTAATGCTTAAGTTGTAAGTTCCGGCATTGGCCGTCACCGTTGGTGCTGTTAATACACCTGCATTCGATAAGGTAAATCCTGTGGGTAAACTTCCGGATGCTAGAGAAAATGTATAGGAACCAGACCCCGATGTGGCAACAATATTATATGAGTAACCGGTGTTGCCATAGATTGTTGGGGTGGCTGTTTGAGCCGTCAAGGTAACGGGGGTTACAGTCCATACAGCATAAAGATTCAAGATACCGTTTGGAGTAGTAAAAGTACTATGATCCATGGCATGTAAGTCACTGTAAACCACTGCTCCGGCAGCAGAGGTTGCCCATCCTATAAAGACGTACCCTGCACGTGTAAATGTGTTGGCAGATAATGGCGTTGTGGCTGTAGAACTAAATGAGAGTAGTTGATCCGTCATTGTTCCCGAGCCTGCATTGGAATTAAACCTTACCGTATAAACTTTGGGAACAATGGTATAGGACGAACCTATTTCAGTCCAATGTCCATTACCGTCTGTAGATTTTACATAATATGTTCCCGGAGTTGTCGGATTAGCAACAGTAGTCGTAAAAGTTCCATCTGAATAGGCTGTAGTTGTCCAAACGCCAGCTGGTGTACGGGAGTCTGAGGTGGCGTCAGTAGCAGAGGGTTTTCGTGTTGTAGCATTGTAAACAAATGAAATAAAATCATAGGTTACAGAGCGTACTGCAATGTCGGTTTGTTCGTAAGCACCAATATCTACCTTGCCAACACCATTCGCTCCAAGGAAGATGCGAGGGTTGCCGGCAAGGTCAGTTGTGTCAGCAACAGGAGACCATATTGTACTTGCACCACGATTAATAAGGGGTGAGGTCGGTGTTAATGTCCAGTCCGAATTTACTGCCCACCTTGTAGCATTTGCTGTAGCGGTTACGGTTGGTATTACAAAATTTGGACCTGCCACATGACCATTAATTGGATTAAGATTATAAACATTGCCTCCGGAAACTCCAACGCCTTCCAAAGCACATCCTTCGGCGATGCTTACACCAATTGCCGTATTGATGTTCGAACCTTGTTTGTTACCCCAAATGATGGTATTTCGAATCGTCCGGTAATTAGTATTTGACGATGCGCCGGCAATTCCTCCGGAAGAAGCCGTTGTAGACGCAAAATTATTAAC
Organism: uncultured Muribaculaceae bacterium; assembly: GCA_964450725.1. Taxonomy (GTDB): domain Bacteria; phylum Bacteroidota; class Bacteroidia; order Bacteroidales; family UBA932; genus CAYVGO01. Next base: position 75,604 of record CAYVGO010000001.1, read on the forward strand.
CACCGTAGAATTCCGCATATTCATATAATATCCGGTACTAACAATTAACACACCACCTCCTTGTCCGGCACGATTATTGGCAATTAAACAGTTTTCAATTACATTGGTCGTTGCTGATCCGGCGGTATTAATACAGATACCTCCTCCCCACTGCGTGGCTGCATTACTGATCGTACCAACTGCATTTCCGGCAATAATACAGCTTGCAATTTTATTAAAAGATCCACCAGCATAAATTCCGCCACCGGCAGAAGTTGTACCCGTCAGAGAGTTTTCTGTAATTTTACAACCTGTAATGGTCGCATTTGATCCTCCAAGCCAAAGGCCACCACCATTTACACTTGCTATATTTTGGAACAAATCTGTAGCCATAATGTTCACATCTGTAGCCTCGGAATAAATTCCACCACCGTTACTAGCATCATTATTTGTAATTTTACATCCTTTGACTACAGATCTGGTTCCCGAGAGGTATAGTCCTCCTCCCGTACCATCAGGTGCAGAATTGCCATCAATTATACAATTCTCAATGTTTACCGTTGATACTGCATAAATACCTGCACCGCGATAATTTCCTGCAATGTTACCTCCGGTAATGGTTAAACCGTTTATTGTTACGGTACCTCCAGCTGCCGAAATGTACAAAACGCGATTTTGTGGTCCTGGTGTTCCCGTTTGTTTTATAGTCGTTACATTCGTTTCCGGATTTCTCGGAGGAGTTGTTGCAGTTGCAGTTGTTCCGGTTTCTCCACCAACAAAACCGCCATAAATATTAACTCCGGGGTTGGTAATTGTTTGTTCTACGGTAATATTATGCTCTCCTTGTGCTATCCATACTTCAGTTACCCCTACATCGCTCGCTAAACGGCCAATTTGTGTACCATCGCCGGCGTTTGCCCACGATGAACCGGTTTTGTTTCCAGCTCCTGTTAATGTTATGTAACGAATGGTTCCGGTCCAATAAGCATAAATAGTATCATTACCCACTATATCCCATGGGTTAACACCAACCATAGCAGAATTATAATATTGTGTACCTTCACCGTTAGGAGAAGCATAATACCCGGCAAAAAGATAGCCGGGACGTGTAGGTGCTGTGGTCGATGACATTAATGCGCCATAGTATGTTGCAGGCAGAGAAGATGCTCCTCCTGTACCATTTTGTTTGTCTAATGTTACGGTATAAGTCAATGGTATCCATCGAGCATAAAGAGTTGTGATAGAAGCGATATTCCAAGTTCTGGAACTTGTCATACTGGCTGTATAATATTGAGTACCTCCGGTAGCAGCATTTGTATCATAATAACCGGCAAATGTGTATCCCTGTAGTGTTGGTGGTGTAGATGGTGATGGGATGGGCATCGCGGCATCATAAGTAGCAGTTACTGTCGCTGCAGGTATCGAAGGAGTACCTATCAACGCATCGCCATTGGAACTAATTGTGTTGCCACTAAAGAGTACAGTATAAGTATTTACTGTCCATTGTGCATAAAGTGTTGTATTGCCCCCTTTATCCCAGTTTTGGGTACCTGCCATACTGGCCGTATAATATTGCGTGCCTCCTGTTGCTGCATCAAAGTAACCTTGAAAGGTATAGCCGGGTCGAGTAGGTGCTGTAACCGCAGCAGGCATTGGCATACCAACTGTCGCAGATACGGTTGCCGGAGTACCGGTCGAAGCACCGGATCCATTTGCATTAAATGCTATAGTATGAGACTGTGCTGTCCAACGGGCATAAAGCACCGCTCCCGATGTTTTATTCCATGTTCTGGCACTTGCCATGCTGGAAGTATAATATTGTGTACCCCCTGTTGCCGCAGGTGTATCATAGTAACCATTAAAAGTATAACCTGTAAGTGTTGGAATTGTCGTCGCAGGCATCGCTAAACCATAAGTGGCATCTAAAGTGGCATCGGGTATATTCGGCGCTCCTACCAATGGAACTCCATTACTACTAATAGAGTTACCACTATAAACTATGGCATAAGGTATTGCAGTCCATTTAGCGTAAAGTGTTAACGTACCATTTTGCGTAGCATAAGTGTCGTGTACCATTGAGTGTTGATTGTTATAAACCACCGGTCCGGATGCTGTTGTAGCCCAGCCATCAAAAGTGTAACCCGTTCTTAAAAATGTATTCGTCTTTAATACTTGTGCCGCACTACTCCCAAATGAAAATATTTGAGGAGTCATTGTACCGGTGCCGCCATTAGTATTAAATGCCACTGTATAAACTTTTGGAACAATGGTATAACTTCCACCGCTCTCTGTCCAGTGTCCGTTAGTATCCACAAATTTGCTATAATAAGTAGCAGGAATGATAGGTGAAGGAACAAGGGTAGTGTAATTTGCATCAGAATAAACGGCAATTTCTCCCCAGTTTCCTACAGGTAACCGGTTGTCAGAAGTATTATCTACTGCCGTAGTTTCCGGTGCCTGCACGGTAGCATTGTAAACAAACGAAGTGGTACCTGAAAAAGTGATGGCGCGTATTGCTTTTTGGGTTTGTTCGTAGGCTCCAATGTCAATAATACCATCAGTTCTTCCCGACGGATTCCAAATACGTGTATTGCCGGCCACATCTTTTGGTGAAAGTACACCAATATTAGTACCCCGATTAATGAGTGGAGAAGTGGGCTTTAGCGACCAATTTGCCGTTCTCCAATCAGGTGTAACACTAAGTGTTGTGATGGGCGCAACAAATTCTGGATCAGTAGAGGTCAACACAATATTATTTTCAACAGTTGTTACATAGCCTGAACCCACAGGGTCGATAACACTCCCTACACCTTCCGCAGTAAAAATTGTTCCCGTTCCTTCGATGGCGCAGTTTATCAAACTTGAAGATATGTGATTTCTACAATTATATTGTTGATTAACACCAGAAAGGGCATCACATCGATTGCCCCAGATTAGCGTATTTTTATACATAGTACCCATACCTGAAGCCGGAGATATCCCTGATGCTTTATTGTTATTTCCTGTGTTACTGCTAAGTTGGGAAGTTCTGTTCTTTACTACAGTACAGTTAATAATATTGATTGTAGATACCGTGATTCCTCCAGTAACTGAATTAGCAGTACCAAAACCTCCTCCATAATTCTGAGCATAATTATTAGATAAAATAGTATTTACAATATCTAAAGGAGTTTCCGGTCCTCGAGAAAAAATTCCACCACCGATACCGTTGTTGCTAGCAGCCTGATTGTTGGCAATCCAACAATTTTCAATAAAACTTCTATCTATTCGATTGTTGGCACCATCATCAATAGCAATTCCTCCACCCCCAGCAGAACTAATATTAGAGTGAATATAACAGTTACTAATTGTAATGGATCTTCGACTCCAAATACCGCCTCCGTATGCGCTATTATTAAGAAAGCCTCCTGTAATTGTTAAACCATCTATTACGGCGTCGGCAACAGACACATAAAACACTCGATTGGTAACTGAAGTTGTACCGGTTTGCCTAATGGTTGTTTCATTGGTAGAGTGGATAAGCGATAGATCTCGATCACTTAAAGCGTATTCTGTTCCAGAAAAACCACCATAAATTTTTTTGGGAGTTGAAACCTCTAATTGAGCAGTAATATTGTAAGTGCCTTTAGCGATATAAATCACAGAAGTATTTGTATCGCTAATCATCGCTTGCAGTTCATCTGCCGAAGCGGCATTATCCCAAGTTAATCCGGATTTTGTACCTGCTCCGCTTTCAGTTACATAGCGCACATTAGAAAACTCAAATGCACCCAAGTCAACTTTACCATTTATTATTCGGGCATCGCCATTTAAATCTACATCACTATTTGTCCAAGTACTATTTGTGCCGGCATCAATACGAGGAGAACTTAACTGTAATGACCAGTCGTATGTTTGCCAATCAGAAATAATACCGGTTCCGGCAGGCGGATTCTTAAATTCAGAAATATCTGCCATAGTAAATCCTGGAATAGTGATTGAACCGGTATAACTGTTTTCCGATACTAAAACATTTTCCCAAGTATATGTTCCGCCACCACTTCTGACATAACCTCCATTAGTAGCAGTAGTACCGTTATTGTTATTTGCCATTGTATTATTACGGAAAAGAACATTGGAACTCCACAAATTAATCATCTTAAAATTATTACTATTAGTCTGATTTCCAACAAATAAACAATTTTCCAATAATAAATTGTTTACGCGTCCTGTTACAACACCTCCGGAAGAATTTTGCTTGGTGTTGTTAACAAAATAACATTGACGTACAGTGTGATTGCCTCCAACTATTTGACCATTACTGTAATGTAATGCCGAACCGGCTGATTCTTGGTTAGCGGAAGCATCATAATTATTGGTGTTGGATTCAAAAATACAACGGATAATAGTAGAACTATTGCCGATACAATATACTCCAGCACCACTCCATAGTGTATCAACCACTCCACCCGTAAAAGTAAGTCCATCAAGTACCACAGCATTTCCCGTAATCCTAATTACACCATTCTGAGATCCTAAGGCGTTGATATTAGTTTGTTTTAAGATGGTTCTGTTAACAGAATGAATGTCTAACAATTTTCTATCAACTACACTTGTTTCATTTCCGGTAAAACCGCCGTAAATTTTGAGAGTTTTATTGATGGTAATCGCCCCTGCCTTGTTATACGTTCCGGCTGTTACCCAAATTTCATCATTGGCAGAAGCCTGTGATATAGCAGTTGTTAAATCTGCATAACAAATGGTATTGTTTGTCCAACTATCGGTAGTTACCGTGGTAAGTCTACCAGTTGTGTTAGTACACGTTCCACTGGGTTGTACTAACAGAATTTCAGCATGGAGTTTAGTGTTAAAAATAATGGCACAGATAATTAAGAAAAATTTCGTAAATCTCATAAGGAAAATATTTGAACTAAATTAAATTGACAATGTTTATCTCTAATTGTATAACGTATTAAATGCACTTTCAAATGAAATAAAACAAAATTATTCACTCTTATTAAACTATATTAACTTAGATTAATGCGGTAAAATATGACTTCTTCTACTGAAATGAAACATGTATTCGGCGTTTATATAAGTTTAAATTTTATAGTTTTTACTAAATTACTTAATTTTTTATAATTGATATATGTAAGTTAAATTTAAGTAGATGTAAATATTTTATTTAATTTTAATGTATGATATATCTTCTTGTATTAAGGAATATTTTGATGTGAAAAACAATCGCATTTTGAATGTTTGAAAATAATTTCTACCTTTGCTCCGTTATATATATAAATTTAAAACAATTAAGTATGAAAAAGTTTTTTATAGCAATATCTTTAGTGGCATTTGTATTTGTGGTATTCTCTTGTGGTGATAAAAATAAGAAAACTTGTAAAACTTGTGGTTGGGCAGAGACTGCAGGTGGAAATATTACAACTGAAGTAGGTGAAAAATGTGATGGTGATATTGATGCTTTTATAAATCAAGGGCCTCAGGCTGGTACTGCTTCTACATCTGCAACTGTTAAAAATGTACAGAAACATCCTGTTTGTAAATAAATAATACTTCAGTGTTTATATTTAAAAGGTTGCTTAATGAAAGCAGCCTTTTTGTGTTGGCAGACAAAGAGAGAGTTCTGTAATAAATTATTCCAAAAGGAATTTGATAAGTTGTAATGTAAAACATAATAATAACATGCTTAGAAGTATATTTTTTAGACGGCGTGAACCCAGAAAATTTAATTATAAACCTCGGTTTTATGATCCTCGTAAGGAAGAACAGGAGCAAAGAGTAGAACGGATTAAACAGGAATTGGGAATGACCGACGATACACAAGAAAGTAACCCTCAAAGTTATTCGGAAAGAATCAAAGGGACATTTGCCAATGAGCGAAAGCACCTTAAATCTCGTACAATTTTTGATTTAATCACTTCAAAAAGAATAAGAATGATTGTACGCGTATTCTCAGTACTACTTATAGTAATTATGGGTTATTTGTTGAGTGTAGGTTTAAAGACTATTTTTTATGCACATGAAGCAAAAAAAGATAGTAAACAAGTCGAATCTCAGAAAAAACAAGATGAAAATATTTTTGAAGAAGACTATACTAATATAATCATTGAAGATGAGTAACGGAAGTGTTATTCGACTTTTGCCCGATAGTGTTGCCAATCAAATTGCTGCAGGTGAAGTAGTACAACGACCCTCTTCGGTTGTTAAGGAACTGATGGAAAACGCTGTAGATGCCGGCGCCACGGAGATAAAAGTTGTTATTACCGATTCCGGTCGTACGGCGATTCAAATTATAGATAACGGTTGTGGAATGGAGATGACCGATGCTCGTCTTGCATTTGAACGTCATGCAACTTCAAAAATAGTTAAAGCTGAAGATTTATTTGCATTGCAAACTTTTGGTTTTCGTGGAGAAGCCTTGCCTTCGATTGCTGCCGTTGCAGAAGTAGAGTTAAGAACCGGGCGTGCAGAAGATGAATTGGGAACTTTGTTGATTATTCGAGGTTCAGAAATTGTAAAGCAAACTCATATTTCTAAATGTGTAGGAACCAATATAACCATAAAAAATCTCTTTTTCAATATTCCGGTAAGGCGTAAATTTTTAAAAAGTGATGGAGTTGAATTTTCTAATATTTTGAATGAGTTTGAAAGAGTGGTTCTTTGTTATCCTCAAATAGCCTTTGGATTATACCATAATCAAAAAACGTTGTATGATTTGCCTGCCGCATCGGCCCGACAGCGTATTGCCGATTTGTATGGTAAAAATCGAGTATTAGTTCCTTTAGAAGTTGAGACTGGCTTTGTGAAAATCGAAGGTTTTATTGGAAATCCCCAAAGTGCAAAAAAAAGAAAAGGAGAGCAGTTTTTTTTTGTGAACAGACGCTTTTTTAAACATACTTATTTTGAAAATGCTGTTTGTAAAGCTTACGAAAAATTAATTCCGGAGAATACTTACCCTTCTTTTTTTCTGTATATAGAGGTTGAGTCTCATAGAATTGATGTCAATATACATCCAACCAAAACTGAAATAAAATTTGAAGATGAACAATTAATTTGGCAATCTCTTCATGCCGGGGTTCGGGAAAGTTTGGGAAAAGCGGCATTTGTACCTTATCTGGATTTTGATAATGTTCACAATATTCAAATGAATGCAAAACCTTCGTCCAATAACATTTCAATGCCGGAATTTACTGTAAATCCGCAGTACAATCCTTTTGAAGAGAAGGAAGATATTGACTTTCCTTCAAATTTTGGACAAAACGGAGTTTATCAATCCTCAATTCCTGTATCTCAAGGCAATGATCATGCCCCTTCACTATTTGGCAATTTGGCTGTTTCCGAAAAAAAAATCTTTCAGTTGAATTCAAAATTTATTGTTACTACACTCACTTCCGGTTTATTACTTATTCATCAGCACCGGGCACATAGTCGAATTTTATATGATAAATTAAAAACTCAACAAAATATAGGTCAACATTCTATTGCTCAAATTCATTCTCCACAGATTAGTGTTACTCCACATGTTTATCATTTGTTACTTCAAAATATTCCATTGTTACAAGATTTAGGAATTGTGATTACAGATGGAGGTAATGAACAAATACAAATTATTACTCTTCCTGTTGAAATTCGAAATGTGCAATTGGAGGATTTCTTGTCGGCAATTGCCGATGAGTTGGAAAATGGAAATTTACAAACTTTGGAAGATTATAAAGATGGTATTTTTCGTCGCACGGCAACACAACTTGCCGTAAAAAGCGGAGAAATACTTCCTCTCCAAATGATGAATGCCATTGTAGAAGAATTGCTTCAATGTTCTTCTCCTGATGTTTGTCCTTATGGTAAAAAAACATTTGAACTTTTATCTTTGACGGAAATTCAAAGTAAGTTTAATTTGTGAGGTAATATCAATTTCGTCGGTTATAGAACCGTTGTATTTTTAACTTCTTTTCGTTATCTTTGCCGCTTATCAAAATAACAACTTTAAAATCATCACTATGAACCAAGACAATATTGTCGAGAAAAAATCTTATTCCGATACTGAGCTTGCCGAATTTAAATCTATTATTGAAGAAAAATTGGCTAAGGCAAATAAAGACTTTGCTGTTCTTCGTGAAATGTTGTCCCTCAGTACGGGAAATGATGTCAACGATACCTCTCCTACTTTCAAAGTTTTGGAAGAAGGCGCCTCAACTTTATCAAAAGAAGAGTTAAGTAAGTTGGCTGAACGTCAACAAAAGTTTATAAAATCTTTAGAGGCTGCTTTAGTAAGAATTGAAAATAAAACCTATGGTATTTGTCGTGAAACAGGAAAGTTAATTCCTGCAGAAAGGTTACGAATTGTACCTCATGCGACTTTATGTGTAGAAGTAAAAAAACAACGATAACCTTCTCTATGAATAGGAAATTTTCAGTTATTATTGCGTCTCTGTTTGTCTTGTTGCTCATTGACCAAATTGTCAAAATATATATAAAAACTCATTTTTCACTGGGTGAGGAGATTAGTTACATTGGAAACTGGGCAAAAATACATTTTACAGAAAATCCCGGATTTGCTCTCGGACTTTCTTTTGGAGGAAACGTTGGTAAAATTGTATTGACTCTCATTAGAATGGTGGCGAGCGTTTTCTTAGTTTATTATCTGTTTAAACTTTCCAAACAAAAAGTTTCTAATGGTGTTATTGTAGGAATTACATTAGTAACTGCGGGAGCAATAGGAAATTTGATTGACTGTGTTTTTTATGGGGTTTTATTCGGAGAATCAACGTATCATACCGTAGCAACATTTTTACCTCAAAGCGGAGGATATGCACCTTGGTTACTTGGAAGGGTCGTAGATATGTTTTATTTTCCTGTAATCCAAACGACATATCCTAATTGGTTGCCATTTGTAGGTGGTCAAGAATTGATTTTTTTCAGATTTATATTTAATATTGCCGACGCATCCATCACTATAGGAGTTATTTATTTACTCCTTTTTCAACGTCGATTTTTTATCAAAAAATCTTGACCTGTGAATTCTTCCATAAATGTCATACAAAATTATTTTCCGAATTTTACATCTAAGCAATATCAGCAATTACAGCAATATGCAGAGGTGCTAACGGCAAATAATCAATTGATTAACCTTATTTCCAGAAAAGATGTAGAGCATGTTCTTTTAAGGCATATTTTGCATTCGTTGTCAATTGCTAAATTCTTTACATTTGCTTCTCAGGAAACGGTTGTTGATTTGGGTACAGGAGGAGGATTGCCGGGAATACCATTAGCTATTGTATTTCCCAAAACACAATTTATATTGGTAGATTCTATCGCTAAAAAAATAGCCGCAGTAAGGCAAATGTCAGATAATCTTTTACTGAAAAATGTTATTACTCGTCATGCCAGAGTTGAAGATATAAATGATAAAGCAGATGTTATTGTTACAAGAGCCGTTGCTCCTTTAACAACATTGATACATTGGACAAGTAAGACCTTGAAAAATAATTTACCTGAAAATCGAGGAATTATTGCATTGAAAGGAGGAGACTTGCAATCGGAAATACAGGCTTTTAATGCTCGAAATATAAATATTTATAATCTTTCTGACTGCTTCGAAGAAGAATTTTTTGAAACAAAAAAAATTGTATTTTATCATTTGTGAAAATCCTGTTTGAAATTGTAAATTGAAACTCATGAAATTTATTGGTGCACATATTAGTACTTCCGGAGGTGTAGAAAATGCTATCGGCAATGCGTTAAACATTAATGCGAATGCCTTTGCTTTGTTTACTAAAAATCAACGACAATGGGTTGCTCCGCCATTGTCGAAAAGTTCTATTGAGAAATTTAAACAAGGTTGCGAAAAACATCACTTTACACCTTCTCAAATATTACCTCACGACAGTTATTTAATCAATTTGGGACATCCTACTGATGACGGTTTTGAAAAATCTCTCAATGCTTTTACCGATGAACTTCAACGCTGTGAACAATTGGGTTTGGATCGCTTGAATTTCCATCCCGGCAGTCATTTAAACACAATTACTGAACAAGAATGTTTGTTACGGATTGCTCAAGCCATCAATCAAGGACTTGCGGCCACAAAAAATGTTATTGCCGTCATAGAAAACACCGCTGGACAAGGGACAAACTTAGGTTACACTTTTGAACACTTAGCAACGATTATTGATAATGTTAAAGATAAAAGTAGGGTAGGAGTGTGTATTGATACTTGTCATACGTTTGCTGCCGGTTATCCGATTCACACAGAAGAAGGGTTTACAACCGTTTTTGACCATTTTGATAAAACAGTAGGATTTGCCTATCTTCGAGGAATGCATCTCAATGATGCTAAAAAAGAATGTGGTTCAAAAGTAGATAGACATGAAAGTTTAGGTAAAGGGTTTATTGGAATGTTGGCATTTCAAAAAATTATGCAAGACCATAGATTTGATAATATTCCTTTGATTTTGGAAACTCCCAATCCTGAAATTTGGAAAGATGAAATTGAATTACTACGATCATTTGTAAAGTCATAGTAACTTATACAAGATTAAATGTCGCAAGAACAAAAGAAAATATTTACACTTTCTGACGTTACTCGAAGTCTTGAAAAAACAATTCAAACTCGTTATACTACGCCATTTTGGGTAAGTGCGGAAATGAATAAACTCAACTTTTATACTCATTCCGGACATGCTTATCCTGATTTGGTAGAACGTGAAGAGGGAAAGATAAAAGTACAAATGAGGGCGACTTTATGGAGAGATGATTTTATTAGAATTAATAAAAACTTTTTACATAAAATCAAAGAACCATTGAAAGACGGAATCAAAATTTTATTTTTATGTAAAATTTCTTACCAATCTGCTCATGGATTGGCTCTCAATATTTTAGATATAGATCCAAGTTATACCTTGGGAGACTTGGAACTTGAAAAAATAGAAACCATCACTAAATTAAAACAAGAAGGGGTATTTGAATTAAATCGTCAAAGAAAAATACCGATGCTTGTTCAAAAAATTGCAGTAATTTCTGTAGAAACCAGTAAAGGGTATGCCGATTTTTCAAAAATTCTGTTACAAAACGTATGGGGGTATTCTTTTTCATTACATCTTTTTCCTTCATTGTTGCAAGGTGATGGTGCCGTTAAATCAATTATCAATACGTTAAAACATATTCTGACTGTTCCCGAAGAATTTGATGCTGTAGCCATTATTCGCGGCGGCGGCGGTGAAATTGGATTAACCTGTTACAATAATTATGACTTGGCAAGAGCAGTTGCCACTTATCCTATTCCAATTTTTACGGGAATAGGACACGCCACCAATCAAACGGTTACAGAAATGGTTTCAAGAAGTGAAATCACCCCATCTAAAATAGCCGAAGGATTGATACAGTATTATCATAATTTTGCCGTACCGCTTAAAAGAAGTATAGATGTGTTGATAAAAAAAACGTCTGAAATTATTGCGTTGCAAAATAATAAACTCAATCAGTATAAACGGGTATTTTCGGTAAGTACAAAAAATGTGTTGCAGCAACATTTATATGTTATACAAACCGTAAAAAAGAATTTGTCAGATGTTGTATTGAAAAATTTTCAGTCTGAATCCCAAAATGTTGATACTCTTATTGGGGGATTATTTCAAAATGTTGAAAATATCATACAACAGCAACGGAACATATTGACTGCAAATGATAAAAGTATTGATTTACTACATCCTAATCAAATATTACAAAGAGGTTATGCCTTGCTGAGAAAGGAGGGTAAAATCATTACAAAGGTCGAACAACTTTTGCAAAATGATGAGATTGAAATAACGTTAAACAATGGAAAAGTTATTGTAAAAGTGAAAGAATTGATGCTCAATAAATATTGATTATGGAAAAAAAAGAACTTGCCGAAATTCACTATGAAGAGGCTTTTAAAGAATTACAAATGATTGTTGCCGATATTGAAAAGGGAAATATAGGAATTGATCTTTTGTCTGAAAAAGTAGAGCGGGCTGTTAAGTTAGTCAAAATCTGCCAAGATAAATTGACCTCTGTAGAGTCCAAAGTGGAAGAAATCTTACAAGACATAAAACAAGAATAAATGGAACTTTACAACACGTTAACCCGTAAACGAGAGATTTTTCAACCGTTACATCCGCCTTTTGTCGGATTATATGTTTGTGGACCTACAGTTTATGGAGACCCACATTTGGGACATGCAAGACCCGCAATTACATTTGATATACTTTTCAGATATTTGAAATTTCAAAATTACAAAGTTCGCTATGTTAGAAATATTACAGATGTCGGACATTTGGAAAATGACAGGGATGAGGGGGAAGATAAAATCGCTAAAAAAGCACGGCTTGAAAATATTGAACCGATGGAAGTCGCACAATATTATACCAATCGTTATCGTCAATTTTTGAATGAACTCAATGTTTTACCACCAAGCATAGAACCGTTGGCCTCAGGACATATTTTGGAACAGATAGAATTAATACAACAAATTTTTGAAGCCGGATATGCTTATGAAGTTAATGGGTCAGTCTATTTTGATGTGTTAAAATATAATCAAAAATATCCTTACGGAAAATTGTCTGGCAGAGTGATTGATGAATTATTGGAAAATACAAGAACGTTGGACGGTCAGGACGAAAAGAAAAATAATGTTGATTTTGCATTATGGAAAAAAGCATCACCTCACCATATTATGCGGTGGAATTCTCCTTGGAGTATGGGATTTCCGGGTTGGCATTTGGAGTGTTCCGCAATGAGTACAAAGTATTTAGGTGAAACGTTTGATATTCATGGTGGAGGTATGGATTTATTGTTTCCTCATCATGAATGCGAAATAGCACAAAGTGTAGCGAGTAAAGGACATGATGCCGCAAAAGTATGGATACATAACAATATGATTACTATTGACGGGCAAAAAATGGGGAAATCATTAGGTAATTTTATTACGCTGGAAGAACTTTTTACAGGAAATCATCAATTGCTCGAACAATCTTATCATCCAATGACCGTAAGATTCTTTATTTTACAAGCTCACTACAGAAGTACATTGGATTTTACTAACGAAGCTTTACAGGCAGCCGAAAAAGGATTGCAACGAGTAAGAAATGCTTACAAAACATTACAACAACTGAAATCGTCGGAAACCTCTTCATTTGAAGTAGATAGTTTTTTGACGCAATGTTGTGAACATTTAGATGATGATTTGAATACGGCAAAAGTATTGGCTACACTTGCAGACTATATTCGTAAAATTAATGCTGTACAAGATGGAACTGAAAAATTGACTACACAGGATATTCAAAAACTGACCACAGACTATCAAATTGTGGTTACTCAATTGTTGGGCATTGCGCTACAGAGCGATGATAATCAAAAAATAACAAAGATTACAGATGGAGTTATCAATCTGTTATTAGAATTGCGGCTTGCTGCAAAAAAAAATAAAGATTATTCAACATCAGATAAAATACGTCTTCAGTTAGAGCAACTTGGCGTTACCGTAAAAGATAAAAAAGAAGGTTTCGATTTTGAGTATTAATTTTAATGCCTGAAATTTTTTAATCGTTGCATGCAAATGATTGGTCAGTTTCAAATATTGAAAAATTTTGGGGGTAATTTTATAATAAAAAAGCGAATCTTCTAAGATTCGCTTTTTAACTTAGATTCATGAGAGATGTATCTTTACATTGCTTTACGTACCAACTTTTCCATGGGCAGATTTTTCTGCTGTGGTTTTTGTTGTTCAATCATTTTGCGAAGATTACTAATACCGTAACGGATTCTTCCCAAAATCGTGTTAAGATTGACATCTAAATGTTCGGCAATTTCTCTGGAATTCATACCCATATAATAACGAAGTACCAATACTTCGCATTGTTCTGCGGGTAATTTACAGATTAATTTACGAACATTGTCATGTTCACTTTCGGCTTGTTTTGCCATTTGTTCTGCTTGATACGATAAATCTTGACCACAGATTTTTTCCCATTCTTCTGAGGTTTCAACAACACATGTACGTTGTGATTTTTTTACTCGAAAATAATCAATAATCACGTTGTGTGTTACACGCATAAGCCACGCAAGAAATTTACCTTCCTTGTTGTAGCGGTTCGTGGAGAGGATATCAACAACCTTTATCATCGTATCTTGATAAAGATCATCGACAATGTTACTCTCTTTTACATACCCCCGGATGTAGGAGGTAAGTTTGTCTTTGTAACGAGAGATCAAGGTTTCTATAGCCTCGCTGCTACCCGACAAAAACAAATCGACCAACTTGTTGTCGTCTAAATGTTTCATAATAAATAAATTTAATCCTCCCTATATATAGAGAGTGAGGTTATTACTCTGCAAAGATAGATTTTATTTTTCTTATCAACAATATATTAACAATTTGATTTAGCTAATGATAACGAAATTAGCTTATTTTCTTGTTCTGAAGCTAAGGAATATTCTTAGAATGGAGATATAGAAAGGTGGAATAATTATTTTAATTTATCTATATCTCTGTTTTATTTATTTGTGCCCTTAAATGCAGTATTGGATTAAGCCTTTCAATCATTGTATCATTGTTTCCTTAACTAAGAAAATCAATGTTTTTACATTGTATGTCGTGACTCCAAGGTACATTTGACGCGTGACTCTTGTTGTTATATTGAGATTGTTTCAACCTGAAAGTATTAGATTTCTTTCCTATTTTTAAATATTTCTTTTATCAAATAGTGCGTAGAAAGTTTCTAAAATTTCTAACGCACGAATATAACCTCCACAACTAAAGCTAAATTCTCATATTTGTAAATAATAACAATAAATTAAAGTTACTATACTTCTTTGTCACTTTACCTATTCTACTTATTTACAGTAAAATACCGCCTACTCAAATAGCTTCAATGTGTTAAAAAATACAAAAGTTTTATGTCCTCAGAGATTTAAACTATACATTTGTATGAATTATTGCTTGAAGGTAATTATCTTTTAATACTCGAAACAGGTATAAAATAGCTAATTATTATTTTCCTTATGTAATTATTGTAGGTTTCATGCCTATTTTTTTTTGTTAATAAATATTTTTTTATCTAAAATAAATAGCTGGGATTGTGTCGTAATAGATGCAGTTACGTTATATATAATATCAAGTGCTTAGGCATCTTTTTCAATTGTAAATAAGAATCTTTTAATATAAACCAAGTAATGAGAACACGTATAGTATTTAAACTTTATTTTTGTAGTATATTTACGCTATTGTTATTCTTTTCCTCTCTTTCTTTTGCCAGGGTGCGATATATGCGTCCCGGAGGTACTGGAGATGGGTCTTCTTGGGCTCAATCCAGTGGAAATTTTCAAAATATGATGAATCTTTCTGTTTCCGGTGATGAAATTTGGATTGCTGAAGGGGTCTATGAATCTACTGCAACTTTTGTCGGTAAAGACGGCGTGAAAGTATATGGTGGATTTTCTGCAACAGGAACTCCGACAGCTGTAACCCAGGCAAAACCTCAAAGCCGTTTCTCTGTTTTAATGATGACGGCTAACAATCTGGTTGCCCAGTTGAGAAGCGGTAATCAATATTGGTATGGCGTAACCCTAACGATTAAAGAGGGGCTTGCAAGCCCTTATGAGTCGATTCAATTGGCTGCTAATGCTCACTTGGATTATTGTCGGATTATTGATAATAGATCTAACGGATCGACGATGCTTTGGATGCATAATAATTCAAAAATAACCAACAGTTTGATTGCTAATAATAGAGGTGCCAAACTGATTATGATAAATACAGCGGCTTCTTTGTTTGAAAATAGTATTATTGTTAATAATACTGCGAACCGTTTTATGTGGTATGAATTAAGTAATTTTAATGTTATTGGTTTTGTTGGTTCTATTATTGCAAACAATTCTTTTACTTCTTTTACCAATGGATATTATGATTATAACGTTTATTACTATAATACTATAATTTGGGGTAACCCTTATGGTGGACTTTATCGGTTTTTCTATTGCGGTATTAGTGCTGGTTACAACTCCGGTCGTGTGAGGAATCCTACAGTATTGTCACCAAACAATGATGATCCTACAGGTCCTCAATTTTATAATCCCACACAGACAAGAGGAGTGATTGCAGACAGAATGAGTGAAGATTATGCAAAAGTTAATAATTTCTCCAGTTGGAGGGTGAAACCAACTTCTATATTGCTGAAGAGAGGCACGGAGACTATTACAGCTCCAAGACTTTATAATATTGCTGAATTTGATATTTTGGGAGAAGAAAGGAAGAATGATTGTGGTGTAGATATTGGACCCTACGCATTTAATAGTATTGAATACAAGGCTTCAGCGGTGATAACCTATTCTCCGGCATCAAGATCTGTTTGTGAGACAGGTGCTCCAATTCCTATTTCTGGAGTTTCTGTAAATGTTACTCCTTATTTCAACTACAATACTATTTATAAAAAAGGTGTAGTAACTTTATCCGGTCCCCCCTCAGCACCCGGAGACTACTTGGTTGTGCGTCAGATTATTGATCCTAATGATTGTTTTCAAGGGGAATCTACTCCTCAGCCTTATACAATCCTACCTAAACCTGTCATGTCGGTTACCGGAGAAGGTGGTGGAGTTAATACTTGTTGTCATTTTGCAACAGAAATGGGTACGCAAATTCCCAATACTAACAATGGTATTAAAATAGATATTAGTCCTTCTCCCGCAGATGTTTCTAATATCAATTGGACATTTGCTAAAAATGAGAATCGAATTACGATGACACCTTTCCCGGCAACAGTAACCACTACAGCCGCTTCGCCATCATATACCTTGCAGCCTACAATAACAAAATCTGTCGGAGGTCGTTTGATGAGTACTATTACAGCCACAGCCAATGCCGGAATGTGTGCTCCCAATTTAAGAAAAACATTTGATGTCTATGTATATGATCAACCTACGGTTAAAATAGTTAATAATCTAGGGGATGCTTCACTTCCTCAGTATGTTTGCCCTAATTCCTCAATGACATTAAAGGCAACTTTAGTGGGAGGCGATGTAATGTATGATTTTGGAACTACTAGAGCTTCTTACGCATGGTATAAATCTACAGATGGTATTTTTCCGGATGGAATGCTACCCATTGGAACATCTCAAACTTATACTATTCCTGCGATTACAGCAGATAAAGAATATTATCAATGTATTATTACTTATGATAATGGTCGAACGAAACGAAACTCCATTACATTAACCAAGCGTACGATACCGGTGATTCAAAGTACTTCACCTTCAGGGTCGTTAACAGTAGGTTACGGATCTCCGGTAGATTTACAGGTGACGGCAACAAGTTCTACTTTGAATATTGGAGACCAATTGCTATATCAGTGGCAACAATCTGCTACATCTGGAGGACCTTTCACCGATATTGCGGGCGCTTATGCTGCAACTTACAGAGTTCCTTCTTTGACCAGTCGAACTTATTATAGAGTTAAAGTGTCCTCTCCTGGAAACTGTCCTACGGATCTTTTCGTTTACAGTCCTGAAATAGATTTAAACGTAGGTATTGAGATTAATACCCAACCTGTATCTGCAGATATTTGTGCAGGAGAGAGTCATCAATTGACAGTTACAGCCACAGGGCAAAACCCACTTTGTGTTTGGGAATATACAAATAATGTAAATGATGCTACTTCTTGGAGAGATGTTGGTCCAGGTACTGCAACAGTAACCGGAGGACAAATAACGTCAAATTTGATAATTAATCCGGAACTCAATAGGAATCATTATTATAGAGTTAGAATTGATGCTGAAAGTCAACCAACGACCCATACGAATGTTGTTGAAATTAAGGTTGTATCTCCGCCGGTGATCACCCTTCAACCAGTGGGTGGATCGGGTTGTGCCGGCCAAAATTTTCCACTTTCCATACAAACACAACCATCTATCATTCCTGTTACTTATCAATGGCAACAGTTGAATGGAACGAATTGGGGAAATATTGCAGGTGCAACCAATGCAACTTACATTCCAACTGTCCCCACAAACGCAACTGTTAATAAATATCGTTGTTATGTAACAGTTCCTTCTTGCCCTTCATCAGTATTTTCTAATGAAGTATCTGTTTCTATGTCTAATGCTCCCACAATTACTCGAAATTTGAACATTAGAGAAGAATTTTGTCGAGGAACTTCATTACCTTTATCGGTGGAAGTTGCCGGTGCTCCGGTAACATATCAATGGCAACGACGAGTAGCCTCGTTGTGGTCAAACTTACAGGGAGCCAATGCTTCTACTTATACAATTTCCGATGATAGTCAGTTAGGAGTTTATCGTTGCGTTATAACACCAACTTCGTGTGGAGGTGCTCTTACTTCAAATATCTGTGAGGTAACGCAAGGTACTGCTCCTCGTATTATTGCAGAACCGGTAGACGGTACTGCTTGTGTAACATCTAATTATTATAGATTATCACTTCAAGCAGAAGGAAATGATATTACTTACACTTGGTATAAACAGGGTGCTACAGGATGGAATGGTTTAGCGAATACTGCTGTAAATTATTATGATATATATAATAATATTGATGGAACTTATCGTTGTCAGGTGGTTAATGGTTGCGGCACCGCTACTTCCCGTGATTTTATTATTACTCTATCAGATCTTCCGACTATTTTATCTCACCCTGCCAATATTCAAGTATGCAGTGGTCAATCGACAATAGTTTCTGTCACTGCATCCGGGTCATTAATAATGAATTATCAATGGCAAGAATCTGTAGATGGCATTACCTATAATGATATTGCCGGAGCTCAAAGTGCACGTTATACGGTAAATAATGTAACTTCGGCTAAATTTTATAGATGTAAAGTAACTGCATGTGGTGGAACTGTAACAAGTCAGCCGGCATTAGTCTCAGTAGGTAGTGCTCCCATCATTAGAACTCAACCTCTTAGCGGAAGTGTTTGTGGTACAGGTTCTTATGTTTTACGTATCGTGGCCGAAGGTGCCATGCCATTAACTTATCAATGGCAAAGAGAGGTTGCAGGAGTATGGACCAATATTGATGCTCAAAACAGCACTCAACTACAAATTGCCGGTATTACATCGACAACAAATTATCGTTGTATCGTTACCGGTTGCGGAAGTGTAACTTCTAATGTAGCCACAGTACAGGTAGATACTCGTCCTTTAATTCAAGTACAACCTCAAAATAAAGTAGTTTGTCCTAATACATCTACGACATTGAATGTTACAGCTATAGGTTTACTTTCGCCAACTTACAAGTGGGAGATATCTACAAATGGTAATACTTGGTTACCGACAGGTACCAATAATGCTCAATTAGTAACATCTCAAGTGAATGTAACAACTTATTATAAAGTTACTATTTCCGGAACAGATCTTTCTTGTGGTTCAACTACCTCAAATACAGTGTCTGTCACTCCTTCAGGAATGGTCAATATTACTCGTCAACCCACTTCAGGAAGTTTTTGTGAAGGAGGAAGTCATCTGTTATCTATAGCCGTTGATATGAGTGATGTTACTTATCAGTGGTCTTTAAATGGTGTAGATATTGCCGGTGCGACAGCATCTACTTATGCTGCAACTCAAGAAGGTGATTATCGATGTGTTGTTAAAAACACTTGTGAACAACAGGTTACAAGTAGTATTGCAACAGTCACAAGAACCAATCAGCCTAATATTGTAACACAACCTCAAAGCGGAGCTATTTGTAGTGGAGAAATACTTTCATTATCTGTTGTGGCAACCGGTTCTATTGTGTTGAATTATCAATGGAGTTCCTCTCTGAATGGTGATGTTTGGACTAATGTTTCTGCAGGAAACGGAGGAACAAGCCCAGCTTTGAATATTCCATGGTCTCAAGGTTTACCTACATTATATAAGTGTGAAATATCATCTCCAACTTGTGGCATGATAACTACTTCTGTTGCTACCGTGTCACCCGGAGCATCTCCGCGTATTCTAACAAATCCTCAAGGAGGAACCGTTTGTAGAGGATCTAGCCATATTTTTAATGTAGCGACCACCGATGGAGGAACAAAACAATATCAGTGGCAAAAGTTTGTGTCTCCGGGAAATTATACAGATATTTCCGGTGCTACAGCATCAACTTATGCAATCTATAATATTACTGAGAACATCACCGTACGTTGTAAAGTATATAATAACTGCGGAGCAACATATTCTTCAGATGCACAATTAACAGTTACAGCGTCTCCAACAATTGCCGTTCAACCAAAATCTGCTCGGATATGTCCCGGTGAAACTCACGAACTCTCAGCAACAGTCAACGGAATTTCTCTTGCAAATTATTCTTGGCAAGAGTCTGTGAATGGTGGACCTTGGACTACAGTGGGTACTTCTTCGACCTATTCGGTTACTCAGCCGGATAATAATAAGCGCTATAAAGTTATTATAACTCCAATGGTGGCAGGTTGTGCAACGATTGAAAGTGCAGCAGCAACAGTGCAATTAGGAACAACTTCGCCCGCAACACTTCCGGCAACAGGTGCTATTTGTACCGGTGGACGTTTTGACTTAGAAATTACTGACGGAGGAAGTGATTATGCAACATACCAGTGGTTGAAAGACGGTAGTATAATACCTGGTGCAACATTGAAAACTTATGCAGCAACAGAAACAAATACTTACCATTGTAGGGTTACTAATGGTTGCGGCTCTATAGATGTTGGACCTACAGTAATTACAACAACAGATCGTCCTTTGATTACACGTCAACCTGTGGGTGGTTTAGATTGTGGAGGTAATGGATTTACTTTGTCTGTGAATGCTACAGGTGCGCAACCAATTAAGTATCAATGGAAATTAGACGGTGTTAATATTCCTAATGCCAATACAAATACATATGAAATAACAGGAATTTCAAGAGAGGGAGCATATTCTGTAGATGTAGAAGGTTGCGGAACGACTGTTGGTTCTGATGTTGTGACCGTAAAACCAAGTACTCGACCAGTTATAGATGTTCAACCTACAGACGGAACTTATTGTAGTGGTAGTGTGTTCACAACAACTGTTTTATTGCGAGGAAATCCGGATGATTATACATACCAGTGGATGAAGCAACAACCTGACAGAACTTGGAGTAATGTTGAAGGTTCTATTTCTGCTACAATTTCTATTGGAGAAGTTGGACGTTATCGCTGTGTTATCAACAATGATTGCGGAACTGTAACCAGTAATGAAATTTATGTACGTTTAGGTAGTGTTCCATCCATTTTAAATACACCTCAAAGTGTTTCACTTTGTCAGGGCGAAACAACAACATTTACCATCAATGCCACAGGTTCAACGGCATATACTTATCAGTGGAGATCATCTATTGATGGAACAAATTGGTCAAATATTACAGATGCAACAACAGAAAGTTATGTGGCAACTCATAATAATATGCCTACAATGTACCAATGTCTTGTGGGAGCAGAGGGATGTTTGTCAAAAGCAACTTCTCCTCGATTTACAGTTTCACAAGGAAATCTACCTGAAATTATAACTCAGCCTGTGGGCGGTAGCCGTTGTGCATCAACCGATGTTGAGTTAAGTGTAGGCGCATTACCGGCCTCTTCAACTTATCAATGGCGCTACAGTTCAACCTTAACAGGAACATATTTACCTGAAGGTACTACCTCCACTTACGTAGCAAGGCAAAATGGGTTTTATAAAGTTGAAGTTACTAATGGTTGCGGAACAGCAACCAGCAATACTGTTGAAATCACTACCGGAGAAGGTTTTATTGTTGCCCAACCTCAATCAGTACGTTTATGTCCGGGTAATTCTGGCGAAATGTCTGTTACCGTTGCCGGTATATCAACTCCGACTTATCAGTGGCAGAAACTCAATAACAGAGGTACATGGGATAATGTAGGTAACAACAGTTCTGTATTGTCATTATCTTATAGTAATGTTCCTGCTTCTTATAAAGTTGTAATATCCGGCTGTGGAGCACCTTTGGAAAGTCAGGTAGTTAATTATTCTCCGGGCTATCAACCGGTCATCAGCGTGCAACCTCAAGGGGGTTCTGTGTGTATTGGAGGAACTTATCCTCTCTCTGTTACGGCTACCGGAAGTGATAATATCTCTTATTTGTGGCAAGTACAGAATGGTGCTGATTGGATAGACATCCCTTCTTCCAACACGTCTGCATATACTCTTAATAATATGACTCTTTCTTCCACTTATCGAGTAAAAGCAATGAATAATTGTGGAGAGGTTACTTCTGACAGGGCTACTGTTTCAATCTCATCAAGCCCGGTTATTGTACAACAACCTCAAGATATATCGTCATGTAATGGAAGTAGTGTAACGTTGTCGGTAGGAGTGAGAGGTTCCGGATTGGAAACTTATCAGTGGGAAGGAAGTTCTGATGGATATACTTTTGCTCCTATTCCAAATGCAACATCATCTAATTATATAACAAATTCAACAGAAACATTAACGAAATTCTATCAATGTAAGATTACGGGTAATAGTGCTACTTGTGGCTCTGTAACCTCAGATGTTGCTGAGGTTAGAATAAGCAATGAACCAATTGTCATTACACGTCAACCCGTTGGAGGTATGGTATGTCCGGGTGGTAGTTTTACTGTCAGTGTAGAAGCAACCGGGCCGGGAACATTATCTTACCAATGGATGAACGGTAGTACACCAATTTCATTGGCAACATCAAGTTCATATACAATTTCCGGAGTTACGACTGACCAGAGTTTGCACTGTGTGATATCTTCGAGTTGTGCTACACAGATCTTTTCTACGGTAGCCGTAATACGTTCTGGAAATTTTCCAACGATTGTTACTCAGCCCTTAGCCAATGTAGCGGTTTGTTCAGGAGATAATTATCAACTTTCGGTTGAAGCGACAGGAGGTAGTCTGTTATCTTATCAATGGCAGCGTTATTCTTCTGACGGAACATGGTTAGATGTCAGTGGTCAAAATACCTCAATATTGAGATTAAATGATATTACCACTGCGGTGGCTTACAGAGTTATTGTTGGTTCATTAGGGTGTACACAAACAGTAATTTCTGATATTTCTAATGTTACAAGAGGTGGCATCCCGGTGATTACACAGCAACCTATTGACGGTAGTATAAGCATTTGTGAAGGTGGTGGAGTTTACCGCTCTACCGTTGCAGCCGAAGGAGCAACATTACTTCATTATCAATGGCAAGAAAAAGTAGATGGAAGATGGACTAATATAATGAATGCCAATAATTCTGTTTACAATATAACAAAAGAAGGGGTTTATCAAGTTAAAATATCTAATGGCTGTGGAACCAACTATACAAATATCTTTACTGTAGAAGCCAAAGGTTTGTCGATCATTACTCAACCTACAGATGCAGAAGTCTGTGGCGTTGCGAATGCTACATTCACGGTACTGGCAACGGGTGCAAGAGTATTACAATATCAGTGGCAGGAAAAACTTCCTACAGACGGTTCAACTTTCCTTGATATTCCCGGAGCAACATCAAGTACTTATACCGCAACTACACCTACACTCGGAACACAATACAGAGTCAATGTTACGACCACCAATCCGACATGTCCGGGTATTACATCTTATGTTGCTACGGTGATGGCAGCCGGTACTCCGGTAATTACCAATCAACCGGTGGGTGGTACATTCTGTGGAGATGCTTCAATGCGCTTATCTGTAACTGTAACCGGCTCTAACTCTCATTCTTATCAATGGCATCTTGATACCGGTACTGGACATAACCCTATTCCGGGTGCTACATCTTCATCAGTTTTGGTGAATGCGGCTGGAAAGTATAAATGTTATATTTCTTACTGCTTAAGTGGTTTTGACAGTGATGAAGTAACGGTTTCTCGAGGTACTTCTCCGACCATTACACAAAGTCCGGTACAAGAAACAACAATATGTCTTGGAGAAACACTTACATTGTCAGCGGAAGTTACAGGTGCATCACTGATTAACTATCAATGGTATAAAGTTGTAGGAACAGAAAATATACTTATTCCTTCTGCTCAAAATAAAAGTTATATCCTGTCTCCGACAGAAGCAGGAACAACATCATATTTCTTACGCGCTGACGCTACTCCATCTGGATGTGGAGTATTAGATACACGTGTTACGAATGTAGTGGTGCGTCCTAAAACAAAGATAAAAGTAGAACCTGTATCTGGAAGTATGTGTCAGGATCAAACGTATGTACTTTCTACAGCTATAGAGCCAGCAGAAGCATTTCACTCAGTGAAGTGGTATATGAAAGACCCTGCAAATATTATAGCCTCAGATTGGCAAGAATTGTCCGGAGAAACCGAGTTGCAGTTAAGATTATCAGGTTTTGTAACTCGTCAAAATTATAAAGCTGTGATTTCTACTGATTGTGGAGACTTAACAACAAGAGAAGTTTCTGTTTGGACTTCTACATCTCCTACGGTGGTATCTCATCCTCAGAGTGCTCAATTGTGCCAAAACATAGAGTATTCAATGAAGGTATCTGTTGCTGGAGTGGATAATCCTTTATACCAATGGCAATATTTAGATGGAACAAATTGGACAAATATTGCTGAAGAAGGCAATGACTCAGAGTTATTTATCTTGATGCCAAGTAATACAAGGGTTTATCGTTGTGCCATTTCTTCTGATAGTGAAAATTGTGAATCTGTAGTATCTAATACAGCAACATTACAATTGGGAACTCTTCCGACAATTATTAGTCAGGCTCCCAATGGTACTGCTTTACCTAAAGGTGAGTATTCATTGTTTATTAATGCTCAAGGTTCTTCTGATATGACATATCAATGGCAAAAGTATAATGGTACAGCATGGGAAGATGTTAATGGAGCAACAAATAATACTTATACGGCTAAAAATTTACCGGATGTATTGGGTGAAACAGTTCTTTACAGGTGTGTTCTTTATAATACTTGCGGTTCTCTGGTAGAAGGTCCTCAGATACTGATAACCATAGGAAATCAATTGACTATTATTGAACACCCAAAAAGTTACACTATATGTGACGGTGACAATGCCGTGTTACAAGCCAAAGCAACTGGTAGTTCAGATGTGTTATACCAATGGGAGTATTCAACAGATAGAGTAACATGGTCAAATGTTTCTATCGGTGGAGAAAATCCTTTATTAAATGTAAATGATATTGAACAACTAACTTATTATAGATGTAAAATTTCTTCTATAAAATTAGGAACAGGTTATTTCTTGTATACAAATGAGGCTCAAGTGGGTATAGGTCGTGTTCCAATCATTTTACAACAACCAGTGGGTGGATACATGTGTCCTAACGGTACTTTTGATATGTCTTTTACTGTTTCTGAAATCGGCTCTCGCTATCAATGGCAATACAAAGACGGTGGAATATGGGTAGATATATCTAATGCGAATCAATTAAATTACACAATAGATAACCTTGCAACTACAACGGTTTATAGAGGAGTAGCAGCGAATGGTTGCGGAACTGTCAATACTAATTCTATTACAGTTCAAATAGCTAATCAGCCGACTATTATACAGCATCCTAAAAGTGTAGTTGCCTGTGCATCAGAGAGAGTTACTTTATTTGCTCAACTGACAGGTGGAACCCGATATACTTATGCATGGGAAAATTCTGCCGATGGTGAAAACTGGACTCCTATTCAGGGTGCAAATCAAAGAGAGTATATTACTTCTCCTACTGCTGATCCATTGTTCTATCGTGTTAATGTTACATCTGAAGGGTGTGGAACTGTCGTAAGTAAACCTGCCAAAGTTTCTAATTTTTCAGGTATAACGATAGAGACACAACCAAAAGGTGGTACTTCTTGTTTAAATGGTAAATTTATTTTATACACTATGGCAAAAGGTAGTGAAAATATTACTTATCAATGGCAAAAGAAAGTCGGAGAAGGACGATGGGAGAACATTCGTGGTGCACAAGCATATAGTGTGGAAGAAATCATAACAGAAACAACTCATTACAGATGCTTGTTGTCAACAATTTGTCTACCAGACCCAATTCGTACCAATGAGGTAACGGTTAGTGTTGCTGATGCTCCAACTATCTTAGAGCAACCTCAAGGCGCGATGTTGTGCTCAGAGTCTCACACTATGGTCTTTGTAGTTGCAGGTTCTTCTGCATTTACTTACCAATGGGAATCTTCTGGAGATGGAAGGATATGGAATTCTATAGAGGGTGCAACTCAACCTACTTACACAGTTGTTGGTAATCACCAAACGACAATGTACAGGGTATCGGCAACTCCAAATGAACAAACTTGCGGTATTGTAATGTCAGATATCGTTACAGTAGAGAAAGGGTTTGAACCACTTGTAACACTACCTTCAGCAGTATCGGTTTGTAAAAATAGTAGTTATACTCTTCAACCGGAAGTAGAAGGAAGTTCTACGGCTACATACTTATGGCAACAATTTGTAGGTGGAGTTTGGAAAAGTATCGAAGGCGAGGCTTCTCAACAATTAGAATTGAGTTACATTAACGAACCTTCATCTTATCGATTAAAGGTAACCAATGGTTGTGGTACCAATGTGTCTAATACGGCCAGAGTGTCAATAGGTACAACTCCGACGATTGTTAAATCTCCCAAATCGATAACAGTTTGTGAAGGACAAGGAACTACTTTGAATGTTGAAGCAACCGGCGCATTACTATTGAATTATCAGTGGCAAAAATCAATAGATGACGGATTGAATTGGAGTTCTATTGACGGTGCTGCTACAACAATGTTAGATATTAATCCGGTGGAAGAACCTGCCTTATATCGTTGTATTGTTTCCGGTCTTACAAGTAATTGTGGAACTGTTAATTCAGAACCGGCAACAGTTAGCATACAACAGCCTGATCAAATTATAGCAATTTTAGAGCAACCTACGAGTGGAACTGTATGTTCTGGTAATGATTATAAATTAACAGTCGTTCCGGATGGATTTATGACTTTCTCTTATCAATGGCAAATTTCATTTGATAATGACGTTTTTGAAGACATAGAAGGTGCTGTAAGTTCAACATATGTTGTGAAGAATGTTACTGATGATGCTTACTATCGTTGTGTGTTACAGTCTTGCGGTATAACACTTGAAAGTACGTCTGCTTATGTTCAAGTGGCAGAGCAACCTACAATTATTATACATCCGAAAAGTGGAACTATTTGTGCTGAAGAAAGTTATCCATTGAGAGTTGAAGTTACAGGAATCAATTTACCAAATTATCAATGGAAATATTCAACCAATATGCAAGATTGGAACAATATTGACAAGGCTACCAATAATGTTTATGTGGCTAACTTTACTCAAGATAAATTATATTTCCAGTGTGAAATACAGCAAGGTGTTTGTGGTCCTGTAACATCAGCCACTGCGGTAGTGAACAAAGTAAATAATATTATCATTACGCAACAACCTGTTGGGGGTACTATGTGTGAAAACAGTACATTTAAATTATACACACAAAGTAACATTCCTAATGCAGTTTATCAATGGCAGGAAAAATTTGGAGATTGGTTTGATATTGCAGGTGCTAATACTCATGAATATGACTTACCATTCTTTGGTAAAGGTAGTCGGGAAATACGTTGTTTAGTATCTGTTCTTGATGGTAGATGCCAAAGTAAATTAACAAATAGCATTACCGTATCTTCATCTAATATACCATCATTTATTGTACAACCAAAAGACCAACAAGTATGTTTAGGACAGACTGTTACACTGCAGGCTGAAGCAACAGGTAGTTTATCTGTGAATTATCAATGGCAAAAAACTACAGATGGTCAAACATGGGCAGATGTTGCTGATGCTGTTGATGGAACATTATCTGTTGTTGTAGATCAATTGCCTCAGGCTTATCGTTGCATTGTTCCTAAGAGTGGAGAAAATTGTCAACAGGCAATTAGTCAAGTGGCTACTTGTTCTTTCGGAGGTAATCCGGAAATTGTAAAACCATTAGTTGGTGGTACTACATGTGCAGATGCTAAATTTGGATTAAGCATTGGTGTAATTGGCAGTGATTTGAAATATACGTGGGAAAAGTCAGATGATGGTTTAGAGTGGCAGGCTTTATTGACGGATACAGATAAATCTACTTATGATGTTATGCCGGGTTCTGCCTATCGGGTAATTGTCAAAAATGCTTGTGGAGAAGTTACTTCTAATGTTGTAACAGTATCATCAGGTAATCAGCCAACAATTGTTGCTCAGCCTCAATCAATATCACTTTGTGATGGTGAAAACGGACAATTATCAATTGCTGTAACCGGAGCCAATCCAATTCTCCTTCAATGGCAAAGATTTAATAATGGAACGTGGAGTGATATATTTGGAGCAACGCAATCTACATTTTCAATTAGTCGTGTGGAAGAGTTAACCCAATATAGATGTAAAATAACAGCGTGCTCAAGCACTATGTACTCAGAATCTGCGTTTGCTAAGCCTGGTACGATACCAACAATTATAACTCAACCTGTTGGAGGAGCAATGTGTGCAGGAGAAAAATTTGTATTGGATGTTACTGCCAATCAAGTTGACAATGTAGAATATATCTGGCAATACAGACATAATAGTGAATGGATGAATGTTAATGTGCCATCTGAGAAACAATTGACGGTTTCAAATTTACAAAGATCTACATTCTATAGAGTTATAGTAAAAAATGGTTGTGGTGCCGATACTTCACGTTCTTCTGTCATGGTATTTAACGCCAGTATACCATCAATAACAAAACAACAGTCTGACGTTATAGCATGTCCGGAGGAAGAAATTAGACTTCAAATTACTGCGACCGGAGGTAATATACTAAATTATCAATGGCAAAAGTACGAAACTCAGTGGGTTAATGTGGATAATCAAGTTTCTCCATCGCTTGTAATTAACGGTTGGGCACATGGTGATAAATATCGTTGTATTGTTTCCGGAGGAACTGAAACTTGTGGCTCTATTAATTCTCGAGAAATTCTTCTTGCTGAGGGTGGAGTTCCCCAAATTGTAAAGGAACCTTTATCTGGAACAATGTGTCCTAATGGACAATATCCACTTTCGGTAACAACAAAAGAAGGACAGAAGGTAACCTATCAATGGCAATATATTAATGTAGATGGAAGTGGAAATATATCAGGAAGTTGGGTGGATATATTTGGAGCGACATCTTCCACATATAATGTAGTTGCAGGTCTTGGAATACGTTATTACAGAGTGCTTATAACCAATGGATGCGGAATGACTATCTCTCAAGAGGTAATGGTTGCAGAATCTAATATACCTACATTAGTCGTTTCACCTCAAAATGCAACTATTTGTAATGGAGCAGAACATACATTATTAGCCGAAGTAGCAGGAAGCAAAAACTTCTCATATCAATGGCAATCTTCTGTAGATGGTGTAGTTTGGTTAGATATGTTAGGAGCAAACCTTCCAGTATATAAATTTAAACCAAACGTAACAAGTAATTATAGATTTGTTGCTGTGCCTGCCGAAGACAATTGTTATTCTGTTATTACTACAAAAGTTAAGGTAGATGTATTGCCGGGTGCTACGATTATTGAACAACCGAAAGACTTAGTTGTCTCTTGCTTATCCTATGATGCACAATTAGCCGTAGGATTAGAAAGTAGTGACAATATTACTTATCGTTGGCAGCAATTAAATGGTGAAACTTGGAAAGACTTGAATGATGCCGCTTATTCAGAGGCTGTTTATCAAGGAACAACCACAGATACCTTAGCAGTTTTAGGAACGTCAGTTATGGGCTCTTTTGAATATAGAGTTTCATTGGTAAATACTACTAATAATTGTATAATACATTCAGAACCGGTATTATTACTTGTTGTTCCTTCAACAACAGTAAGTATTACTCCGTTAGAAAATACAATGAATAGACCGGAAGATCAAGTTATTCTAAATTCGATATTATCCGGTGGTGCTGCAGAGATTTCATATCAATGGTTGGCTGGTACATCTCCTGAAGGTGTTTCACCGATTGCAGATAACACTCCTAAAGGAGCCTCTTATCTTGACATTACTGGAGAAACTTTGCAATTTACAGGTATAGAAACGACTAAAAAACTATACTACAAATTGAAAATTTCAGCACCAAACTGTCCTGATGCTTATAGTAATGCCGTCACAGTATCATTGGCTGCACAACATATCAATGTTGTAGGAGCACAAGTGATTACTCCAAATGGTGACGGATTAAATGATGTATTGAAACATCCTTTCTATGGTACAGAATCTGTTGAGTTAAGAATTATGAATCGTAGCGGAAACTTAGTCTATGAATCTAAGAATTATGATGAAACATTTAGTGCAGCAGGATTACCTCAAGGTGTTTACTTCTATAGTTATAAAGTAAATTATGAAGACGGTAGAGTTGAGCATTTCCAAGGAACTATAACTGTAGTTATGTAAACGTATAGTATAAAATCTGATTCCAAAAAGAGTTGTGGTTAAGCCACGACTCTTTTTGCTTTCACTTTTGACACTTCTCTTTATTTTATCTAACCTCAATAATAATAATTTCAAAAAAATCATGTACATTTGTTTTGTAATTGGAACACAAACGTTTTAAAAATAAATTTATGGATTGGAAAAACTTAGGATTTGGTTATGTAACAACAAACTATAACGTAAGGTCAAATTTTGCCAACGGTGCATGGTCAGATTTGGAAATTACACAAGATGAGTATATTAAACTACATATGTCATCAAGTTGTTTGCACTATGGACAAGAATCTTTTGAAGGATTGAAGGCCTATAGAGGACAAGATGGAAAAATAAGACTCTTCAGGATTATTGAAAACGCCAAACGCATGATACGTTCAGCTCAATACCTCCAGATGCAGCCTCCAAGTGTAGAAATGTTTACTGAGGCAGTAAAAAAGGTGGTGGAACTCAATAAAGAATTTGTTCCCCCATATGATAGCGGATCTACATTGTATATTCGTCCTTTGCTGATAGGGCATGGAGAGCAGTTAGGTGTAAAACCTGCGAATCAATATATGTTTTTAGTTTTTTGTTCACCAGTTGGACCATATTTTAAAGAAGGATTTAAACCGGTATCTGTGGTTATTGATCGCGACCATGACCGTGCAGCTCCGCTGGGAACAGGACATGCCAAAGTAGGAGGTAACTATGCTGCCAGTTTAATCTCGATACAACAAGCACAGCAACAAGGATTTTCCACTATTTTGTATTTAGATTCTAAAGAAAAAAAATATATCGATGAGTGTGGGCCGGCTAATTTTTTTGCTATTCAAGGAAATAGATATATTACTCCAAAATCTCAAAGTATTTTACCTTCAATTACCAATGATAGTTTGATGATTTTGGCTAAAGATTCCGGATTGAGCGTAGAACGAAGACCTGTAGAGGTTTCTGAGTTGGAGAGTTTTGAAGAAGTTGGAGAATGCGGAACCGCTGCGGTAATTACTCCGATTGGATTTATTACAGACCCTGAATGCAATAAAGTTTATCGTTACGGTAATGGTAAAGAAGCCGGAAAAATATCAACAATGTTGTATGAAAAGTTAAAAGGAATACAATATGGAGATATTCCCGACAAATTCGGTTGGATAACAATTGTTGAATAATGGAATACAAGGTATTTTCAAACGGACGTTTTGAACATATTTCGGAAGATAAATGGACGGAATACTGTAAAAGATTCCAACATATTAACGCTGCCGGAGGGTTGGTTGTCAACAAGAATGGAGAACTGTTGTTGATTTTTAGAAGAGGTTTTTGGGACTTACCGAAAGGAAAGCAAGATGTTGGAGAAAACTTGGAACATACTGCACTCCGAGAGGTACAAGAAGAGTGCGGTATCTATAATTTAACGATTATAGACAAATTGTTAGTGACCTATCACACCTATCAACTTTTTGGTTATCCGATTTTAAAAACAACACAGTGGTATCAAATGACCTATTATGAAAACCAACCGCTAACTCCTCAAACTACAGAGGGAATTGAGAAGGTTTTATGGGTTAAACCTAATGAACTCTCTCGATTTTTAAACAAAAGTTATGCTACCGTTCATGAAGTGATAGAGCAATACTTTAAACGTAAAATACAATAAATCATCATAATAAAATTGCGATATGAATAATTTACTCGACATTTCTAAAGAGAAAGCCCAAACATGGCTATCTCCTTCTTTTGATAAAGAAACACAAACCCAAGTAAAACATCTTTTGGAAAATGACCCTAAAGAATTAGTGGAAAGTTTTCATCGAAGTTTAGAGTTTGGTACCGGAGGGTTACGTGGAATTATGGGGGTGGGGACAAATCGAATGAATAGATATACCGTAGGAATGGCTACACAAGGATTAGCCAATTATTTGAAAAAAACTTTTCAACATTTACCACAAATAAAAATAGCCATTGCGTATGATTGTAGAAATAACAGTAGTTATTTTGCAGAGGTGGCTGCTGCTATTTTATCGGGAAATGGCATTAAAGTATTTTTATTTGATGCTTTGAGACCAACTCCAGAATTAAGTTTTACCGTAAGGCATTTACAATGTCAAAGCGGAATTGTTATTACGGCATCTCATAATCCTAAAGAATATAATGGATACAAAGTGTATTGGGAAGATGGGGCACAAGTAACGCCGCCGCATGATGAAAATATTATTGCTGAAGTAAATAAGATTAATTCTCCGGAGCAAGTAACCTTTGAGCCTAACAAAAATCTCATTGAGTATATCGGTAAAAATATTGATGAAATTTATCTTCAATCTATTGCTACATTAGTAAAACTTTCTCCAGAAAGTATAAAGCAATATCATGATCTTAAGATTGTCTATACTCCTTTGCACGGAACAGGAGTAACGCTACTTCCGGAAATGCTACGCAGAATGGGATTTACAAAAGTATTTACTGTCAAAGAGCAAAATGTCAATGACGGTAATTTCCCAACAGTACAATCTCCAAATCCTGAAGAAAAATCGGCATTACAAATGGCGATAAATTTAGCAGACAAAGAGCATGCTGACTTAGTATTAGCCACAGATCCTGATGCTGACAGAGTAGGAATTGCCGTACGTAATCATGACGGAACCATGGAGATATTAAACGGAAATCAAACCAACTCTATTTTAACCTATTATTTATTGAAGCAGTGGAAAGAAAAAGGTAAGTTGACCGGCAATGAATATATTGTGAAAACCATTGTTACCACAGATTTAATGGTCAAGATTGCTGAAAGTTTTGATGTGAAATGGTATAACTGCTATACAGGATTTAAATATATTGCCGAAGTAATTCGTAAACATGAAGGAACGCAAACATTTATTGGCGGTGGAGAAGAGAGTTTCGGATTTAATGTCGGAGAATTTGTTAGAGACAAAGATGCCATTGTAACATCTGCATTAGTGGCAGAAGTTGCCACTTGGGCTAAGAGCAAAGGACAATCTCTCTATGACTTATTACTTGAAATTTATTGTAAATACGGACTTTATAAAGAAAAGCAAGTCTCTTTGACCAAAAAAGGGGTTGAAGGAATGCAAGAAATTCAAAATATCATGTTGAAGTTTAGAACATCAACTCCTAAGGTAATTGCCGGCGAAAAAGTGGTAACGGTTTATGATTATCAAACACTGACGAAAACAAATGTATTGTCAGGTACTACAGAGAAAATTGACCAGCCTTATACATCAAACGTACTGCAATATTTTACAGAAAAAGGAATTTCAGTCTCTATACGCCCTTCTGGAACTGAACCAAAAATCAAATTCTATTTTAGTGTTTCTCAGCCGTTAAATACGGTGGAAAACTATCAAACAATTAGTCAATCTATAGAGCAAATATTTTCAAAAATAGAGAAAGAACTCATTGAGCATTAAACTTGAATAATGCATCCATATGTTGAATTGTAATGAAATCAAATCTCAAAAAGAATAATTACATTCAAATCCTAAATTATTTATATTATGAACCAAACCTTTAAGTTTTACCAAAGATATCAATTCTTGAAAAGTTACTATTACCTTATTCTGATTTTTCTTTGCTTGCCATTACTCTCTCAAGGTCAAACCTATAGTATTCGTACAGATGTTTTTGGCGGTTATCAATGGGGAAATCCGGTGATTAGTAAAAGAATTACGCAAAAGTATATGCAGCCTGTGCAGGGAAACCAACTGGAAGGATATAAAATTTTTGAAGGATTGGAGTATCCCAAAGCCGGTACGGGATGGCATGCCGGACTTACTTTCAGGTTTAAATATAACATGCTCTATTTTGAAGTGCAACCCCAATATACTACTTTTTCCGTACAATATCAATTTTATACTTTTCCGCTACAAAGTAACAGTGACAAAACTTCTTATAAGATTACCACTTCAGATTTTGCATGTCCTTTGATTATAGGAGTAAAACTTGCTACTAACTTTCGGTTTTACGGAGGTTATGTTTTTGGCTTAAATCTGACATCAGAAAATAAAGAGGCTATGGAAGCCAATAGTTATAAACTTGTCAAGTTTCCACAAAGTTGGTTAGTAGGTGTCGGTTATGATGTAAAGTCAGATATTGTAGTCTTAAACAGATTTTCTATTGATCTTAAGTTTACAGGCAACTTTACAGGTAACTTTGCTCCTACGTCAGCACTTTATGACTTGCCCGTAAAGTTTAATAAAGCTTTTAAAAACTACTATTTTTCGGTAGGAATAGGGTTTAAGATTTTTGGAAAGGCATAAACTCTTTTGTATTCTTGCAATATGCGTCATTATTGCCTTCCAATAATTATTGTTCTTCTTTGTTCTGCGTGTTCCGCGATTTTATCAAAAGATAAGATGGCGGACATTTTAGTGGAAATGCACTGGTCTGATGCCATTCTTTACGGAACCCGCCCGGTTGACCTCAAAGACTCCATAAAAATATATAATGCTATTTTTGAGCGTCATCAAACTAACTTTACACAATTTGAAAATTCTTTACGCTACTACTCTCGAAGTGCTCCAATGGTTAAAGATATTTATAAAAAGGTCAATAAAGAATTAACCTATAGAGTAAACTCTGCTCAAAGCGACTTAGATAATTACTTGGAAGGGTTGGAGGAGTTGAGAATGGAGTTGGTTGAAAAATGGATACGTAACGACCTTCCCTTTGCGCCTGCTGTATGGCAACATTACTCTTTTTATTCTGACCCTGCTCATTATGAGGAAAATTGCTGCACACCTGATATTTCCCATTAATCGGCCTCCGATAAAAAACGGCTGTATAACGCTTCAAGATGATGGTACGATTGTTGAAATTTCTGAAAATGAAACTTTGACAGAACGTGAAGGTATAGAGTTTTACAGTGGAACGATTATTCCCGGAATGGTCAATGCACATTGCCATATCGAATATTCTCACCTCTTAGGAAAATATCAGCCTCAGCAAGGATTAACCGAGTTTTTACGCCGACAAATAACCGACAAGCAAAATTATACTCAACAAGATATTCTTGATGCCGCAGAAAAGGCACTACACAAAATGTTTATCGACGGAGTGATTGCTTTGGGTGATATTGCCAATACAAGTCTGTGCTTTGCTCTCAAAAAAAAATCAAAACTTTATACTCATACCTTTATTGAATGTCTCGGACTAATTCCCCATAAAGCCCGACAAATCATTGAACATTTGCAACAAACTGCCAATACGGCAACAGAATATCAAATACCTTACACTGCAACGCTGCATGCAGCATATTCTGTATCAGACGAATTAAAAATACAGTTTTTCGATACATTTTCACCCAAAATACTTTCGCTTCACAATCAAGAAGGAGAAAGTGAAACAGAACTCTTTACAAAAGCCGGAGGAAGCCTCAAAGAGTTATTTGAACGTTTAAACTTTCCATTGCCCAATCTGGATAAGCAAAATTCTCTGAAACAACTTTTGGCCAATATTCCTCATCATTCAAAAACTCTTTTGGTACATAACACCTACACCACCAAAGAAGATATTGATTATTTGAAACGTAACCAATATTCAAACATTCACTGGGTACTGTGTCCTAATTCCAATTATTTTATCGAAAAAAAATACCCCGATGTAGCACCGCTCTCAACTTCAGGATTTCCTGTAGCCTTAGGTACGGACAGTTATGCTTCTACTAATAGTTATAATATTTTGGACGAAATGAAAACTCTTTTGTCTGAATTTCCTCAACTCTCTTTTGAGCAGGTTTTAGGCTGGGCTACTTTGGGAGGAGCAAAAGCGCTCTCTGTAGAACATCTTTATGGCACTATTGAAGTCGGCAAGCGTCCGCATTTGGTTCTCCTTTCTCCTTTTGATTTTCGCAATTTCACGATTACTTCTGCCACCACATCAAAGCTTCTCTGTTAAATCAAGGAATCTCTTGCTGATGTTTATTGCCTTGTGTAAGCCGGGCTGACCTCTCTGTTGTTTAACCTTTAACCCAAAGTGATATTGTAAAAATATCAAATGGAACTAACAAAAACCTTTATACTTATTAGGTGAAACGTAAGGTTATATTAGTAAAAAACAATAGATAATTTTATATTGCCTTGTACAGATTATTATTATCAGACTGTACAAGGTAATATTATTGTGTTGTACAGTCTGTATCTATTAAGGTATATACCCTAACATTAATCTGTAGATATAAAAAGGTTAATTTCTTTAGTGTGATGAGATAAAATATAGTGAGTAAAAGGTTAAATGGTAATTGGTTTTTAATATAACTCAAGTGGCATATTCAAAAAAACGTCGACAAGATGGCTCTTATCGACGTTTTGCAATAGATATATTATACACTACTTATTTTATCAAAGGAATATATTATAAGTAAGATGTTTTTTTGGTAAACTCAATAATGTCTGCAATATATCCGAAGGCAACACTTGTTACGGTATCTGCACAGCCGTAGTAAATGGCAATACGACCGCTTTGCGGGTCATGTAATGCTGCACAGGGGAAAGTAACATTAGGTACATCTCCCATACATTCGTAAAGTGTTTGCGGCGACAATAAATAAGGCCCTGACCGGTATTTTACTTTCCAAGGTTGTGCCAAGTCTAATAAGGCGGCGCCAAAACTATATACAAATCCGTTACAAGAATTTAACACGCCATGATAAATGACCAGCCAACCTTCTGATGTTTCTATAGGAATGGGTCCTGCTCCTATCTTTGTACATTGCCAAGCACTTTGTTCAAAAGGCGCCGGAGACATCACATGGCGGTGTCTTCCCCAGTAGTTTAAATCGGGAGACTCGCTGTAAAATATATCGCCGAAAGGGGTATGGCCGTTATCGCTCGGGCGGCTGAGCATAGCAAAGTTACCATTGATTTTTCGAGGAAACATTACTCCATTGCGATTGAAAGGTAAGAATGCGTTTTCTAATTGAGTGAATTTACGAAAATCGTCAGTATAAGCCACACCAATCGTAGGTCCATGATAACCGTTACACCAAGTAATGTAATACCGTCCGTCGATTTCACATACGCGAGGGTCGTAACCGTAAACCCACTCCCCGATTTCTTTGTCGGCA
Source organism: uncultured Muribaculaceae bacterium (assembly GCA_964450725.1). GTDB lineage: Bacteria > Bacteroidota > Bacteroidia > Bacteroidales > UBA932 > CAYVGO01. The sequence continues at coordinate 113,063 of CAYVGO010000001.1, forward strand.
CATTCAAACTTCAACATCTCAGGTTGGATGTCCCAATCTAACCCATTCTTACTGAATCCTACATGTAATCTCATTCTGCGGTTGGTGTCGTCGCATCGAAATACTCCGGCAAAACCATCTTTAAAAGGAACTACAGCACTATTGAAAATACTGTTAGAAGTAGGTAAAGCATTGCGTTGGATAATAGGATTTTGAGAATATCTCCAGATTACTTCTTGACTGCCTTGCGGACGATTTTCCCAAGGCATATTGGGTAGAGGTTGACCCATAATTTTGAGTGAATTAGCCATCTTTAATTTGAGTTATGTAAATAATGGGGCAAAAATACAATATTTACATGGGATTACCATAATCACAGAATGGCGCGAGATGAAAATTTAGTTGTTAAGTATTGTTATCTCAATAAGTAATAACCGTAAAATTATAGTACTTTCGTCTTTGTCTCTCCGAGAAATAATCAATACTGTATTATCTTTATACTTCAGATACTTATGAAACCGATTGTATTACTTTCTACATTTTTATTCTCACTATTCATCAATAGTTATGCTCACAACTATCGTAATCTGTTAACCAACAGCATGACAGAAGAACAAGTAAAGAATTCATTAATACTGCATCAAAAGTGGATACCTTATCCCGATTATGAAGACAGGGGAAAATGGACTAAATTATTGGGAGAAAAGTCAAAGTTAATTGTTGATGCCGGAGAGAAACTGTTGGACTATAAGTTTCAAGTAATACCCGCCATGGCATATATTGAGTATGGGGTATCCGGTAATCGTCAAGTAATGGAGAAACCTTACGAAGAGAACATCCTTGCCATAACACAACTCTTTTGTGCCGAGTTGGCTGAAGGAAAAGGACGATTTGTGCCACAGATTATCAATGGAGTGTGGAATGCTTGTGAAATGACCTCTTGGGGATTGTCGGCACATCTTGCCGGCGTTGACCGTAGAAATCCTTTACCACGACCCGATTATGAAATTATAGAATTAGCGCAAAGCGACTTTTGCAGTTTGTTGGCATGGGTATATTATTATCTAAAACCCGAGTTTGATAAGGTTGACACATTGATTGCTTCCAGATTAAGAAATGAATTGCAGCGTAGAATGTTAGACAGTTATATGAAAAACAGTAACTTTTGGTGGCAGGCATTTAATGCAACTCCTGCAACGATGGTCAACAATTGGAACCCATGGTGTAACTTTAACGTGTTAATGTGTTATGCTTTATTAGAAAACAATCCAGATGCTTTGACGGCGGCTGTATATAGAACCATGACTTCTGTAGACAAATTTATTAATTACTCAAAACAAGATGGAGCTTGTGAAGAAGGTCCCTCTTACTGGGGACACGCCGCAGGAAAAATGTACGATTATTTACAACTCCTTTATGATATTACAGGAGGCAAAGTAAATCTCTTTAATGACCCACAGGTTAAAGCGATGGGAGAATATATTGTAAACTCTTATGTCGGAAAGGGCTGGGTAATTAACTTTGCAGACGCTTCTGCTAAAGGTGGCGGAGAATATGAACTAATTTATCGTTACGGAAAAGCCGTCAAAAGTGAGAAGATGATGAATTATGCAACCGATTCTCAAATGAAAACAAGGCAAGCAGAGCAGGGTGTGAAGTTAAGCAGAGATATATTTAGAATACTCCAAAGTTGGTGGTATAGAGAAGAGTTTAATCATTACATGGCAATGGAGAGTGTACCGCGTGATGTATGGTATAACCAGACAGAGTTTTGTTTTATGAATAGCCTTGACGGTACGATGTGTTTGGCCACAAAAGGTGGATATAACAATGAAAGCCATAATCATAACGATGTAGGAACATTCATATTCTATCTTCATCAGACTCCTATCTTTATCGATGTCGGAGTGGGAACTTATACCCGTCAGACATTTTCTTCTGAACGTTACTCGATATGGACAATGCAAAGCAACTATCACAATCTACCGCTTATTAACGGTGTTCCACAGTCATTTGGCAGTCAGTTTAAGGCGAAAGAATGTAAATATGACAGTCTTAAGCACCAATTTTCATTAGATATTGCTGACGCTTATCCTGAGAGTGCCGCAGTAAAAAAATACATCAGGACTTACAAGATTCGCTATGCTGAGACTAACAAAAAAAACAGTACGGGTATTGTGATTCAAGATAACTTTGTATTACATAGAACGCTTCAACCCAACCTGTTGAACTTTATGACATGGGGAGAAATAGACATTACCCGACAAGGAAAGATTATCATTACCGTACAAAACCAAAAAGTAGAAATGAACTATAATCCGAAACAGTTTAAAGTACATATTGAAACGATTTCACTCTCCGATAAAAGACTTTCCGGAGTTTGGGGAGAACAGATATATAGAATTTCATTCACTGCCCTGCAAATGAACAAGAGTGGGAAATATGAATTTATAATCAATCCTATTTAGAATACTATATTCATAGTACTTTCCATAAGGTAAAGTCTTAAACATAATCAAGAGCGTGTCTTATAAGTAATAAAAAATGCAGTCAATATTATATCTATAACGTTGACTGCATTTTTATTCCATTAACCCGGTCAATACTATTCTTGTGGACGAAGGATTGACTGATTTGTGGTGTTAGATTCTTTTACTTTTTCAATATCGGAGTTCTGGCAGCTTTTACTTCGTCGGCTTTACTGACAGGTGTTGTATGTGGAGCTGATAATAATTTTTCGGGATTACTGTATGCCTCACGGTAGATTGTATGTAAAACGTCTGCTACTTCATCTAAGGTTTCCATTGTCTCTGTTTCTGTAGGCTCAAACATCAATGCTTCATGAACAATCAGCGGAAAGTAAACTGTCGGAGGATGTATTCCGTAGTCTAACATGGCTTTGGCAATATGTAATGCAGAGATTCCCGTCTCCTTTTTTAACTTTTCTGCACTGATAACAAACTCGTGCATGCACGGTTCGTCATAGGTATCCTCAAAAATATCACTCACTTTAGCCAATAGATAGTTCGCATTCAGTACCGCTTTTTCGGCAGCATCTTTAATCCCCTCTGCACCTAAGGTCAGAATATAACTTAAAGCCCTGATGTTCACTAAAAAATTACCGTAAAATGCTTTGACTTTTCCGATACTGTCATGGCTTTTCTCTAAGTTGCTCTCAGTAATGGTAGGGTAGGGTAGAAAGGGCTGCAAAAAATCTTTACAGCCTACGGCTCCGGAACCTGGTCCGCCACCACCGTGAGGAGTAGAGAATGTTTTATGCAGGTTAAGGTGAATAACGTCAAAACCCATATCTCCGGGACGAACAATACCCATGATGGCATTGAGATTGGCACCGTCGTAATAGACTAATCCGCCGGCTTTATGTACAATCTCTGTAATCTCAAGAATGTTTTTGTCAAAGATTCCGAGTGTATTGGGGTTGGTGAGCATTAATGCAGCCGTATCTTCTCCTACAACTTTGCGTAAGGCTTCTACATCAACCATACCGTTGGGTAAAGAGGGGATATTAATCACATCGTAACCTGCCATAACCGCACTTGCTGGATTGGTGCCGTGGGCTGCGTCGGGAATAATTACTTTTTTACGTTTGTGGTCATTGCGGTGTTTGTGATAAGCGTCAATGAGTAGCAGTCCCGTAAATTCGCCATGTGCTCCGGCTGCCGGTTGCAAGGTTACGGCGTTCATGCCCGTAATGCTGCACAACAAATCTGAGAGCATTGTCATACTTTCCAGACAACCTTTTACTGTAGATAATGGCTGTAATGGATGAATGTCCGTGAAACCCGGAAATCCTGCAATATATTCGTTTAACTTGGGGTTATATTTCATGGTGCAAGAGCCTAACGGATAAAATCCGTTATCAACACCGTGGGCTCTTCGGCTGAGTCGGGTGTAATGTCTTACTAAATCTATTTCAGAAACCTCAGGTAATGCTACTTCGTCTGACCGCTTTTCGGTCGATAAGTTTACGACAGGAACATCACACGCAGGAAGGTCAAAGCCGCTTCTGCCGACTTTGGAAAGTTCAAATATTAATTGCATACCGTACTTTTTAAGATGGAAACTACTTTATCTATTGTCGATTTGTCGGATAATTCAGTACAGCACCACAACATTTCTGAAGAGTTGAGAGGTAATCCGCTTAGCAGGTTATGTTCTGCCAACGCTTTTTCAATGGTTGCCGTATCTATATCCGAAACTGTTACAAACTCATGGAAAAACTCATGATTGTATTTTAACTTGAAGCCTTTGATTGTAGATAGTTCACGTGCCATGTAGTGGGCTTTGGAAGTACATTGTCGGGCGATTTCTGTTAATCCTTTTTTTCCGACATGACTTAAGTAAATTGTTGCGGTTAAAGCACAGTGAGCTTGATTAGAACAGATACTCGACAATGCTTTTTCTCGACGAATATGCTGCTCGCGGGCTTGTAAGGTCAATACAAATGTTCTTCGATTTTCAGTATCGGTTGTTTCTCCTACAATTCTTCCGGGCATTTTTCTTACCAACAAAGCGTCATTGACGCAGGCAATATAACCTAAATACGGTCCTCCGAAAGCAATAGAAAGTCCTAACGGTTGACCTTCGCCGGTGGCAATGGTGGCTCCCAACTCTCCGGCTGAGGGTAAAAGTGCCAGTGCTATAGGATTGGTACCCAAAATGGTTTTGATGCCGAAAGTTTTTGCAGCCTGAATAATTTCGCGGCTGTTTTCAATCATGCCATAAAAGTTGATTTGTTCAAAGTAAAGACAGGCTACTTCCTCAGAAAGCAGTGTTTGTAATGCTGCCATGTCAATAATGCCGGTGTTGACCTGTAATTTCTTTACCTGAACATCTAACGGTTTGAGGTAAGTTTCAATTACTGCCAGTGTGTCGGGATGAATGTTGTCGGGTACAACAACGACTTTACGTTTATTGTCAAGACACATTTTTACAGCCTCTGCAGCAGCGGTAGCACCGTCATAAATGGAGGCATTGGAAACGTCTAAACCGGTCAAACGGCAGATGTGTGACTGAAATTCAAAGATAATCTGTAAAATGCCTTGGCTTATTTCTGCCTGATAAGGAGTATATGCTGTTACAAATTCTGAACGTCCCGCAAGGTTCTTTACCACCGGCGGAATATAGTGTCGATAGGCTCCCGCACCGCGAAATATAGTATCAAATACTTTGTTTTTGGCGGCTTGTGATGACAATGTACGTTCTACTTCTAAAGGAGTTAGACCGTCGGGAATATCCAAACGGTCTAACTTTACGGATGAGGGAATGGAGGAAAAAAGTTCCGAAATATTCCCTATGCCAATGGTTTGGCACATTTGACGAATATCGTCTTGGGTGTGCGGAGTATATTGAGACATGGTTTAATGACAAAGGGCTTGGTAATCTGTGGAGGATAGTAATTCTGAAGAAGTTTCTTCTACGGCGACTTCGATAATCCATTGTCCGTAGCAGTCGCTGTTTAAAAGTTCGGGACTGTCAGACAAACTTTCATTAACCGCAGTAATGGTACCGGAAACGGGAGCATAAAGATTACTTACGGCTTTAACCGACTCTACTTCGGCAAAAGATTCTCCGACGGTAACTTTGTCGCCAACCGCAGGAAGCGTAACAAAAACAATGTCTCCGAGCGAAGATTGTGCATAATCAGAAATGCCGACTTTTGCTGTTTTGCCTTCTTGGGATAACCATTCATGGGTTTTTAAGTACTGTAGGTTTGCAGGGATATTCATAATTGTAATCAAATTTAGAGAGTTAACTGATAATTTAGAATTAAAAACTTGACAAAAGTACAAAATAGTATAATAAATACCTAATGAATGAATAAATGAAAGAATGAAAAATATTGATTTCCATTGTCTCTTTTCTATTTAATTCGACAAAATGATTATGTCAACAATATCCGCTTGTTCAATGGAATATGTGGGGGAAATGAATAGAACGTGTTAAGCAGAATTTAACTTCCGTGAACTCGTAAACTCCGTTGCAGTGCCGCTTAGAGCATCATTGGTATATTTGCCGAACAAGGGACAGTGTGGAGGAGAGTTTGGAAGTATTTTATGGGTTAGGAGATATTATTATTTTCTATTATAGCCTATTCGTTCGGCGTAATCTCAATGTTAAACTCCTGTTTTGTAACTCGGTTGTTATTCAATATTCTTTTTTGCATGATGTTTATTCTTTATGTTTGTTACAAGTTATCACGTTTGTGGTTAAATCTTTCGTGGCGTATTAACTACGAAGAACGGGGGCGTTTCGCAGGCTGCTCCATCGTGGATTCAGACGGTGTTCTACATCTCGTTCTACTAGGAGTAGATTTTTCACCTATAGTCTTGGTTACTTTTACTTCTTTATTACCATTAAAAATCACTTTTACATGAATCGTAACACTTCCTTTTTGTTTCACTGTAATTTTTTTGAAGATATCCGTTATTGTACCTCCATCAACAATAGGCTTCATGTTTTCATCTTCATTCGTGAATTGCTTAGCATTTATACGCGCATATAGAATAGCTCCATTGTGGTATTGATATGTCCGTGTTCCTGAAAGCAGTTGCTTTAAAGCATTTTCTATATTGATTTTTATCTGACTTTTTGAAGATACTACTTTGTTTTCTCCTGCTATAGTTGTTACAAGTTCAGAAGAAGTAGTGCGATCGGCAGCAGCAGGAGTTGGCATTGCGGCGGCAGCAACAGCAGAGCCACAAGTCGTAGTATCATCATCCATAGCATCTGTATCCAAAACAGAAACTGCTGTTGCGGAGGCAGTATCATCAGTCATAGCACTTGCAGCTGCACTCGAAACTGTAACTGGTATTGCTCCGCGAAAAATAACGTCGGCATCTGTATTAACATGTTTTCCAAATTCAACTCTTGCATTTGTTGTCTCTATAAGTTCTTTTAACAAATACCACTCATCAAGTTTTCTATATCCGGCATAAAAAGTCTCGTTGCCCCAGGTTTCTGATCCTGGTATTGTTTCACCTTTGTCTGTATTATTTGCATAAGTTGATTCTTTAATCTCTTCGCCAATCGTTTTTGCTTTTTCTTGAAGATCTGTTATCCCTTTAGGCAACGTAAATAATTGCATTACATTTTTAGAATATTCTGTAGATTCGTGTTCATGCGCCTGCAAAATATCGTCAACCTGAGGTTGATTAGAATCTTTTGAATTGTCGTTGACTTTCCTCTGTACCGTCGCCTTTCCCCCCATCATATCCGCCTCCTTTTCCAATCCTTCGTTATCATTGATATTTACCCCTTGCAATTGCATGGTGGGTTGTACGCGTCCCTGCATTTGTTGTACGACGTGCCATGTTTCATGCGGAAGGTGTTGTTCCTGTCCGGGGGCTATGTGTATGTCTGTGCCCTGTGTGTAGGCAAGGGCTTGGAGCTGGGCGGGTTTGGGGGAGTTGTAGTGCACGCGCACGTCATCCATACTGTAGCTGGAGAGATTTTCTACGCCCGTTTTCAGATTGTCGGGCAGGCCGGTATTGTTTTCCGCTTTGGCTTGCAGCGGCTCTTCTTTGTCACCTGACATTTCCTGCCGGGCAGCCTGTTTCTGCAAAATAGTGGCTATATGTGCCTGATTGGCTGCACGGGTTTTGCCCTGTATTGTGCGCGACAGGGGACGCGATTGTTCAATGCTTGTTTTCATACGATTTTATGGTCAAAAGAAATGGTTTGTGAATGAATCAGCCGAAATTTGAGCGCCTGAAGTGACTTCTCCTTTTTTATACTTTCCGATATGGTCAAAAAAACTCCTAACAACATTTCTGAATTTCTCTTTTGTTCTGTAAAACTCGGTATTGGCTACCTTTTTCCTCATAAATTTCGATAATCGCTCTGTCAAACTCAGACTTGGTGAGTATGGCAGAAGAAATATTTGTTTTATCTTCGAACTCTGATGTGGATAGGTTTAAATATATGAAACAAAGGTAAACATTTTCCTGAATTATTTGCATTTCAATGACTTTTGACTATCATTTGACCAAGTGATTATGCTAACAATATTCTTTGTTCGAGGGAATATGTGCAGGAAAATTAATAGGTAAATGTAGAGACGAATTGCATTCGTCTCTACAGCAAATAGCCTCAAACATTGAAGAATAGGTTCGTTGCAGAGACGTATGTAATGCGTCTCTATTTTCGCAAACAATATCCTCCTT
>CAYVGO010000002.1:0-90491 GCA_964450725.1 uncultured Muribaculaceae bacterium
TGGAAGAATATACTCCCGCGATGCTGGCCATGAATAATGCTTACTTAGAAAAAGTCGGAGATAACTTTGATAAAAATTCTCTCTATCTGTTTTTATTGAATTTCGGTGCCGGAAGTAATGACATGGCAGGTTTTATGCCGCGACAAAGTCAGATTGGGTATATCTTTTTAAATAACAACAAAGTGGTAGAAAGAACCATTGCCCACGAACTCGGACACGGTTTTAGGTCAATTGATGTTGCGGAACAGTATTGTAAATGCTGTTCAACGTTCTTGAACATATTCCGCCGAAGCGGGTAGAACCTAACAGCCTGATGTCTAATATTTCTCTAAAACCGTCCCAATATTTTGTATATTTTGACAACTTTCTGACTGAAAATTTGGTAGATGATAAAAAAATATTGAACTTTGTTCCCGCTATTCATTGGTTACAGCGAGTAAATATCATAAAACGATTCCTAAATAGTGAATTATATTATTATAATCTTGATTAAAATTTTAATTTAAATAAATACATAAAATAATTACCACATAAAAAGCATTTAATTATTCTTTCTTACTGAAAATTTGACGATTTAAAGAATGGGAAGAAATAGGTTTAAATGTTCACGTGAAAGCGTGGGCTTTACTTATTTTTCTGTCCATTCGGGTCTTCGTCAAATACCTCAGTAAGCGGGAAACAAGTTAAGTTTCACGCTTTTTTTGTGCCCAAAATTTAGAAAGGTTTATGCGGGCTAACCCTCCACCGTGACAAGTCGAGTAAATGGCAACTTTGCAGCCATGTTCATCAATACAAAGCGAAATTATCGAAAATCGACAAGAGTAGATACAACGGAGTAATCCCGAAAAACCGTAAAATGAGTAGGGAAATAATAAAAAAAATAAAAATGGAAAAAAAATTATTATTGATAATCACCTGTATATTTGTTACAGGATTTATGAAAGCACAAGATCTTATTGTTTTTAAAGATGGGAATTTTGAACAAACCAAAATTCTGGAAATAACAGATGCTGAAATTAAGTACAAAAAATGGACAAATCAAAACGGACCTACCTTTACAACAACGAAAGATAAACTTTTAAGTATTACTTACAGTGACGGTACAAAAGAAAATTTTTCCCAACAGCAACCGAGAGTGCAAAATTATGAATCTAATTCTTTTCAAAATAAGGCTATCAATCCCTATCAGAAAGAGCGTAATGATTTATTCTCGGTTCATATAGGTGTCGCTATTCCGTTAGGAAGTTTTGGAGAGTATGATAAAAAATCATTTGAACTTGCTTTGGCTGATGAAGATTCAGAAAATGGTGGGGCTTCTGTTGGTTTTAATATTGGACTGAAAGGTAATATTCCTGTGCCGGTAGCAGGATTAGGAGTTATTATTAGTGCCGACTTTATGTTTAACGGACTGAACTCGAATGTAAAAAAAGACCTCTCCAGTGACGGTATTAAAATTACAAAAATGCCAAACTATATACATATTCCTTTAATGGTAGGGGTAAATTATAAATATCAATTCAATAAATTGGTTGGAGTTTGGGGTGAAGGTGCTTTGGGTACAAGCATTAGAGTAATTACACCTTTAGAGGCACAAGCTGACGACGGCGAATCTTGGGAAGATAATTTTAAAACATCAGCAGGTTTTGCGATGCAAATTGGTGCAGGTATAACAATCAAAGAAATTTTTAGTGTAGGACTCCATTATTATCATTTAGGTAGTTCGACTATAGAGGTGGAGAGTAAGCATAATAAGGTTAGTGGCACAGAGAATTGGGACGCAGGAGAATTAAGTACTAATATGTTCATGTTACGTTTAGGACTTCATTTTGGGAAAAAATAAAGATAATCTACAGTCTAATAAAATATATCGAAATGTGTTAAGCGGCATTTTGTAGTGTCGCTTTTTTATTGGTGTAAACCTGAGATGGATTTCAAAAACCCCGTTCGGCGGAATATGTGCAGGATAATTAGTTGAGAGTGTTAAGCGAAATTGCAAATTTCGCTTGGAACACCAAAGAATTTTTAATTCGGAAATAGAAAAATAAAAAGCATGCTCAAAAGCAACACACTCTTTCTTTGTTTATTTTTTATCAGTATTTCAACATACTCACAACCTGTTGAAATGCCGAAAGATAGTGTGTGCTTTCAGGATTCTGTTATCCATGATAATTTTGCAGAATTAGATTTCAATGTTGCCGACAAAGAAGAGTATTACAAAGTCTCCAAGTTAGAAAAACAGTACACCAAAACCCTGCTTTTTGAGGAACGCTACCACAAATTGCAACGGACTGAAGGCATTGACTGTAACTACTTTCTGCCAATTTTAAGTGTCAATTCGAGGGAGAATCTGAAAATTACAGGGAAATTTGTCAGTAATCCTGAAGATATTGACGCTTCCAAAATCAAGTTTATGACTACGGAAGAGAGTAGTATTGACTCCCATGCCGGCGTGAATAGAGCTTTAGTAATAACAAAAATGGCTTTTATTGTTCATTCTGTATTTTGCGGATTTCTTTTGAGTCAATAGTGCCATTTATTGAGAAAGAATTGATAAAATATCCACTTTTATCATTGTATTTTTGTAGATAAAATATAAGGTTTATGAGTAAAAGAATATCAATACTGGCTGCCGTATTGTTCTTGATGTTCAACACGGCTTGGAGCACTAATAAGGAGGTCTCTATAGAGAGCCTATTACATGAAATGGTTGACCGAAATATTTTACCTCAATATCCGCAACCTGCTTACACTACCCGTCAGTTTAGCAGTTATGACAGGGCAACCCTAACTCCGATTGACAAAAGCTGGTTTGGCAATTGGGATAGGTCAATGTTTATTAGAACAGATAGTGTGAAGGGTAGAAAGGAATATGTAATGATGGAAGCAGAAGGTGGGGGAGCGATTGTCAGGTTCTGGATGACCTTTGCCGGACACAATGCAGGGAAAGGAATGCTCAGAATATATTTAGACCATAACCCAAAGCCGGTGATAGAGGGAAAGGCATTAGACATTATCAGCGGCGGACACATTACGGGTTTTCCGCTTTCGTCGTCTTCTTCTGACCTGACAAAATATGAAATGAGAGGTCATAATCTTTATATGCCTTTGCCTTATGCCAAATATTGTAAGGTAACTTATGAGAGCGAAAATATTAAAGATGATGGGGCAAAGGGTGGGGGAGAGGCTGTTTATTATAATATCAATTACCGTACATATAAACAAGGAACAAAGGTTATTTCATTTTCAGATAAAGAGTTGAAAAAGAATGAAAAGTTACTTTCATCCATCCAAAAGCAACTGTTGAACAGAGAAATAAGGATGCCTGAATCTCAACAGGTTTATAGTCTCAAAGGAAGTGTTTTGGCGGGTCAGTCAATCTCTCAAAAGATAAAGGGAGAGATGCAGGCTATTCGCAAACTTACATTTAAACTTACGGCTCCCAATAAAGAGCAAGCCCTCAGAAGCACAGTGCTTAAGATTAGGTTTGACGGTAAAACTACGGTGCAATGTCCTGTCGGAGATTTCTTTGGTACGGGTTATCAGATAAGACCTCTGCATACATGGTATGCTTATGTTGAAGCAGAAGGGGCAATGACCTGCTTTTGGGTGATGCCTTATCTGGGGGAATGTGAAGTTACTTTAGAAAATAGAGGAACGCAAAATATTACTGTATTGACAGGAGATATTACTGTATCTTCTTATGAATGGAATGACAATACAATGTATTTTGGCTCTTCTTGGAAGCAGTTTACCCGTTTGGAAACCGGAGAGTTCAAGAGCAATGAAGGAGGAGGACATCCGTTTGATATTAATTATATAACACTGAAGGGTAAAGGGGTTTATATCGGCGACGGCGTAACCCTTTTTAATACTGTTGATGCCTGGTGGGGAGAGGGTGATGAGAAAATATATATTGACGGTGAAGAATTTCCTTCTCATATCGGTACAGGCACTGAAGATTATTACGGCTACGCATGGTGCAGGCCGGAGAACTTTTCGAACCATCCTTTTATAGCACAGCCCGACGGCAGCGGAAACTTTCATGCCGGCTATACTGTCAACTTGCGACACCGAAGTTTAGATGCTATTCCGTTTAACCATTCATTGCGATTTGATATGGAGATGTGGCACTGGGTGAAGGCAACCATTAATTTTGCCCCTGTAACTTATTGGTATATCATGCCCGAAGATGCTGTTCAATTATCCTCAGACTTAAGAGGTGCAACATATCCTGTGGCTTTAAAATCGTCAGATTTGGCAGTTCCTGACCTGTGGTTTAAAGGGAATACGCATACACATTCTACATTGTCTGACGGAGATACACCGCTAAAAAGTGTCGTCAAGTGGTATAAAGAGCATGGCTATAACTTTTTGTTAATCACCGACCATAATCTATCTGTAACAACAGACACTGCTGGGGAAGATAATACTCCTTACTTTTTAGTGATACCGGGAAATGAAATCAGCGACCTGCGTTCTCTTCATACTACTGCCATCAATACAACTCAGCCGCTCAACACAGTTTGGCAATATAATAAACAAATAAAACTTAAGGGAGATACACTCTCAACTGCCACCGCAGACATATTGTCTTACCATGTTTTACAAACTGTCAAAAACGGCGGAATACCGGTTCTCAATCACCCTAACTTTTTATCGGGCGTACAGGTCAAGGATATATTACCGGTAAAAGGACTTCGACATCTCGAAATTTATAACGGTCATCCTTTGGTTTATAATCAGGGGAATGCACAGCATCTTGCCGTAGAGGCAAAGTGGGATTCTTTGTTAGTCAATCGTAAATTGCTCTACGGCATAGCTTCAGATGATGCTCATCACTTCAAAGACTGGGGAAGTAATAAAGCCAACCCGGGCAGAGGATGGGTGATGGTCAAGTCTAAACATTTAGATACAGAAAACATTATGCAGGCCATAAGAAGTGGTAACTTCTATGCTTCAACAGGAATTATACTGTCAAGATATGACTACAGTGTTGACCGTAAAAGTTGTACGGTTGAAGTTGATACATATAAAACCCGGCAGGAATTAGGAATTGCCTCCCATGAATCGTTACCGCCATTGATCATTCAATTTATTGGATATAACGGAAAAACAGTTCATCAAGTAACCGACACAAGGGCTACTTACCATGCAGACAAAGCCCAGCAATACATCAGAGTAAAAGTAATGTGTACAGTAAATGGCAATACTTACTGCGCCTGGGGACAACCAATAGAGTTTGAGCAGGGGTTTTTTGCCAATTAAGGAAAGAAAAAAATGTCTCATTCAATTAATTTGTTCTTTCTTCGAGGTATGCTTCGATGATTCTTTGTGAGAAAATACGTATTTTTAGAGATATAACAAGAACGGCACTTCAAATATGAGAAGCGCTGTTCTTGTTTTGTCATTTTCATCCTTATTTTATAGGTTGTTGCGTATAAATCAATTCTACATCTGATAATCACCTTTAAACCGCTCGGTTAACATTTCATTGAAAGCCAACGGAATGAATAACTTGTTATTCGCTATTCAATACGCAATCTTATTCTTGATGAGAATTTGTAAAATCTTATAGGTTGATTGAATAAAAATATATCAATTACATTTGATGTCAGATACTACGGAAATTCGATATAATAGTACTCAAAAGAATTAGCCCGTAAGTTAGGGCGTTCTATCTTGTATTCTAAAATTGTAAATCTGTATAAAAATCAGCAATATTGTATCAAGACGAACTACTGATAAGATTTTTTCTTTTTTTGATACGATTATCATACCTTATTGAGTTTATTTTGTTGAATTTTGTCATCAAGTCAAACAAATAATGTTTGATTAAAACCATTTGTCAACCATTAATTCATTTAAGTATGGTAAAAAGAATTTTATTTTATTGGAAAACATGTCTGCTGGTCATGATAGGACTATCAGGATTAGCGATTGCGGCTCATGCCAATCCTCAACCTCAGTCTGTAACAGGAGTTGTTAAAGATAGCAAAGGTGATCCCTTGGTTGGAGTATCTGTGGTGCAAAAAGGTACTATCCGTGGAGTTGTTACAGATGTTAACGGGGTTTTCAACATTAATGTTGAATTAGGTTCAACGCTCAAATTTTCTTCAGTTGGTTACAGCAATGTTGAATTGTCGGCAGAAAATAACATGACGGTTGTTATGCAAGATGGAGAAGACATTGACGAAGTTGTTGTTATGGGTTATTACACCCAAAATCGGCGTGATATATCATCATCTGTAGCCAAAATTGACATGAAAGCTTTACAGGGAAATCCATCGACTTCTATTACTTCCATGTTATCAGGACAAGCACCCGGATTACAAACAGTTGTTCGTAGTGGTGTTCCCGGAGCGGGAGGAGGAGGAATTGTTATCCGGGGCAATACTTCCTTATCTTCCGCCAATGGAGTAGAAGGATTAAGTAATCCGCTGTATATTGTGGATGGAGTACCGATATCTTTACAAGACTTAGCGGGATATGACGTTTCTAATAACGATTATTTATCAACACTTAATCCTGATGACATTCAATCTATCGACATTCTCAAAGATGCTTCTGCAACCGCTATTTACGGGTCTCGCGGCGCCAATGGAGTAATTATTATTAATACTAAACGAGGGACAAGCGGTAAACCCAGATTATCCGGTAGAATTTCGTTTGGAGTAGTGCCCATCCCTTCTAAAATGCAAGTATATATAGGTGAAGCCGAGCGTCAAGGGAAACTTAGTTTGATAGAACAGACCTTAACCAATCTTTATGGAGAAGAGGCATGGGTAGATGTTCGTAACGGCTATGAAGTGATGGGTTATTTATTACCATCAGTACTGACAGATAAATATAATCCGGCTTTTAATAACGCATACGATTATCAAAAGTTATTTTATCAAACAGGCTTCATGCAAGATTACAGTCTGAGCATGGACGGCGGCACAGAAGCCGGGTCATATCGTATTGGATTGGGATATCGTAATGAGAAAGGTTCTGTTTCCGGATATGGGCTTTCTCGACTTACATTTAATGCCAGTTTAAACACTGATATTAATAAGGTTGTCAAAAATGAATTGCTATTCAAATATTCTTTTGTTGATAGAAAAGGAGGTTTGGGAGATTATATGAAAGGATTACCAACCAATCCTACACAACTACCTTCATCATTATTCTACCGTACACCGGAAGAGATTCAACGATTATCGGGTCAACTTAACGATGCTCATAATACCAACAACAGTAATAATGTAGTGATGGGGGAGAAAGTAAGAATTAATATACTTAAAAACTTATCATGGGATAATGGATTTACGGCCAATATGTTTTTTAATTCTAATGAATACTACATCCCTTCCTATGTTAGAGATGATAATAAGACTTATGGAAAATCACAAACAAGTAACAGTTATTCGTTGACAGGAAATTCAGTATTAAATTATCAATTAGATATCAAAGACCATCAAATTACAGCATTAGCAGGACTTGAATTAATTAATGAAAAACAAGGATACACTCTTTTACAGGGAGAAGACGGCTCTTCTAACTATTTGCAAGTCATACAAGGTTATCAAAAAGAAAATATCAGTGGAATGTCAGACAAAGTTGTTACTAACTATTTTTCATATTTCGGAAGGATTGGTTACGGATTCAAAGATAATCGTTACTATGGAGAATTTGTATTAAGACGTGATGCATCATCTCGTTTTGGGAAGAATAAAAAATGGGCAACCTTTCCATCTGTAAAAGTTCATTGGGCTTTTTCTAAAGAGCCATGGCTTCAGGCTATTTCTAACTGGCTTAATTTCGGAAAAATTCGGATTTCGTATGGAGTTACGGGAGCCATTGCCGATGACCCTTTGTTGCAATATAATTCTCTCAATGCAACCAATAACATTGGAGCCGGGATAAATAACATATATGGCAATAAAATGGATGTGAAAACCTATGGTGGCGGCATAGTGGTAGTTCCTGACTTTAATAAAGTTTCCAACAAGGATTTGTCTTGGACCAGTTCACAAGAAATTAATTATGGTATTGACTTGGAAATGTTTCAAAACAGATTGTTTATTAATGCCGATCTTTATTCTAAATATATTTCAGGATTAGTTTATGATTCTGCTTTACCACCGTATTTAGGATATAACTCTTTAAAGTCAAATTTGGTAGACATGCTTGTTTCCGGATTTGAGTTTGGTCTTACCGGTTATTTATTTCCTCGCAGCAGTGATTTTCAATGGGAGTGGACTGTGAATTTTGCTAAAAACGAATCTATGATTGCCAAGTTAGGAAACGGCGGGAGGGATTATATCAGTAATGATTATGCTTTTGTAGTCGGCAGAGCCGCTTTTCAGTACTACATGGCCGAATATGCTGGAACACTCAACTCTTTTGACGATTTACCTGTCAATCCGATAACCGGAGAAGCTTTAAAATATAAATCGGCAGATGCAGGTTTAGGAAGAAATTTACAAGGTAGAATATTTCCTGGTATGCCTTTATTTACTGATGTAAACGGAGATTTCCAGATTGATGGATATGAAGGTGGAGATGATAGAAAAATTATAGAAAACAAATCTCCCGAGCCCAAAATTATGGGAGGATTACATACCACTTTACGTTATAAAGGATTTTCGTTACGAATACAATCATCATTTGCTTTTGGACATTACATCTTTAATACAACCCTTCAAGAGCAATTGTCTAAATTTGACAACACAACAGCTTTTTATAGTGACGCATTGTACAAATTAGACGAAAATAAGTTTTGGAGACAACCCGGAGACGGTTCTTATTATCCAATGATATATGTAGCCTATTCAGATGGAGGGTCTTCAAGACAGTTTAGAAGATCATCTATGTTTCTTGAAAAAGGAGATTATTGGAATATTGACAATGTTACTTTGTCTTATACACTTCCGGAAAAATTAGTGAGTAAGTTAAGGATGAGAAATGTAAATATTTCTGTTGGTGTACAAGATTTGTTTATGTGGAAAAAGTCCGGAGTATTAGATCCTCGAAGAGTATCTAAGTTAGGTTATTATAATGGTGAAGGATACCCTATTTCAAGAAACTTTACCTTTGGTTTACAATTTCAATTTTAAATGAAGTACTTATGAAAAAGATAATCGTAATAATTTTAATGACAGTAATTGGTTTTGGTTGCAGTGATTTTTTAGAGCCAAAGCAAACTAATATTACTTATAACGAAGTATTTTGGAAAAGCCAGAAAGATGCTGAAACAGGTTTAATAGGAGTATATTCTCTATACAGAGCATTAATGGTTGATTCAAAAAACTGGTTTCAGCGCGGTGATGCAACCACCGGATTTTTTAATAAAGGATGGAATGGAGGGTCGCCCGATGCATTATATAAACAAGGTGATTTTTCTTCTCCTTCCAGTACAATACGTTCATGGGGCGGATTACAAGATTATTCTGACTGGAGTTTATTCTATAAAGTGATTGCTCATGCAAACTTAACCATTGCGAAAATAGAACAAATGTCAGGAGATTTGTTTACGGCAGATAAAAAGGAGCAATTTCTTGGAGAAGCATATTTTCTTAGGGCTTTGGTTTATTTTAATATCTTAAAAATTTGGGGAAATGCACCTTACATTGCAGAGTCAATAGAATCATCAAGTCAAGTGATTAACAATGACCTGACACCCATACAAATTCCAAGAACTAAAGATGTTGACATTGCCAAATATGTATTAAATGACGCCAGTAAAGCAGTCAATCTTCTAAAGTACCAAACACCATTTACTGACGGATGGGGCATTAGAGCCAATAAAGGTTCTGCTGAGGCTTTGGCAGGACACGTTAACATGTGGATGTATTTTTTAGCCAATCGCGATAATCTGCCAAATCCTTCTCAATATCTTACAGGTGCAATTACGGCCTTGGAATCTTTACAAACCGATGGAGGATATGCTTTGGAAGATTACAGCAAACCCGACATTCTTAAAGTTTTATATGAAAATGTTTCTTTAGAATCTGTTTTTCAATTGAATGTATCTTCAAGTAATAATGAATCTTATAGAATTGATCATGGTGGAATTGAATACTTTACTATTAAAGTAAACCCTCTTGATGGTGATATTACCAAAGACCGTGCTTCAAATATCAACTTTATTCCTTATGCACAAAAAACCTTAATTTATCCAGAATTTGATTTTACTACAGAATCCGGAGACATCAGACCGAAAATATTTTTTGATTCATGGACTTCTATATACAATGATCCTTTTTCTGATATCAGTCAGACTGCAACAGACAGAACATTGGTTACATGGATGAAAAAGTATGGTACATCTTCTGTTGATGCCTTTAGAAAGTGGGATGAATATACAGCATATTTTGCTGAAGCCGATATTCCAATCTTTCGATTTACGGATTTATACTTGTTATTGGCCGAAGCTTACGTAAAATCAGGTCAAGAGGGGAAAGCAAAAGTGATTGTAGAGGATATTCGTGCTCGAGCAGGATTGGGAGAGTATTCGGGAAATAATCTTTTGAAAGAAGTTTTACAACAAAGATTCAGCGAATTAATCGGGGAGGGACAAATATTTTATGACATGGTACGTAATAATTATTTTCCCAATGCTCAAGTCATGGAACCTGAAAGATATGCACAGCAAGGTTATTACTGGCCTGTATCACCCAATATATTGTTGTCTAATAAAAAAGTATCTCAAACTCCATACTGGAATGGAAAAACAACATGGTAAATGTCAAATTTAAAAATATGAAGTTATGAATAAAAATATATTTAGCCTTATAGCCGCTATAATCATTATACTTGGTATATCGTGTGATGACTCTTACATTATTGGAGGTGAAATTAATGCAACCAATCGTGTTGAAATGACAACCTTTGATTACTTAAAATCACAGAAAGAAACCGATACCGTTGCTTTGTTATTTGAAAAAGCAGGGTTAAAAGACATTGTTAACGGAGACGTAACCATTATTTCTCCAAGTCAATGGTCTGTAAATCGATATTTGCGTCGTCGAACAACCCAAACACACAGGGTGAATCCTGAGGCTCCGGACATCACCATTAATGACATATCTAATGAAGATTTGCAGCAGATGAAAATGTACATTCTTCCCGGAAAGTTATGGAGTCAAACAATTCCTGAAAAAGGGAAAATAGTTACTGCACTTGACGGTACAGAAGTCTTTATAAGTTATGACGAAAAAAATACAGATCCTGCCGCAGCATGGGATGGTGGGGGACAACCCGGACAAGGATATCAATACTCAAACTTTTTACAATCAATTCCAAAGTTAGTTCATGTGCACTTCAAAAGAGGTAATAACTGGGAATGGAAAGGAGAAGAACGTTCTTCTCTGTCTGGGACATATAATAATCCTGAATGTGACCAAGTTTATCGAATGTATTTATCTGATGTTTTAACTTTAACCGGAGTGGTACACATATTATATGTGGGTGATTACAACTTTAGCGAGCATTCTTTCTATCACTCATTGTTTTTTTATGGAACCACCAATGATGATAAACTATAACTTTTAAAATAACTCTACTATGAAAAAATACTTATTTATACTCCTCTCACTTGCTTTAACGTCTTGTTTTCAAAAGCCCGAAGGCATTGGTTTTTTAAGTGATGAAATTTATTTGAAAGGATATGATACTCTTTTTGTTTCAATAGGAGGAAAAGCCCAAACAGATTATGCGTGGACAGATAATTCTTCGCAACCATATCAATTTAGTATTGAAAATATTAAAGATAAATCAGGTAATCGCTCTGAACAATTTTTTAAGAATTATACTTACAGAACATGGATAAAACCCTATGACTACTTAAAAGACAAAACAGAAGAAGCGGTAATGGCAAAATTAATGGATATAGAAATGCCTTGCTTTTTTATCAATGAGGTGAACGGACAACTTCAATATGTAGAAACAACCTCAAATCTTTCTGCCGATGGTGATGTTTATCACGTTGATGTTAGGGTAACCAATTCTAAAACTTCTAAAGTGTATCCCGATTATGCCATTCTAAAGTTGACATCAAGTACAAGGGCTTATGTATTGCAGGAAGTGATTAATGGGATTAGTGTTGTAAAAGGTGGTACAAATTACTTTGTTTTATATGACCAAATCAACTCCTCTCAACCCGATTTTACACAGCGAAGAGACAATATTTATGCTGATAACGGCATTGAATTTGCGCGTATTCATAAAGTTTCCAATGAGCCGGCAATAGGTGTGAAAATCATCTTCAAGTTATTAGATAGTAAAGGAAATGTGTTTGAGGCATCAAAGTATGACTCATATATTGTGAATGGCAGTTATATTGACGTATCGATTAATCGACAAAATACACCCGAAGGTATGATATTGGAATTTCCAACAACGCCATGGCCTGTAGATCCGAATTTCATGTCTTATTTAAAAAGTCCAACGTTTAATAACTTTAATTATTTTGACATTGCAAAACTATATACAGACTTTCAAGAAGGAAAAGTCCCGAGTTTAATTGCCAAACCTGATTGGCCTGACAACAATTGGGCAGATGCAGAAGCGTGGTTTGTTCGTATAAGGTCTAAAATTACTTTCTACGAAAGTGGAACATGGGAAATTGCATGTAAGGTTCCTTATACTTTTCTTGATGGAAATTTTCAATACTGATAAACCATAATCGCATTATTAATAAACACTCATGAAATTAGTATATCTGCCATTCATATTCTCTTTGGTTCTCATCTTCGAAAATTGTCGGGATGTAAATCAACCCGCATGGAAAACATTACCTATAATGGCTCCGCAAGGAATACAAGAACCTAATATCAAATGTTATACCATAGATCCCAAGTTGTCGCAATGGAGTCAACCTCCCTTTATTTATCATCACAATGTGGCTGTATCTCCGGTTAAATCAAAAGTAATTGTAATAGTATATAACCCTGTTTTGAAAAGTAAGAATGGAATTACCTTGATTGAGTACTTGAAAGCCTGTAATCCTAAAGAATATTCTGACATATTGGCAGATGTTGTGAAAAGAGCCAGTCATGGATATATTAACTATGATATTGTTGATTACATTGAGGTCAATGAGTTTTCAGAAAAAATAGATGGATATGTATATACGGAAGAATCTTTTTTAGAGGCAAGAAAAACAAATAATTACCACCAGCCGGATCGTTCAAATTATCGCAAGATATTTGAACGCCATAATCTTATAGAACGCTGCAAGCAAGAAAAAATATCTGAAGTTTGGCTATGGGGAGCCGGAGGAATGGGCTGGGATGAGTTGGCAATGTACATTCCAAACCGCTATGCACGCTTTGCTCCTACAAATAACCCTTGGTTTTATCGTCCGTATGAAATTCCTGAAGAGATTGGACATACAGTATGGGTTATGGGATTTAATTACGAAGTAGGTATTGACAATATGATTCATTCCTATAATCACAGGATTGAGAGCATTGCTGCTTTAGTATTCGGGCATGGAGAGTGGTCTAAAGAACTTGTTGGACGTGACCCCTACAATACTTTTACGATGCTAAACTTAGATTTTCCGGATAAGCCGTCACAAGTAGGAAACGTCCATGTTCCTCCAAATGGTAAATATGGATATGATTATCATCCTACAGATGAAGCCGAAACTTATGCCGATGCTTGGTACACTCACTATCCTAACATGAAAGACGTTAAACCACGACCTTTTAGAAGTAGTGAGTTTGGAGCAAACCAACAAGGATACCAAGAATGGTGGATGTTTAAAATTCCAAGTATTCCCGGATATACACAATGGGGATATAATAACTGGTGGGTATATATTGCCAATACAGATGAAGATCTTCCTGTAATGACTTCTCAAGATTATCAGCAAGAGAAATTCTATCCTGCCGGATTCTGCATCAAAGATTAATAACTATTTTCTTCTTATCTTAATTACAAAACTATGACAAAAAACCATTTACTCTTCTTACTTCTTTCTTGTTTCTTATGCTGCTCTGCGTTGACGGCAAAAACAAAGAATGCTGCTACCTTAAACGTAAAAGTGGCTGTAATATATGAAAACCCAACTTTACCGGCGTATGGTAACAAGAAACTACATGAGTGTTTTCGTACTCCTTCCGTCAAAACCAGAGAGTGGAATGATCCTGCAACATTGTCTGCCGAATATCAAAAAGTACTCAAAGAGGTTTCCGGTGGTGTTGTTAACTATCAGGTTGTACAAACAATTGAAGCAGACAGGTTCTTTACCTATCTGAAAAATGACCCTTTGAAAAGAATGCTAACTCGAGATGAGATTGTAAAACTTTTGGATGAACCCGATTGGAAAACCTTTAAAGAGATAGGAACATCTTATGATTACACCGCAATGGTTAAGTACTATGGGTTTGACAAAATGTGTAATAGTGGTGAGATTGACGAAGTGTGGGTATGGACATTTCCTTATGGCGGCATGTGGGAATCTCACATGCTGGGAGATGGGGCTTTTTGGCTAAACTCAAATCCTACAACTGAGTCCACCTGCAAGCGTAAGTTAACTGTGATGGGGCTTAACTATGAAAGAGATTTGGCTTGTGCTATGGAAAGTTACGGACACCGGTTTGAATCTGTGATGATGCATGTCTATGGCTGGTGGGCGTATGACAAGAAAAGTACAAAAGAAGAACTTACTACGTGGGAGCGTTATGCCGGTTATGCTAAGAACTACAGTAAGTTTGACAGCGGGAAGTCAAATATCGGAAACATTCACTTTCCACCCAACGGACAATTTGACTACAACTGGAAGAACACCGACAAAGTCCTTACTTATGCCGACGAGTGGTTTAACTATCCTGATGTGAAGGAGAAAAAAGCCCGACTGGTAGATTGTTCTGAGTGGAATTGTGAACATATAGGTTATATGAAATGGTGGTTTTCTCATATTCCCCGCTACCAGGGAATAAACCCCAAAGACGGAAAGTTAAATAACTGGTGGCACTATGTAGTGGTTAGTGATTAACGGTTAGTAGAATACACTCTGCGAATTAACTACTAACTGTTAATCACTAACCACCCGCTCTTAATTACTCACCATTAATCATTATATATATGTTTTCATTACGACCATTATTACTTGCAGTATCCATTATTGTTGGCAATGTTGCTACAAAAGCTCAATCGGTAACCGAAGTTTTCCCTGATGTTAAAACTACCGGTTCACTGCCATTGGTAACCTATCAGATAGGAGATAAAGTTTACTCCTCCGGAGAGAAAAATGCAACGGTGGAGATTACCGCCAAAGCACAACCTTATCAATATGGGAAAAAAGGAACTGTTGTATTTCGCAATACTTCCAAAGATACCATTAAACTGCATAATGTTGTACCCTTAGGAACATCGCCCAGCCATGTTTATATTACCGGTAAAGGTACACACGGATTATCACGTACTCATCTTTTCCGTCCGGGTTATGCTCCTGTCAATGTTATTGTTCCTGACAATGCTTGGGAGTTAGGGTTCTCTACCTTAGAAATATCCGACAGACAATCTGTAGCGGCTTTAGTCAGAAGAGACCCTGTAACAATTAGCGAAGGAAAGCGCGGACGCTTTGAAACAACACTCTATCCCGGAGGGTCTGTAGGATATAACTTTTGGTTAGATACTTATCAGGGTCAGTGGCAGGAAGGATTACGGTTAATGTTTCAAAAGCGATTACTTTATGACGTAGAGCCGGGAACCTTTGACGATGCTCTTCTTAAGCGACCCGACTTACAATGGTTCCGCAGTTGTTATGCTGTCAATCTGATGATGAACTGGGACAAGAGGTTCTATGATTATACAGACAACAGGTTTCATGTCAGAGAACATTTAGAGCATTACAAAAAACTGATAGGTGGTTATGATGTTTACAGCATTTGGCCTACATGGCCTGCCTTAGGAATGGATCAGCGAAACCAGTGGGACATGTTTCGGGATTTACCCGGAGGTTACACCAAGCTCAGAGAAGTATCCGATATTTGCAGAGAGATGGGAACAAAGTTCTTTATCTGTTATAATCCTTGGGATGAAAGCACTCGGGCAACCGAAGGACACTTTGACGGAATGACAACCATTACTAAAGCCGTAAACATTGATGGCTTTGTACTTGATACTAAGGGAGGCTCAAGTATAGAACTTCAAGATGCAGTGGATGCGGCAAGGCCGGGGGTTATTATGTACAGCGAAGGTATGGCTGTTCCTAAGGATATGCAGGGTATTGCTTCCGGACGGGTACACAATGCACTCTACTACTGTCCGATGTTAAACCTCAACAAGTTTATTAAGCCCGATTTTGCTGTCTTTCGCGTAGCAGAAGAGGACAAAGAACCCATAAAGCGCGAGTTCAATGTCTCTTTCTTTAATGGTTATGGTACTGAGATTAATAACTTTGGTCCCGGCAAGTTTGAATGGTCTGACGACCAGATGCGTTATTGGGGTAAACTATTAAGGATTCAGCGTGAAAATACGGAGGCTTTTGTGAGTTTTAACTATACACCTCTACTGCCGACACGCAAAGATAGCATTTATGTCAATCAGTTTCCAACCGATAACAAAACAATATATACTGTTTATAATCTCTGCCCTGAAGGATTTAAAGGGTTATTGTTTGAAATAGTACCGCAGGCAGGTACTCACTTTGTTGACATCTATCATCACAATGAACTTATACCACAACAGCAAGGAGGAAAGTGGTATATACCCGTTGAAGTAGAGGCTTTTAATACTTATGCGCTCGGTACAAATAACGAAAGTACAGTTACTGCCATAGCCCGATTCCCCTCTTTACTTAATGTAAACCTGAAGGGAGACCGCCTTACGCTGTCGGCTTCTAAAGGCACAACTGTTCGTATTTGGGCAGGAACCCCTTCTTATGAAAAAGCACCCAAAGAGTTTTCTACTCGTCTCCAAACCATTCAATTGTTACAGGAATTTCCTCAATATGAGGGTAAGTTTATTATCCAGCTCTTAGACGGTCATCAGTTATTAGACCAAAGAGCAGTGATGATTAAGCCCGGGACAGCGCGTTTGATTTCCATAAGTACATCTACGGAAGCAGCCACAGAATGTCCGAAAGGAATGGTAACCATACCTGCCGGTAATTTTAGTTGTAACCGCTACCGTATCGGAGATTCATTTATCCCTTACCCCGACAGTTTAACCCGCAAAGATGAGAAGGTACCCATGAACAGGTTTTATATGGATCAGTATCCTGTAACCAACCGCCAATACAAAGAATTCTTAGAGGTATCTGGATATAGACCTTCAGACACTACAAACTTTCTGAAACATTGGACAGACGGAAAATTACCAAAAGGAATGGAAAACTATCCTGTTATTTATGTAACCCTTGAAGATGCGCAGGCGTATGCAAAATGGGCAGGTAAACGGTTACCGACCGAAATGGAGTGGCAATATGCAGCACAGACAGAGCAAGGAAACGAGTGGCCTTGGATACAGAAAAAGCCTGTACGGAGAGTAGAAGATTTTATCACTAATACATTATCTGTATGGAAACTTGAAGGAATAGAGCCCGGTCGTTGTAATTTAGGAGACGGTAAACTTTATCCGGTAGGTAAATATCCGAAAGGTAAAAATGCTTATGGGCTTTATGACTTGGTAGGCTGTGTATGGCAATTGACAAGCGATGTATATGACAATACTTCTTATCGCTACATTATGATTAAAGGTGGCAGTTACTTCTTACCCTCTTCCAGTTTTTGGTATGTACAGGGAGGTCCCAGAGAACTCTATTTCCGCCAATACTTATTGCGCGTTTCACCTTCATTTGAAAGAAAAGCCACTGTAGGCTTTCGATGTGTGAAAGATGCACAATAGAATAAAAGATAGACAAAATAAGTAAAATAAAACAACCATTCTGTTTACAATAATAATCAGGAAATTATCATGATACAGTGTACATAACAGTTTTTGTGAGATGTTCACAACAGCTGTTGTATGGTGTTCACAACAGTCGTTGTATGGTGTTCACAACAGCCGTTGTATGGTGTTCACAACAGCCGTTGTATGGTGTTCACAACAGCCGTTGTGAACACCATACAACAACTATGATACAATAACTCTCCATATAGATAATAGATATTTCTCTAATTGATAATAACAGTTTTATGCTGTGATACGGTGATATTTTACCAAGACAAGATAGTGTTATTTCTAATAAGATACTGATATTTCAACAGATGGTATTCATATATTTTCCCATATAAGGATAACACAGAAACATAAGTATAAAAACAAGTATTCTATCTTTAATAAACATTGCAGAGAGTAACTTATAAAACAAGAATTAATAAAGGCTTCTATCCTGTTTAAAACAGTGAATTATATTTACAGATAATTATTAATAATGAATAACAGTTACATGGATAATTATATAATCAATCATACAGTGAGCAGGAAATATCTTCTATATCTTATGACAATACTATTATTTGTCTCAGGATGCAATAAAAAGCAAATAACGATAGGATTACTGACAAGCAATCACAACACCATATCATCAGAACTTGTGGCACTTAACCATTTGTTACAGCAAGAGCAGGGAATATTGTGCAGATATATTGCGATGGATAGATTAGACAGCCTCCACCATTATGACATTATCTGGTATCACAGACCAGACTCGCTGCCTGTTACTTTTGAAGAAAAGAATATTGGTCAACAGATAAAGCAATATGTTACCGGTGGCGGTAAGTTAATTCTTTCTATGGATGCCGTGAGATTATTAAATGAGTGGGGTATTGAACCGGCAACGGTTGAGACCTCTGCTTTTCATGCTGTTGACAAGGGATTTGGACGTAAAGCAGGCTTTCATGCTTACAGAGAACATCCTCTGTTTGACCAAATGTTTGGAGGTGCTTATACATGGCATGGAAAAGAGGACAACCAGTGCAGGGTACTCGGATTCTTTGGAGATAAAAAGCCCTTAGCACCGCAAACAAGAGTTATTGGGACATTATGGGAATATATATTCTATCATCCAGAATACAAAGTATTGTGGGAAACTGTAATAGGGGAGGGAAAGATACTTGCCATCGGAGGTTTTCTTTATTATGATAAAGCCAACTTTCACAGTAAGATTCTCCACCGCTTTACTCAGAACTGTCTTCACTATATGCTTGATAAGCCGGCACAAAGTAAAAGTTATTACTGGGAAAGTATGCCTGCAGAAGTGGTAGCCAAAGAGCTTAGACTTAAACCTGTGCAGCCTTCTCTCCCGTCAGTGTGGGTTATTCCGTCAACACGCGAAGCAATGGTAAGAAAGGCTACTGATATGCCGATAGATTTACCGTCGCAGAGAACAGTAGTTATAGCAAAAGAACAGTCGGGAATTGAAGAAGTGTGGACACATCCTTTTCTGTCGTTCCGAGACTACAGCGTATGGCTTGACATGAAAGGTTACGACACTTTAATATCCTTACATCAGATAGACGCTACGGTAGAACTACGGGCAAATGCCATCATTAGAACATACCATATCGGAGATTGTCTGCTCAAAGAGATACTGACTTCTCAGATAGACAAGCCGGTAGTAGTAATACACTACGAATGGACGGGAGATAAAATACGGCGAATATTGACAGAGAGTAAGAGTAATCTAAGGTTAATGTGGCCTTACGACCAATACGCTTTAGGTTCTCTCTATTACCACTGGTCGCCGGAGATAAATGCTTTTGTGGTTTATGACAATAACAAAGAGTTTGCTGCTGCTATTGGCGGAAACTTACCCGGACAGTTATTAGTTACAGGAAGATTCGACGGTTTTAATTACCGCAACCTTACAACGCCTGAAGGTATTTCTACTGACAAGTTACAGGTAGCCTCTGCTATTGCTTATGATGTAACTCAGCACCGCGCACTCGACATCTTTATGGTGGCCGGCAATGAAGGAGTTGATAAGATGGTTACCGACTATAGCGCAGCAACTAAAGAACCCCTACAGGTCTTCAATACAAGTGCAAAGTATTATAAAGACTACTTGTCTAATCACCTTATGATAACTACTCCCGATACCATATTTAATGAAGGATTCCGCTGGGCTTTACTCAGTTCTATTCAGTTTTTGGCAGAAACACCGGGTATCGGTACATCATTAATGGCAGGTTATTCATCTTCACGCAAAGGTTGGGGAGGAGCACATCAAGTTAGCGGAAGACCCGGGTATGCTTGGTATTTTGGTCGTGATGCTGTCTGGTCGGCATTGGCTTTTACAGGGATAGGAGATTTTGTAACCGTAAAGAAAGTGCTGGAAACATTGATAAAGTATCAGCAAATAGACGGCAAAATCTATCACGAACTAACAACAAGCGGCTCTGTCCATTTTGACGCTTCTGATGCTACTCCTCTTTTTGTTACCCTAATGGCTCGATACTTAAAAGGAAGCGGAGATATTGGCTTTATAAGAAAGAACATGAAGGCCGTTAATAAGGCTATGGAGTATTGCTATGCTACAGATACTGACGGCGACCGGCTCATTGAGATTACCAATGTAGGACACGGTTGGTTGGAAGGAGGTAAGTTATATGGGTCTGACACTGAATTTTATTTGGCAGGGTTATGGAATGCAGCCCTCAGAGATGCAGCATACTTAGCAACAGTAACAGGAGACACAATCAACCAAAACAAATACTCATCAGAGGCAGAGACTGTATATAATATCATTAATCAAGGCTTTTGGAATGACAAAGGATACTTTAACTACGGGAAATACAAAGACGGTACTTATACAGACCAGTGTATTATATTAACCACCGTACCGGTATATATGGGTGTAACCGAGCAAGACAAATCTTTACGTATGGTCAAACAGTTTGCTTCTGCCCGATATTCTACAGACTGGGGAGTACGGATGATTGATGATACACACCCTGTATTTAATCCTGCCTCTTACCACTTTGGTAGTGTTTGGCCTCTCTTTACAGGCTGGACAGCATTGGCAGAGTATAAAGTAGGACGCTATCATCAGGGCTTTTCGCACATCATGGCAAATCTGTTGAACTATAGAAGTATTGCCTTTGGCAGAGTACCGGAAGTTATTCACGGACAGCTCTACAAACCTTCCGGTGTAACGCTTCACCAATGCTGGTCGGAAACAATGGTAATTCAACCTGTTGTTGAAGGGCTGCTCGGATTTGTCCCTGATGCTTTAGACAACAGAATAACCCTTGCTCCCAGAGTACCTTTTCATTGGAATACTGTAGAGGTTAAGAACCTTAGAATGAAGAATACATCGCTCACCTTCAATATGGTTAGACAAAAGGATAAAACAGTATATTCATTCATTTCGGACAAGCCTCTAAACATAACCTTCACTCCAACTTTCCCTTTGGGTACAACCATTAATAAAGTATTGGCAAACGGGAAAGAAGTAAAGTTTGCCTTGCAGAATGCTCCTGAATACACTACCCTGTCAATAGATATTTTAGTTACGGCAAGCACCGTAGTCGAAATCTTTCGACAGGAAGGCATGACAGCCCTTCCGGCTTACCGCTCTGCACAACCCGGAGATACATCACAAGGTATTCGTATATTAGAACAAAGGTTGGTTGATAATATGTTGGAAGTATGGGTAGAAGGGAATTCAGGAAGTCAAGTATCTTTAGACCTTTACTTACCTCAGGGTTATAAACACATTGAAGGAGTAAAGAGTATCTTCAAGAAAGAGAACCATGTCTATAAGGTAGATATAGTGTTGGATAAATCTAAGGATAAGTACGTACAGCAACGGTTAGTGATTAGTGGTTAGTGAAATACATTCTACCAGAGGCGGATGTTATGTGCAACACCCCGCAGAACAAAAGATAGAGAGTCCCTTAATAATAAAAAGATATGAACAACAAGTTTCACATGCTATGTTTGATATGCAGTACTGTTCTGTACCTTTCTGCATATAGTCAAACCCCAACCGATCTTTACCTCAACAACCGACCTCCGCTTTTACAAAAACCTTACATGGAATTACCCTTGGGAGCAGTACGTCCGCAGGGGTGGCTCAAAGAGCAGTTACAACGAATGCAAAAAGGAATGACCGGCAATCTGGATTCTCTGTATGAAAAGGTAATGGGTGAGCGTAACGGCTGGCTGGGTGGAGACGGAGATGTATGGGAACGCGGCCCTTACTGGATTGACGGACTGCTACCGCTAGCATATATTATGAATAATCAAAGGTTAAAGCATAAAGTACAGCAGTGGGTAGAGTGGACTTTACAAAGTCAGCAACCCGACGGTTATTTTGGACCTTACCAAGATCGTAAAGCAGAATCAGGATTACAGAGAAACAATGCCCGTGACTGGTGGCCTAAGATGGTTGTATTAAAATTTATGCAGCAATACTTTGATGCTACGGCAGACTCTCGTGTGATTCCTTTCATGACCCGGTACTTTAAATACCAGTTAGCAACCTTAGAGAAAACTCCCTTAGACCATTGGACATTCTGGGGACGAGAGCGCGGCGGAGATAACTTGATGGTCGTCTATTGGCTTTATAACATTACAGGAGATGCTTTCTTGTTAGACTTAGGAAATGTAATCACAAAACAAACCACAGATTGGAGCAGTAAGTTTAGAGACAGAGTTACTCTTTCCAGCCTTTTCAGTGTTCACTGTGTTAATTTGGGACAGGCAATGAAGCAGCCCATTATCCGCTATCAGGCAACCAAAGATGTTCAACACATTGAAGCCGTAGAGCAAGGATATGCAGATTTAATGCGTACACACGGCTGGCCTATCGGGCTGTTTGGTGGTGATGAATTACTCCATACCGGCAACCCGACACAGGGTTCGGAACTCTGTACGACAGTAGAGATGATGTTCTCATTAGAAAAGATGATAGAGATTACCGGTAGAACAGACTGGGCAGACCTGCTTGAAAAGATTACTTTTAATGCCTTACCGACTCAGATTACTGATGATTTTGATGCTCGACAATATTACCAGCAACTCAATCAGATAGAGGTTTCGCGTCGAGACCGTAACTTTGTAACTTGCTATAATGGTACAGACCAGTTATTCGGACTCCTTACGGGCTACCCTTGCTGTACTTCTAATCTTCACCAGGGCTGGCCTAAGTTTACCCGTAATCTCTGGCTTGCTTCGGAAGACAGAGGACTTGCCGCACTTTATTATTCACCCTCTGAAGTTACAGCTAAGGTCGCTACGGGTATTGACGTTAAGATTACAGAAGAGACAAACTATCCTTTTGAGGAATCTATCCGGTTTAACGTGGTTTTGCTGAGTTCTAAAGTCAAGTCAGTAAGTTTTCCGCTTCATCTTCGGATTCCAGGCTGGTGTACGGACGCTGCAGTGATGATTAACGGAAAAATATGGCAGAAGGCCGCAGCCGGTTCAACGGTCAAGGTTTACAGAGAATGGAAAACGGGAGATGTTGCAGAACTATTGTTACCCATGAGTACTTCTGTTTCACGCTGGTATGAAAAATCTGCCGTCATAGAGCGCGGCCCGTTAGTTTATGCTTTAAAGATTGGTGAAAGGTGGAATAAGGTTAACGATGACCGTAAGTTTGGAGAGCGTTACGGCAACTGGTATTATGAAGTTCATCCGACTTCTGCATGGAATTATTGTTTAAAAGAAGAAGATATAAAGCCGGAGTATTTAGACTCAACCTTTCGGGTGATAAAGAAAGTCGTAAAAGGTTATCCATGGAATATAGAGAATGCACCCATAGAGATACACGCTAAAGGAAAGCGGATGGATGAATGGCAACAATATAACGGTTCTGCAGGACCGTTACCCTACAGTACGCAATATCAAATCAACACCGCACCCGAAGAGGATATTGTTCTCATTCCCTACGGCTGTACAACTTTAAGGATTACAGAGTTTCCCCTGACTCGTAAATAATAACTTGTCAATTGATAATATTTTATGGTTTTATGAGACATTATTATCCTTTCCATTCAGTCCAAACTCATTACTTTGCATCCTGTTTTAAATCTGCGAAGCACTCTTGCATTCACATTAATCTATAAATATATATGAAGACAATAAAGATCCTGGTACCCTTTCTGATAATAGCCCTGAGTTGCCAACAAAATAGTACCGACTTCCAACAAAACAATCCCGTCAACTTTTCGCAAGTAAAGATTACTGATAACTTCTGGTTGCCGCGCATTACCCAACATGCAGAAGTTACTTTGCCTGCCTGTATTCACCAGTGCGAACATGAAACCCAACGGATTAAAAACTTTGCGATTGCCGGTAAGTTAGAGTCCGGAGAGTTTAAAGGGTTGGTGTATGATGACTCTGACCTGTATAAGATGATTGAAGGCTGTTCATATTCTTTGATGAATTATCCGAACCCACAACTTGAAAAGAAACTTGATGAGATTATTGCAAAGATTGCTGCTGCGCAACAAGAAGACGGCTACCTGATGACTTATTTTATCTTAGGAAATATCAACGACCGGTGGACAAATATGGATAAACATGAAATGTATTGTTGCGGTCATTTGATTGAAGCGGCCATAGCCTATTATAATGCTACAGGTAAAAGAACATTGTTAGATGTAGCCATAAAGTTTGCCGACCATATTGACAACACCTTCGGAGAGGGTAAACGCCACTGGGTACCCGGACATCAAGAAATAGAATTGGCTTTGGTAAAACTCTATCGTCAGACCGAAGATGACCGTTATCTCAAACTTTCTCATTGGTTACTTGAGCAGCGAGGACGCGGGCTTGGCGATTGGAAATCTAAAGATTACTATCAAGACTTGTTGCCGGTCAGTCAATTGTCAAAAATCAGCGGCCATGCAGTGCGGGCAATGTATATGTTTACAGGCATGGCAGATTTAGCCTCTATTATTAAGGATACTTCTTACATCAACGCCTTAGACCGTTTGTGGAATGATGTTGTTTATACTAAAATGTATGCTACCGGAGGTATTGGTTCATCGCGTAAAAATGAAGGATTTACGGAAGATTATGATTTACCCAATGCCGAAGCTTATTGTGAAACCTGTGCTTCTGTAGGGATGGTTTTCTGGAATCAGAGAATGAATATGTTGAAAGGTGAGGGAAAGTATGTTAATGTTTTAGAAAAAGCAATGTACAACGGCGCACTTGCAGGTATTTCATTATCTGCCGACAGGTTTTTCTACGTCAATCCGTTGGAGTCTTCCGGTACACATCATCGTAAACCTTGGTATGGCACAGCTTGTTGTCCGAGTCAAATCTCACGCTTTCTGCCATCAGTAGGGAATTATGTCTATGCTACCTCTAAAGATGCTTTGTGGGTCAATCTTTTTATCGGTAGCGAAACAACAATAACACTGAAAGGTACTGCAATCAATATCAAACAGGAAACAAACTATCCTTGGGAAGGGAATATAACATTGAGTATAAATCCGGAGAAAGAAAAAACATTTGCGGTGAAATTGCGTTGTCCCGACTGGTGTAAAAAATATATATTGAAAGTCAATGGTACGGAAGTCAATGGTACGGAAAATGAGCAGTATATTGTTATTGAACGTATGTGGCAAGCCGGAGACAAAATTACTTTTGATATGGCAATGCCGGTTGAAGTAATTACTTCTGATCCCCGTGTCAAAGCCAATGTCGGCAAGCGGGCTATTCAACGCGGAGCATTAGTATATTGTATGGAAGAGATAGATAACCCAAAATATGATATAGCAAAATTGTCATCATCTACGGTTTATACTACTGCTTTTGACCCTAATCTGCTGGGAGGAATAGTAACGGTTACTGCGACAGATGGCAGCGATGTTTATCGATTTATTCCTTATTACGCATGGGATAATCGAGAAGCAGGCAAGATGAAAGTATGGATAGATTATCATAATTGAGAATTGATGATTAACGATAAATCATACAGCAATATTACTGCATGCAGTGCGGCAATGTTGCCGCTAATACATCAACAATTAAACCTACAATCCAATGAAAACATTGATATATCTCTTTCTACTGTCGATAATGAATTACGCTAACAGTATTGCTTGTGATAAAGATTACATTAACAACAGATTTCCTTTGAAAAGGAAACCTTATATGGAACTGCCTTTAGGAACAATTCAACCCAAAGGGTGGCTCAAAGAAATGCTTGAACGTCAACGTAAAGGAATGAGTTCTCAGTTAGATAAACTGTATCCTGAAGTAATGGGAATGCGTAACGGTTGGCTCGGCGGCGACGGTGACCAGTGGGAGAGAGGCCCTTATTGGATTGACGGACTGTTACCGTTAGCCTACATTCTGAATGATGAACAATTGAAGCAAAAAGTGAAGCCATGGATAGAGTGGACGTTACAAAGCCAGCGGGAAGACGGTTTTTTTGGCCCGGCAAAAAACTATCTGCCGGAAAAAGGACTACAGCGTAATAATTCCGAAGACTGGTGGCCCAGAATGGTGATGTTAAAAGTACTAAAGCAATATTACTCTGCCACCAAAGACCCGAGAGTCATTACTTTTATGACCCGATATTTTCATTATCAGTTACAGACACTTCCTCAGAAACCCTTAGGACATTGGACATTCTGGGCAGAATATCGTGCTTGTGATAATTTACAGATTGTTTACTGGCTCTATAATCTGACAGGAGAATCTTTCTTGTTAGATTTGGGTAAACTGTTACATCAACAAAGTTATAATTACGTTGATATGTTTCAAAACAGAGATGACCTTACCCGTATTAATACCATTCACTGTGTCAGCCTTGCGCAAGGAATCAAAGAACCGATTGTTTACTATCAACAAGAACCTGACAAACAATATATTGATGTCGTAAAAAAGGCTTTTGCCGATATTCGAAAATACCACGGACAACCGCAGGGAATGTATGGCGGAGATGAGGCACTGCACGGAAATAATCCGACACAAGGAGCAGAATTGTGCGCAACGGTAGAACTGATGTTTTCTCTGGAAGAAATGAGTCAGATTACCGGCGAGGTGCAGTTTTTAGACCATCTGGAACGCCTTGCATTTAATGCTTTGCCAACCCAAATATCAGACGACTTTATGAGTCGTCAATATTTTCAACAGCCCAATCAAGTAATGATTACCAAAGCCCTGCGAAACTTTGATATTAATCATGGCGAAACAGATTTGCTTTACGGATTACTGACGGGCTATCCTTGCTGTACTTCAAACTTACATCAGGGTTGGCCTAAGTTTACCCAAAACCTCTGGTATGCAACCGCAGACAACGGTTTAGCCGCTTTAAGTTATTCCCCGTCAGAAGTCAATGCATTAGTTGCCGAAGGAATATCGGTCAAAATGGTAGAAAAAACGTACTATCCGATGGATGATAAAATATTATTTGAGTTGTCAATCTTAGATAAACAAGTAAAGAAAGTACGGTTTCCTTTTCATTTACGCATTCCCGCTTGGTGTAAAAAAGCATCGGTTAAAATCAATGACAAAGTTTATGATCAATATAGTGGCAATACTATTGCCGTTATTGACAGGGAGTGGAATACCGGCGATATTGTAGAATTAATATTACCCATGTCTATTGAGTTGGAAACCTGGTATGAAAATTCAGTCTCCGTCAAACGCGGTCCGCTGGTTTATGCTTTACGTATAGAAGAAGAGTGGAAAAAGAAAGAGTTGGAACAGGGTAGTATTTATGGGAAGTTTTACTATGAAGTATATCCGAAATCAAAATGGAATTACGGATTGTTAGATATGCAGTCAAAAAATCTCGACCAATATTTTAGGGTAATTATTGATGACAGGAAAGTCAAATCTGATTATCCTTGGACATTAGAACAAGCCCCTATCCGTATTGAAGCCAAGGCCAAGCAAATTCCTTCGTGGAAATTATATAACGACATGGCTGGGGCACTTCCATATAGTCGAATGATTTATGGGCCGGGAACAAAAGATGTACCCGAAGATACTATTACACTAATTCCTTATGGGTGTACAACCTTGCGAATTACCGAATTTCCGGTGATTGAAATCAGATAGAATTAGAACACAGATTGAACTACTGATAAAGAATATCTATTTTAAATATATTAGCCATGCGTAATCAATTACTTGTATTTGTAATTATTCTACTGTGTTCTTGCCAGAGTGTAAAACAAGAAATGACACTGTCGGGTTTACATGCCGACAATTTCAAAAAAGAAATCAACGGTCAACAAACAGCTTTATATCTCCTTACCAACAAAAACGGTATGGAAGTTTGTATTACAAACTTTGGTGCACGTATTGTTTCAATAATGGTTCCTGATAAAAATGGTGATATGAAAGATGTAGTACTTGGATTTGATTCGATTCAAGATTACATCACCTATCCTACAGACTTTGGAGCAACCATAGGACGTTATGCCAACAGAATCAAGAATGGTAGATTTACATGCAGCGGACAAGAGATTCAACTTCCACAAAATAATTTTGGTCACTGTTTGCATGGGGGCCCTAACGGGTGGCAATACAAAATTTTTAACGTCAGACCTATAGATGATACTTCTTTAGAAATGACCGTATTCTCTCCTGACGGTGATGAGAATTTTCCGGGAAATGTAGAAGCAACGGTGCGCTTTTTTTTAAGAGATGATAATGCTATTGATATTCAATATGAGGCTCAGACCGATAAAACAACGATTATCAACATGACTAATCACAGTTATTTTAACCTCTCCGGTAATCCGACAAATAATATTACAGACCATTACTTATATATTAATGCCAATGCTTTTACACCCGTTGACAGTACCTTTATGACTACCGGAGAAATTCGTTTGGTATCCGGTACTCCCATGGATTTTACAAACTCGAAACCCATAGCAAAAGATATCAATATGAATGATGAACAGATCAAGAATGGGAATGGATTTGACCATAATTGGGTATTAAATACCAAAGGAGAACTGTCGCAGGTTGCTGCAAAAGCAGTATCTCCTGTCAGCGGGATTGTCCTTGAAGTATTTACTAATGAACCCGGCATACAACTATATACGGGAAACTTTTTAGACGGAACGTTGAAAGGTAAAAAAGAAATATGTTATCAACAGCGTGCCGCATTCTGTTTGGAAACTCAGCATTATCCTGACTCTCCCAATAAACCGAACTGGCCAAGTGTAGTACTGAATTCCGGAGAAAAATATATCAGCCGTTGTATTTATAAGTTCTCAGTTCAACAATAAATAGTAATATCAATCCTTAGTATTTTAGTATTTGCTCAGGTTGTGCAAGCCACAAAAAAGGATTTTGACATTTGTTGTGGCTTGCTACATCCTTCCATGTGAGTAACAATTATATTGCCGTCAAATCTTAATGGCAAACTTCTTGAGTCTTTTATTGACCATATTGGGAGGAATAATGTCTTTGACAATTTGAGCTACCGCATTCAGTAGCCTTTCTTTGATGAAATCATTACGAATAATGAGCGATACTTCGCGTACTCCTTGCGGTTCGATATATCTGATGTTCTGTAGTTGCTGTGTACTGAGATTATTAATGTGGAGTTCGGGGATAATGGTATAACCTCCGCTTTGGTCAATAATTTTGATGAGTGTATCTATACTTCCGGCTTCATAAGTCGTATTGCATAAATCCTTATTTCCGCAGAGGTTAAAAACTTGCGTACGAAAGCAGTGTCCTTCCTGTAATAACCAAAGATTTTTCAGCGGTAATTCTTCTGCCGTCAATGTTTCTTTTTGATATAACTCATCTGAAGGAGATACATAAGCCACAAAACGTTCATAGAATAAAGGTATTTCTAATAAGTCCTGTTGATGCAATGGCGTAACAACAATTCCCATATCAATTTTAGCCGTAGAAAGTTTATGCATCATTTCAGAGGTTTTCATTTCCTCAATCGATAACTTAATATTCTTGTATTTTTTTTTAAACTCAATAATAAAGTTGGGCACAATATAGGGCGCTATGGTAGGAATGATTCCTAACTGCAATTCGCCTTTCAAACTTGACTTTTCTTCAATAATTAACTCTTTGAGTTGTTCTGTCTGCTGTAAAATAATACGCGCCTGTGTAATTACTTTTTCTCCCAGCGGGGTGGGTGCTATGGGCTGCTTACTGCGGTCAAAGAGTTTAATGTCTAACTCTTCTTCCAATTTTTGTATCATGGCGCTGATGGTAGGCTGGGTAACTCCGCATTCTTCTGCCGCAATAAAAAATTGTTTGTGTTTTTCTAAACTGACAATGTATTGTAATTGTTGTAAAGTCATGGAGTAAGGGCTTTAAAGGTATAAAAAAATAGGAATTATAGATAATTTTTGTACGGCAAACTATTGATATAGATTTTATCAATACAAAGATAGAAAAAATCGTTTGCTGCCAACTTTCTTTTCCTCTACTTTTGTACAAGTTATTATTTATTCACTTTCAAAAGAATATCATCATGAAGAAGAATTATTTATTTTTAATCTTAGTTTCTATCATAGGAACTGTCGGTTTTGCTCAAAAACCATTGACGAACAACTCCGGTAATCTTGTCGGAGACAACCAAAACTCATTAACCGTAGGCAATGAAGGTCCTGTAGTTTTACAAGACATTCATTTGTTTGAAAAATTAGCAGCCTTTGACCGTGAGCGCGTTCCGGAGCGTGTAGTTCATGCCAGAGGTGCCGGAGCTGCCGGCGAATTTGTATTATCTAAAGATATGTCGGGGTACACTAAAGCAAAACTTTTTAGCGGCGTAGGTAAAAAAACTCCCGTATTTGTACGTTTCTCAACCGTTGTACATCCTGCAGGTTCTCCTGAAACCTTAAGAGACCCCAGAGGTTTTGCCACTAAGTTTTATACCGAAGAAGGAAACTACGACCTTGTAGGTAACAACTTACCTGTGTTTTTCATTCGCGATGCCATGAAATTTCCTGACATGGTACACGCATTCAAACCTTCGCCGGTATATAACAAACAAGACCCTAAACGTGTCTTTGACTTTTTCAGACACATTCCGGAATGTACACACATGATGGTACGTCTTTATTCAGACTTCGGTATTCCAGCCAACTATCGCGAGATGAACGGTTCAGGAGTACATGCTTTTAAATGGGTAAACGACAAAGGTGAGGTTACTTACGTAAAATACACTTGGGTAAGTAAACAAGGTGAACGCAATTTGTCTTTAGAAGAAGCAGAACAAATGCAAGGTAAAGATTTTCAACATGCAACCGTAGATTTGTATGACAACATTAATAAAGGAAACTATCCTCAATGGGATTTACAAGTGCAAATGATGAAAGCCTCAGACTTTGCAAAGTTAGACTACAATCCATTAGATGCTACAAAAATTTGGAATGAAAAAGATGCGCCATCTCAAGTGATTGGAACAATGACGCTTAATAAAATTCCTGATAACTTCTTTGAATATACAGAACAGGTAGCATTTTCTCCGGCAACATTAGTGCCCGGTATCGAACCTTCTGAAGATAAACTTTTACAGGGACGCTTATTCTCTTATTATGACACACAGCGTTACCGCATTGGAGCCAATTTCCAACAACTACCGGTCAATGCACCGATTGTAAAAGTAAACTCTAACAATCAAAATGGCACAATGAGCCGTAAAGGTGCAACAAGTAATGTAAACTATCAGCCCTCTGCCATTGAAGACCGCCCTGAAACTCCGTCAGTAAAACCTACTCCTGCACGTTACGGAGACGTTTCCATAACACAGGCTAAAATCAGTAAGCCCAATAATTTCCAACAAGCCGGGGAATTTTACAGAACGTTAGATGCTAAAAACCAAGCCAATCTACTGAAAAACTTAGTAGCAGATTTAGGACAGGTAACCGATAAAGAAACAAAAGCCATTATGGTAGGTTATTTTTATTTGGCAGACAGCAGTTTGGGAATGAAGTTATCGCAAGTACTTGGAGTGAGCCGTGAAGAGGTAGAAAAAGCCATGCCCAAAGATGTGGTAGCCATGCCGATTCAACCTGCCAAGAAAAAATAAAGAGGATGGATATTTCGATGCTTGAAGGATTAGGAATAGGATTAGCCACCTTTCTTATTATTGGGTTATTTCATCCTGTGGTAGTCAAAGCAGAATATTATTGGGGGGTAAAGTGTTGGTGGATATTTCTGCTTTTGGGAGTGATAGGTGTCATTGCTTCAATAATGATTAAAAATACTTTTTGCTCTGCCATTCTGGGTGTATTTGCATTCTCTTCTTTTTGGACAATTAAAGAAGTTTTTGAGCAGCAAGAGCGCGTAAAGAAAGGTTGGTTTCCCCGTAATCCTAAAAGGAAATATCCGTTTTAATCAACTTTAATACGAATAATATATGGAAAAGAAAAAATTAACCTCTAACAATGGTCGTCCGATAGCCGACAACCAGAATGTTCAAACCGCAGGAGTTCGCGGACCCATGGTGGTACAAGACCCGTGGTTTTTGGAGAAGTTAGCACACTTTGACCGTGAAGTAATTCCGGAAAGACGTATGCACGCAAAAGGTTCGGGTGCTTACGGTACGTTTACCGTAACCCATGATATTACAAAATATACCCGTGCTGCCATTTTCAGTAAAGTTGGAAAAAAAACAGAACTTTTTGTCAGATTTTCGACCGTCGCCGGTGAACGTGGAGCCGCAGATGCAGAAAGAGATATACGCGGATTTGCTATCAAGTTTTATACCGAAGAAGGAAATTGGGACTTGGTAGGAAACAATACACCCGTATTCTTTTTACGCGACCCGCTAAAGTTTCCTGACCTCAATCACGCGGTCAAGCGCGACCCCAAAACTAATCTTCGCAGTGCAAACAACAACTGGGATTTTTGGACATTGTTGCCGGAAGCATTACATCAGGTAACCATTACCATGAGCGACAGAGGTATTCCTTATTCTTACAGGCACATGCACGGTTTTGGCAGTCATACTTACAGTTTTTTGAATGCTAAAAATGAAAGAATCTGGGTAAAGTTTCATCTTAAAACCCTACAGGGAATTAAAAACCTCACCGATGCAGAAGCAGAAGCCATTGTGGCTAAAGACAGAGAATCGCATCAGCGAGATTTATTTGAGGCCATTGAGCAAAAAAAGTATCCTCAATGGAAATTTCAAATTCAGGTAATGACAGAAAGTGAGGCCGACAATTACAGAATCAATCCTTTTGACTTGACAAAAGTATGGTCGCATAAAGAATTTCCGCTCATTGATGTAGGAATTTTGGAGTTAAACCGTAACCCTGAAAATTATTTTGCAGAGGTAGAACAAGCCGCTTTTAATCCGATGAATGTAGTCGAAGGAATCGGATTTTCACCCGACAAAATGTTACAAGGAAGGCTTTTTTCTTATGGCGATGCACAGCGTTACCGCTTAGGAGTTAACCACCATTTAATTCCCGTCAATGCTGCCCGCTGTCCGTTTCATGCTTACCACAGAGACGGAGCCATGCGTACAGACGACAACTACGGAGCAACAAAAGGATATGAACCCAACAGTTATGGAGAATGGCAAGACTCTCCGGAGAAAAAAGAACCGCCATTAGCTTCTAAAGGGGATGTTTATAACTACAACGAGCGTGAATATGACGACGATTA
Organism: uncultured Muribaculaceae bacterium; assembly: GCA_964450725.1. Taxonomy (GTDB): domain Bacteria; phylum Bacteroidota; class Bacteroidia; order Bacteroidales; family UBA932; genus CAYVGO01. The sequence goes on from CAYVGO010000002.1 coordinate 33,517, forward strand.
TTACACACAGGCCGGCGACCTTTTCAGATTAATGAAGGCAGACGAACAGCAGCGTTTGTTTGAAAATACTGCCCGTGCTATGGGAGATGCCGAATTGTTTATCAAGCAAAGACACATTCGTAACTGTTACAAAGCCGACCCGGCGTATGGCAAAGGAGTTGCGCAAGCGCTAAGTATCAACTTAGATGACGCATTGAAAGCCACGCGGTAAACACACTGTGAAAACGGGCATTAGATACCAACAGAAAACTCACCAGACACAGTTTGTTTGGTGAGTTTTTCTTTAAAATTTCAGCATACCAAGTTTGAGATAAAAAAGGTATCCGGTCGCAGGTAAACTTTCGACCGGTCGCAGATAAATTTCTGACCGGTCGGAAGTTTATCTGCGACCGGTCAGAAATAAATTTCTCACCGGTGAGAAATTTATCTGCGACCGGTCGAAAATTCACTTGCAATTGTTAATAATTCCTTCGGACATTAAATACATTATATTTTAACTCAAGTAAGGATTTTATCGGCAACCGGTTGCAAAAAAATTAACCGATAGAGGTAGAGGTATTGTACACAACATTTAAGACTCAAATAGTCTGAAAACATTGCAGTCGTTCTTCGCCGAGATGTTGCACGTAACGGTCTCTACCTTCACTACCGCAAAATTTTCGTAAACCATTCCTTATTCAGTATAATTTTTCATTAACTTTGCAGCCATATTGTCAATATATTGCTTTATGCTAAACAAGTTATACTCAAAAGAAATTGCAGCCAATTTCTGATGTGCATTATTTATAAAACATTAAAACAACATATCTCTTGAAATTCTATCATTGTTTACCCTTTTTATTTTACCTTACTACGATTTCTTACAACAGTCAAGCACAAAAAGATACGTCAAAAATATATGACATTGATGATGTAACGGTAGTTTCTTTAACCAAAGAAACCCGTAATTTATTACACTACCCTTCATCAATCTCCTATCTGAAAGCACAGCAAATAGAACAACTTGGCGTTACGTCGCTCAAAGATTTAACCGCTTATTTACCCAATTTCTATATGCCCGATTATGGCACTCGGATTACTTCTTCTATTTATATCAGAGGATTGGGTTCGCGCATTAATAATCCTTCGGTAGGAATTTATTTAGACAATGTACCCCTGTTAGATAAAAGCAGTTTTGACCTTGAACTTCTCAATATTGAACGTATTGAAGTATTAAGAGGTCCTCAAGGTACACTATACGGCAGAAATACTTTGGGCGGACTTATTAATATTACGACCGTTTCTCCGTTTAAAAACAAAGGGCTGCAAGCACAAATCAGTTATGGAACATATAACGATTTTAGAGGAAACATTACACTTTCTCACAGTTATAAGAATAAATTGGCTTTGAGTATTGGTGGCGGCTTTGAGCAGGCAGACGGTTTTTTTAAAAATGATTACGATACTACAACGTCAAAAAGCATGGATTTTTTGAATGCTTACAACGCGCGGCTTAAATTTACATGGTATATTATTCCTGACCTGAAACTTGATTTTACGGTCAACGGACAAATCAGCGAACAGGGAGGATTCCCTTACCGTAAAATAGATGCAAAAAATGTCAACTACAATGACCCAAGTTATTACAATCGCGATGTAATCAATAACAGCCTGTATCTTGAATATAAAAATCCAAAGTTTGTTTTATCCAGTGCTACGGGTTATCAATATTTTGGAGACAAAATGGTGATGGACCAGGATTATACCGCAGCATCAAGTTTTACATTAACACAAATCCAGTACCAACATGGCATAACGCAAGAGTTTTTGATAAAAAGTAGTTTGTCGGGAAATTATCAATATACTTTCGGGCTGATGGGATTTTATCAAGATTTGCTAACCCACTCGTTAGTTGACTTTAAGGACGACTTCTTACGGAACTTGGAGAAGACCATGAGTCCTTTTCCCGGGTTACAGATGAAAATTACAGACTCTATTATGTCCGTTCCGGGCAGATACAATACCCAAACTTACGGATTGGCTGCCTATCACCAATCAACCTACAATAATCTTTTTATTGATAATTTGTCGGCAACCTTAGGAATCAGGGTTGACTATGAACAAGCCAAACTTACTTACGACAGTAATTCAGCCATGAGTTTACAGATAAAAACTTACCCGGCTTATCCCAGTTTGGAAGGCGGCAGCGAATCTTCTGTTACCGGAACAACGACTGTAATGGGCAGTGAACCTACTACTTTTTTTCCCATACTCCCCAAATTAGCCTTAAATTATATTCCCGATAAACGTTGCTTTCTCTTTGGAAGTATATCTCGCGGATACAGTTCCGGAGGTTTTAATATTCAACGGTTTGGAGATATTGTACAGCAAAGAGTGCAAGCCGATGCTATGGAACAGGCAGGACAATCAACGGTTGGAATTATAGATACTACTTCTTTACAGCAGCAAATTGTCTATAAACCTGAATACTCATGGAATTTTGAAGTCGGTACGCGTTCGGAGTTAATAGCCCAAAAACTCTTTTTAGATTTAACCTACTTCTTTATTTTATCTACAGACAAACAAGTTTCTGTCTTTGCTCCCAGTGGTTTAGGACGAATGACCCTCAACAGCGCCAAAGCCCAAAGTCAAGGCATAGAATGTGTTTTAAGCGGAACTCCCCTGAAAAACTTATGGTTGTCGGCAAACTACGGATTTACACATGCCATTTTTACCAAACATGACAACGGTAAAAAAACTACGGACAGAGAGTACCGAAATTACAAAGGAAACTATATTCCTTTTGTACCCATGCACACCATCTCAGTCAGAGGAGATTATACATTACCTTTTAATCGGGTTTGGATAGAATCTCTTAAGTTTTCTATCCAATATAATATGTTAAGCGATATTTTTTGGACAGAAGACAATACAGTTTTACAACCTTTTTACGGACTACTCAATGCCCAAATCTGGTATAACCACAACATATTTTCCGTAGGTTTGTGGGGAAAAAATCTTACACAAACAAAATACCACACATTTTATATTGAAAGTTTGGGAAATAAGTTCGTACAGGACGGCAAACCATTTCAATTCGGATTCTCGATTTTGTTACACATTTAAAATTAATGATGAATTGTGAATTGTGAATGATGAATGAAAAGACATTCTACCAATGGCTGTAAAAAAATATTCACCATTCACACTTCACCATTCACACTTCAATACATGAACTATTTAATTTGCGGATTAGGAAATATCGGAACCGAGTATGAAAATACTCGGCACAACATCGGATTTTCGGTGCTTGACTTTTGGGCAAGGTCAGAAAATTTTACTTTTCGGACAGACAGGCTTGCAGAAGTAGCCGAAATAAAATTCAGGGGACACAAACTAACGCTGATAAAGCCCTCAACTTACATGAATTTAAGTGGTAAGGCTGTCAACTATTGGCTACAGATGCAAAAAATTGCACGTGAAAACCTGTTAGTCATTGTTGACGATTTGGCATTACCTTTCGGAAAAATAAGAATACGCAATAACGGAAGTGCCGGCGGACATAACGGATTAAAAGATATAGAAGCCGTACTGACAACTTCCGCTTATTGCAGGTTAAGATTTGGAATTGGAAGTACATTTACAGAAGGGAAACAGGTAAATTACGTACTCGGAAAGTGGACACCGGAAGAGGAAAAAGAATTACCTGCACTGCAAACTGTGATGATTGATGCTGTCAAAAGTTTTGTTATTGCCGGAATAGAACGTACGATGAACCAGTATAATAAAAAATAGCATTGAACGTCCATCAACGAGGTAAGAATCTACCATATTCATTTTACCTTACAACGCAGTCAGTATCAGTAAAAACTCAACGTAACACATTGGGAAAGAACAAGGAAAGTTTACCTGTCAAAATAATGTCCTTTGACACTAATAACTTCTATAATTACTCTGTGATTGTCAATTGAGTATATCAATCGATGCTCTTGACTTATGCGTCTTGACCAGTAACCCGATAAATTACCTGAGAGTTGCTTTGGTTTACCAGTACCTATTTCCGGATGTTCAAGTAATTCGTCAAAAAGAACAGTAATTTTGGATAGCAATTGCTTTTGCCCACATTTTTTAAATTCAGCAATTTGTTTATATACCAATGGTTTGATATCGAGAACATAACTCATATCGCCAAAAATTCTCTTATCTCTTCTTTTGAAGATAATGTTAGTATAGATTCTTCTTTGTGAGAATCTTTAATCATTTTTACAAATTCAGGATTGTATTCGGGATCATCCTCTATATTTTTCACCTTAAAAATCCCCATTTTTAACAGACTGTCCAAAAGTTCAGTAACTCCTTTTTTCTGTTGGTCATATTCTAATGTGATGGTTGCCATAATATTATTTTTTATAAAAGTAACGAATCTATAAATTCACAACCACAAAGATAGTTCAAAATGTAAGGAAAGCAAAACCTACGCTTTTTCCCAACCAATGGATAAGTTAGCCCATACTATTTTCCATCGAATCTTTATTTCAGAATCCCATCTAAATTTTATATTTCCTGTTGATTGGGTCTTGATTTTCCCAATCTTTATTTCTCAATCTTTTGCTAAGATACTATCGGTTTATAGATAAACTTAACAAAAGTTTATCTATTTTCTATCACATTTTCTGCTATTTCCAAATAAAACAATTAACACTAATTGTGTTTTATAGATATTTATATATTTAAAATAACTATATTTGCAGTATAACTTCCCATTTATTTAGAGAGTTTGTTACTATCCAACCTATTTTTACTGTTAAATACAAGTACATTGTAGGTTAATTTTTAGTTCTTTGACATAATCAATAAAGCAAAATTATTATCTCAATAAGAGTAGGTATAAAGTAATCCTTCAAGTTAAAAATATTTAAAAACATAAAATAAATAATAATATGAAATCAATTAATCGTAAAATCAATTTACATACATTTACATCAATTTGTATTCTTCTATTTTCTATTTTAATGTTTAATACTTCATGTCAGAATAAAAGCGACATTGCAGAAAATTTGAATACTATAAAAGAAGATTTTATTATTCATAAGCAATCATTTCAAGATACATTGGAATTGGTTGTACAATCATATCAAGAAGCACTTAACAAGCAGACACAACAACGCACCCGATCTATTGGAAAAATTGATGTTGACTTGTTAAACTTAGATGCCCAAGAGATATTAAAAACAAAGTATTATATTGATTTAAACCAGACAAATGTAGCGAATCAATATAATGCCATTCGTCCCAAAAGTGTTACTGCTGATTCAACGATTTCACTCAGTGATTACGCAGAAAGTTACTTTGAATATTTTGGAAATACACTATTTGGAGACGAGTTTTTTGATTCAACTCCGGAAGATTTACCGGTAGATGAAATAACTGCTTTAATGAACGAAAAATATTTAGAATTAGAGGAAAAAATTCAAAATGACAGTAAATTATCAATAGATGAAAAGAATATTTTATTGATAAGATTTGAAACTCAACGTCAAATGCAAGGTATTGTGAATACAATTTTAGATACAAACAATACTCAAACCGTTACGAAAGGCTGGTTTTCTAAACTATGGAAAAAACTTGTATGCTGGACAAAAGCCATAATTTCTACCGTTCAAATTTGTAAGCCTATTTACAATGGAGCATCTGGAATATATGCACAAGCAGGCGTAATTATAGGATGTACCGCCTATGCCGTAGTAAATATAGTCAACACCTGTTATTAATGCTTTAGACATCTACTCTTATTGATTTATTTGCAATAAAATAACAATTAAGAAACAGACATTTCCCTATCTATTGGGAATAGCGGAACATTTCCGATTCAAATTTTAAACTAATAATTAGATACTTATGAAAAAATTAATATTTTCGATATTCTTACTTTTTTTTGTTCAGAATTTACTTATAGCACAAGAGGATACTCCGAAGTATCAGATATCAAATCTTAGTTGGGAATTTTATACAGGAATTCCCATCCGGTATGAAAACTTTTCAAAGCTCAATACTATATTGGGAACTACCAATTTAACCAATCATATTGCTACAGGTGGTGAATTTGGTACCGCTTTACGGTTTTATGGCGTGGGTATTAACTTGGGATTTAGTTATTATACTGCGTGGGCACCTTCCAATGAGAGAGTAGATTATAACAGTATGTCTTTTGGACACAATACAAATTATTTTTTTATTGATTATCAAATTCCCCTGTTTAAACAAAGATTTTTTCTTTTGCCAAAAATAGGAGCAACCTTTGATGAGGTGAATTTTACAATCTACAATAATCAGGAACAAGTAACAACACCCGGAGACGCAATGGCAAATTCCCGTTCAAACAGTATTCAGTCTTTAGGTTTATATATTACTCCTGGATTGGAGTTTGCATTTAATGTTTTTCCTATGGACGTGAGAATGTATGGCTTATCAATAGGTGCATTTTTTGATTATGGAATTTCTATCGGTTCTGCATTGAATGTAAACGGACATGAGTTTGAAGATAAGGGAAATAAGTATGCTATACTATCTCCTTGGCAGGCCGGAGTAAGGGTTAAATTTATGTTTGGACGTAAAAGTGTTTGGACTATGTGGTAGGGACTATTGTTTAATACTGGAAAAGTCCGAAATTTACCATATAATGTAAGTTTCGGACTTTTTTATAATCTTGAGGTAACGGAGGAGAACAGAATATTACTTTAAAAACTCTTCTACAGGAGTATAAGGTAATTGGAATGCTTCTGACACACCCTTGTAAACAACCTTTCCGTTGATCACATTAAGACCTAAAGCCAATCCTCGATTTTCTTGACAAGCCTTTTTCCAACCTTTGTTAGCAAGGGTGAGACCATAAGGTAATGTGGCATTGGTTAAGGCAATGGTTGAAGTAAAAGGTACTGCTCCGGGCATATTGGCAACACAATAATGTACTACACCATCTACAACAAATGTCGGGTTGGCATGTGTTGTTGCTTTACAGGTTTCAATACAACCTCCCTGGTCTACTGCCACATCAACAATAACAGCACCCGCTTTCATTGTGGAAAGCATTTCTCTTTTAATCAATTTTGGGGCTTTGGCTCCGGGAATGAGTACCGCTCCGACAATAAGGTCGGCATCTTGTAACTCCTCCCGAATGTTATATTCGTTAGACATCATTGTTTTTACATTTGCGGGCAAAATATCATCAAGTTGGCGAAGACGCGGAAGAGAAATATCCATAATAGTAACATCTGCACCAAGTCCTGCCGCCATTTTTGCCGCCTGAGTTCCTACAATTCCGCCACCCAGTACAAGTACTTTTGCGGGTTTTACACCGGGTACGCCACCCAATAAAATTCCTCTTCCCCCAACAGGTTTCTCAAGATATTTTGCTCCTTCCTGGATTGACATACGTCCTGCAACTTCTGACATAGGAATAAGTAATGGCAGGCTACCGTGAGGATTTTCTACCGTTTCATAGGCTAAACATACAGCCTCTTGCTTAATCATGGCATGTGTCAATGCTTCGCAAGAGGCAAAATGAAAGTAGGTAAATATAAGTTGATTTTTTTTGATAAGTGAATATTCCGATTCAATTGGCTCTTTCACTTTAATAATCATATCGGCGGTAGAGTAAATATCTTCAATGGTTGGCAGTATGATGGCTCCGGCTGCAATATAATCTTGGTCAGATACCCCGCTACCCATTCCGGCTGTATGCTGTATAAATACCTGATGACCGTTTTTGACAAATTCCATAACACCCGCAGGAGTTATGGAAACTCGATTTTCATTGTTTTTGATTTCTTTGGGGATACCGATTTTCATAAATTGTGATTAATGGTTAGTAAAATATATTTGATACTGAACGGAAAATGGTTTACGAAAATTTTCCAGTAATCATAGTATTTCTACAACGCCGACTAAGGTTTTCGACACATTTTTCGCAAACCAATTCTTTTTGAGTATATAAGTGATAAATTGAAAAGACATCCAACCTTTTACGATAAAGTCCTATTCAGGGTCTAAATCTGACTTTCCACCTGCAGGGAAGTCCTATCTGAGGTCTGTCTAACACATTTTCGTTACGACAAAGTCTATGATTTCAGACTTTCATTTACAGAAAATGTATTTCAAGTCATCTCTCATCACTTATACTTATTTCCCTGTATTTTTCCAGTAAGGTGAATTGGCTTTATGATTTTTCAAGTATTGAATATGGTCATTATCTAACTTGGCAAGAATCATTTGAAATCCGGCTTGCTCTTGTACAGTCAATAATTCTCCGGCATACCCGTCCACAATTTCAATACCTGCTTGTTCTACTACTTTAGCCGCACCGCGATAGATAATCAATTGCTCCATCAAGGTTGACGACCCTACACCATTAATGTATAACAACACTTTATCTCCTGCTTTTACCGATAGTTTTTTCATCAAAAGTTCTACCATTGTTTTAGCCGTAGCATCAGCAGACTCTAAAGGCTGTACACCACCTTGCCCTGCTTCACCGTGTTGTCCCATGCCAATTTCCATCATTCCTTCAGGTAGTTGAGTAAGTGTAGCACCATTTTGTGGATGTGTACAGCTTCGCATGGCGACGGCCAATGTCGCAATATTTTTATTTAATCGTTCGCCGATTTCTACTAATTCGTCTAAAGATTTACCTTCTTCTGCAGCAGCACCTAATACTTTATATAATGCTATAGCACCGGCTAAACCTCGTCTGTCTTTATCTTCTGTATCTAAACCGGCAGAAATATCGTCATGAGATAAAATAGATTTTATTTTTATGTTGGTACGTTGTGCTAACTGCATTGCCATATTTCCACTCATCACATCCCCGGAGTGATTAAGCACAAGCAACAATATTCCTGCATCACGTTGAAATAATTGTATTCCTTGGAAAAGCCGTTGTGCTCCCGGAGCGGCAAAAATATCTCCGACCACAGAGCAGTCGAGCATCCCTTCACCTACAAATCCACTGATGGCGGGCTCATGTCCGGAACCACCGAAAGCAATAATGGCTACTTTATCTTTACTTTTTGGTTGTTTCCGTACTACAATATTTTCTGCTGCCAATTTTACAGTATCTTTAAAAGCCATAGTATAACCTTCTAAAAGTTCGGCAGTAATGTTTTCGGGTTGGTTAATAAATTTAGTCTTCATTGTGCGTAATAATTTAATAGTTTATGATTTTTTCCACATCAGTTCAATTGCAATACCTTCTTCTTCGATAAAGGCAATCCACGTACCGTCTCCCAAGTCCGTAGGAGGTAATAATACAGGCTTTCCTTTCATCTCTTCTTCAAGGTTATCGACAGTATAAGCAATATGCGTTTTTGTTTGAATAAGCGGATGCATCCACGAATCTTTGTCAAATCGCAACCACTCAATAGTATTGGGACTTTTGGAGAAATCTGTCAAGTGAAGTTTCATTCCTTCGGCATAATTTTCTCCCGCTTTGGGTTCTGTTGTAGGTATTCCTACGTGATTAAAAGTTCTCATAAGATAAATTTAGGGGTCAATTATAATTTTGCAGTAGTATTGGTAAATCGTAATCCTGCACCGTCGTGGTAGTTGGCATATTCATGGACAATGGCACCATTGTCGCCGGCACGTAAAAAGTGGAATGTTCCTATTTCCTTTAAATGTACAATTTCTCCGGCTTTTTGCTCTACGTAGTTTTTAGAAATAGTAGTTGCTTTTTGAGATTCAGGTACTAATGCGTCGGCTCCGGGTGTAGGTTCTCCAACTTCAGAGAAATTATAACACATGCCGCTACGCACCATCCAACTTTCAAATTTTGCAGGAAATTTTGTTGCTACGTGTTTATGTTCAGGAATCATTTGTCCGGGTAATAAATAAATATCGTGAGAGAAATAGCCGTGTACGGAATCATTTACCCAAAATATTCCACCCATACCACAATTTTCAAAATCTCCTAATCCAAAATCCGTAAACCAGATATTGGTTTCCATAAATGGAGTGTAGTCATAGTTGTAGTGAGTGAACATTTCTTGAAATGCTTTTTTGGCGACATCTTGTTGGAATTTTCCATCTTTGTAAAAATCGGCATTGGTGTATTTTTTTACATACGCAGTGGCCGAAGGAGTTGTACTTGTGTTGTTACAAGCAAAAAAAGTTGTTGACATAAGGCAAAAAATTAAAGGAATAAATCTGTTTTTTTTCATGATATTATATATTTAAAAGTTAGGACACAAAGTTAGCAATTGCTTCTATTTCTACCAACAATTCGGGACGACAAACATCAGATTGTACGTACAGTACCGCAATATTAGGTAATAGTTCTTCTACAGTTTGTTGTACAATCTCAAAATTTTTGTGGTTTTTTACGTAAACTCGTAGCAGGCCAATTTTAGGTTTGTTATCGGTTTTTACACCATACTGTTCAAATGTCTCTTTGGATAGTAAATGAACAATATTTTCGATAGTGATTTGTGTTTGCATTTTTACATCATGGTGATATACCGTTTTTTCTCCACGAATGGAAGCAGTACCTGATATAAAAATAGTTTCATGCTCACGGCAACAAACATATTTTGCCCGTTCAAATTTTGGGGTATTGGTTGTAGTTGTTTCTCCTACCAAAACATTTTTTGAGTAGTCGTGCGCCGCAATTTGTAAGGTATTATTGATGGAAATTATCTCTAATTTACTATCAGATTTTGAAACTACAGCATCAAGTTCTACCATAATACCTCCTGATTGCGTTCCTATACCGGTTGCGGCAGGATAACCGTAAATCCATTGTGTGCTGGCATAAAACTTAGAACGGGCATTGTTGAATAACTGATAGCGCTGATGTTCACCTTCGTTATCTGTGATATTTTCTATGTAATTCCATTGTCTGACAATATTACAAAGCGGAATATTCTCTTGAATCAATATTTGCCTAATGGCTGAAAAAATATGGTCGGATTGTTGTGGTACATTGTCGTCAATATTTCCTCTAATGCCTTGTGTAAGTAAGAATTTTACATTATTGGCTGTTATAGTAATGTATTGTAAATTCTTATTTGTGTGGTATTGAATTTCTTTTTCACCAATATTTTTTAAATACGTAATTTCTGCGGCAAGTATTGAGGATTTTGGAGGTTGTGCTACCAAACTTAATAGCGGAGAAATATTGGTAAAATGTTCTTTTAAACAAGTTTCAATAACTTTATGCAGTTGAAGATAATCTTGGTTATTGTCAACATGACTGAAAAAAACAATACGTAGAATATTTGCATGTTCTTGGGTAATTCTATATAAGATTTCATTGATGGCATGATGTAAATCATCAGATTGCGAAGAAAAAGTAGCGTATAAAAACATCAGATTTTAAGTTTACAGTGAATTTACATATTCTACCAACTGTTTTATTTCCTCTTTGCTGATAGGTTGAGTAATTCCGTGTTTGTGTACCTGAAATACATCTTGCAAAGTTGCGGCACGTCCGTCAAAAAGATAGGGAGCAGTGCGCCAAACCTCTATTAATGTCGGTGTATCCCATCCTTTTTCAAATTCAATATCTTCTCCAATTCGGTACATTTTTAAATCAGTATAATAAGGTCCGGAATGGCATTCATTACATTTTTGCTGCTCAAAAACTTTACGTCCTTTTTCTGCGTTTTTAGATAACTTACCATCAACTAAATAAGGACTTGGAACCGGTCGTAATGATTTTAAATATTCATCAACTGCAGCCGCTCTCTCCTCATCAATATCATAAAACTGAATATGTTGAAATCCTTTTCTTACCGCAAGTTCGGCACTTACTCGAATACCGCTAATCATGCTTGGTGGAGTAACGTGAGAGAAAAGTAAACTTTTACAATTTTTAGGATTTCCAATCCCATCATTCATCAAATCCCAATTCATACCGTCTGTTCTGGCATCTCCCGGATGACAACCATTGCAAGATTGCCATTGCTGAAAACAAAAGGAAGCATCATTGAAAATTTTTTCACCTTTTTGTATTACTGTTTCTGTGCGATTTTTATTGATAGCAACAAAATTCACCTTTCGATTTTCTAAATTTATGATATTGACAGTGTCTGAAAAATAGGTAGGAACTATAACCTGATTGTTATTAATTTCGATGACTCGAGGGGCATTTCCGTAAACATCAACTCTTTGACGAATACCATATAAAAATTGTAAATCATAAGAAAGTGATTCCGCTCCGGCTTTATAATTTTTCAATTTTTCAATCATTTTTTTGTAATCAATAATACTAACATCGTGTGTTCCGGAATGACTTACAACAATAATATCTGCTGTAGTTTTTACATCCCAAGAACCGGCAGCACCACGTTGAGGTTCATCTAAAATGATGGCTCCCAAATAGTTTAGTGTTGATACTTCTATTACACTCAAAGCACTGGTATTCATCCAACCTTGTTGTAATTGTGAGGTAGGAACTTGAAAGCGTCCTAAATTGTGAGGAACGAGTACATATTTTCCGTCGTTGGTGATGGTAATTCCACGTAAAGCATTACTACCATTGGCAAAATCAATATCTTTAATTTTTTTAAATGTCCGTAAATCAATGACCGATACTGCTGCTGCAACATGGTTGGCGGTAGAAATTTGTACAGGTAAAAAATTGGTTACAAATAAATGATTTCCATCTAATGAGGTAACACAGCCTTTGGGTTCACGTAAAACAGATACTTTTTTTGTGATTTTCTTTTGAATCATATCAAATTCTGCTACTTCATGTTGAAATTGCAAGCAGATATATATTTTTTTACCGTTTTGGCTAAACTGTGGAGAAGTCGCTCCAGAGCCTATGATAATTTCTTCTGTTTTGGCAAAAGGGGTAACTGTTCCGAGCAGTAATCGACCAATACCGTTATCAAATGTAGTGATTGCCCATTGATTGTCATACACAGCAACTCCTGTAGGAATATATGATAAATTAAGAGTAGCAAGAGGAGAAGAAAAATTGCTGGAGTAAATCACGGCTTGTTTATTACCTTTACTCACAGTCAAAAAGTTTTCTTTTTCAACAGAGACAATATCGTTAATAAAAAATGGTTGATTTTGGGCTAAAGTTGTAAAACAAAAACTACTAACCAAAATGAAGTTTCCAAATAATCTAAAAAATGACATGACAATACTCTTTAAACGAAGTTCCACAAAATTAAATTTTTATTTTATCTTGTCCAAAAATGTAATATGAATTTATACTAATTGAAACTACAGACTATAAAATCATCATATTATAATTTTATAAAATCAATATAGAAGACAGTATTACCGTATTCATTAGGATTCTAGATTCTCTCTAACATATAAATCGCTATATTTCGAAAATAAAAAGTTCTTACAAAGTTTTTATTTGTACGTTTTGTCGCAAAAATGAATTTGGCTTTAATATTCCCTGAAAGATTAGTACCCATAAATAATCTACAGTAAAATGAATATACTTTATTCAAAGTAGCCAATCAATATCTTTGAAGTACTCAACATAATACAATCACTTACGCAGCATTTTATTAATGTTTTTTAACTAAATATACCATACAGAATTTTATCACCCTACGTTATCTTATCAGATAGTAACAACGATTACCAATAATAAATTTTCATAACATATTGATGTGATTGACAACTTTTTCGTAATTTTGTGGGCTATAACTATATAATACATGGAAAATAATACACCACAAAAAGACAATTATACTGCTGATAGCATTCAGGTACTGGAAGGATTGGAGGCTGTAAGAAAGCGACCTTCAATGTATATTGGAGACATTGGAACACGAGGATTACATCATTTGGTTTATGAAGTTGTAGATAACTCTATCGATGAAGCATTAGCAGGCCATTGTACGGAAATAGAGGTTATAATAGGTGAAGGAAATATTATTACTGTTAAAGATAATGGTAGAGGTATTCCGGTAGATTTTCATGAAAAAGAACAGAAATCGGCTTTAGAAGTGGTATTAACCGTATTACATGCCGGAGGAAAGTTTGATAAAGAAAATTATAAAGTATCAGGAGGGTTACATGGAGTAGGAGTATCTTGCGTAAATGCGCTTTCATCTTATCTAAAAGCAGAAGTTTTCAAAGACGGTAAACATTATGCAATGGAGTTTTCAAAAGGGAAACCAACCACTTCACTACAAACCATCGGCACAACAAATCAACGTGGAACCATTGTTACATTTCAACCCGACAGTGAAATCTTTACGCAGACAACAGAATATAACTATGACACATTAGCCGCAAGATTAAGAGAACTTGCGTTTTTAAATAAAGATATAAAATTATCTATTTCAGACCAACGTGAAGAACCTTACAAAGAAGAAAACTTTTATTCAGAAAAAGGATTACTTGAATTTGTAAATTATTTAGATGCAAATCGAACACCGCTCATTGACAAAGTTATCTATTTAGACTCAGAAAAAAATGGTGTCCCTGTAGAAGTAGCATTGATTTATAATACATCATATACGGAAAATGTATTTTCGTATGTTAATAATATCAATACGATTGACGGAGGAACTCATTTATCAGGCTTTAGAAGAGGATTAACCACTACTCTTAAGCAATTTGCCGAAAAAAGCGGCTTGCTGTCAAAACTCAAATTTGAATTGGATGCCGCAGACTTCAGAGAAGGATTAACCGCAGTGGTTTCCGTAAAAGTTGCAGAGCCTCAATTTGAAGGACAAACCAAAACAAAACTCGGAAATGGAGAAGTAACTTCAGCCGTATCTCAAGCAGTTACATTTGCTTTGGAAAGTTATTTAGAGGAAAATCCTAAGAATGCCAAGATTATTGTAGAAAAAGTTGTTCAGGCTGCTACAGCGCGTCATGCGGCTCGTAAAGCCCGAGAAATGGTACAGCGAAAAAGTGTACTTTCCGGAGCCGGATTACCTGGAAAATTATCCGACTGCTCTAATAACGACCCTACAAAGTGTGAAATCTTTTTAGTTGAGGGAGACTCTGCCGGAGGTACTGCCAAACAAGGTAGAGACAAAAACTTTCAGGCAATTTTACCTTTACGCGGAAAAATATTAAATGTAGAAAAAGCTGCTGACCATAAGATTTTTGACAGTGAAGAAATTAGAAATATATTTACGGCTTTGGGAGTAACCATTGGTACGGAAGAAGATGCCAAAGCACTAAACTTACAAAAATTACGTTATCACAAAGTAGTTATTATGACTGATGCCGATGTTGATGGTAGTCACATTGCAACACTTATTATGACATTCTTTTTCAGACATATGAATACTTTGATTAAGGAAGGACATTTATATATAGCAACACCACCGTTGTATTTAGTAAAAAAAGGAAAAGAAGAACGCTATTGTTGGACCGAAGATGAACGTAAGAAAGCCATTCTGGAAATAGGTAACGGAGTAGAAGCAGCCGTACATATACAGAGATACAAAGGGTTGGGAGAAATGAATGACAAGCAATTGTGGGATACTACAATGAATCCTCAATTCAGGTCATTACGCCAGGTTACGATAGATAATGCTACGGAAGCCGATAGAATTTTCTCTATGCTGATGGGAGATGCTGTTCCACCTCGTAGAGAGTTTATTGAAAGCCATGCCAAGTTTGCAAAAATTGATATTTAATTTTTATCAACACAAATTATTGTTCTGTGGAAATGAATATGGAGAAACCAGAATAATATAGACGAGTTTTATATGACTTTTTAATTTTTTTACCTATGAAAAAACAATTCCTTTTAATTGGATTATTATGCTTTTTAGTTTTACCGTTAACATATATCGGTTGTACTTCTAAAAAGCCAAAAGAAAATAATGCAGCCCTATTGACCGCTAACAGAGATAGTATTAGACAGGCTGAACAAGCCGCAGCAGAATTAGCGGCACAACAAGCACAAATGGAAGCCCTTGCTGCACAAGAAGAAACAACACATGAGACCGTAACACCACAATATTCGGGTTATTATGTAATATTAGGTAGTTTTCGTGACCAAAATAATGCACAGACATTTTTGGAAGCAATGGCTGAAGTATTTCCTGATGAAACTACCGGTATTTATAATCACCACAGTTGGAAAATGGTAACTTTAGGAAATAAGTTCGGCACATTTTCATCTGCAAAAAGCACTTGGCAACATGCCAAAGAAGCTTTACAAGGTTATGATTATGAAAATCTATCTTTTGGAGATGAAGGATATGAAGAAGATTACGAGGATCAAGGAGGAGGATTACCTCAAGAGGAGGATGAAGAATATACGGAAGACTATGATGAGGAATACTCAGACGAAGAATACACAGATGAGTCTTATGGTGATAGTTCTCCGTTCTATACACCTTGGATATTAGCAGTATACTAACCAAATCTATTTTACTATTATAATCAATAAGGCAACATAAATTTATGGTTGCCTTATTTGTTTTAAACATATTTATTAAGCATGAATACTTTCGGAACTTTATTACGCGTTCATATTTTTGGAGAATCACACGGCGAAAAAATAGGAATTATCATTGATGGTATTCCTGCGGGCTTAATCATAGATTATCAACAATTATTGTCAGATATTACCCGCCGCAAAAGTGGAGAAAAAGGGACTACGCCGCGTATAGAAGATGATGTTCCACAAATAGTTAGCGGAGTTTTTAACAACATTACTACAGGTGCTCCATTAACTATTATTTTTGACAATCACAATACTCAAAGTAAAGATTATTCTAACCTTATCACACATCCTCGACCGGGACATGCCGATTTTACGGGAAAACAAAAGTTTAACGGATATAATGACTATAGAGGGGGAGGACATTTTTCCGGACGTATTACATTACCTCTTGTCGTTGCCGGAACTATTGCCAAAACCGTAATTCCGGATATAAAAATTACGGCAAAAATTACCATGATAGGAGGTAAGTCTTATGAAACTAAAGACGAGGTTATAGATTATTGTATAACACATCACGACTCGGTAGGCGCCATTATTGAATGCAGTGTTGAGAATATGCCAATAGGTCTTGGTGAGCCGTTTTTCAACTCTTTGGAATCTTTAATTTCTCATGCTATTTTTTCCATACCGGGTATTCGCGGCATAGAATTTGGCAGTGGATTTGAAAGTGCCGGGCAATGGGGCAGTGAACATAATGATTGTATTATGAGCACCGCAGGAAAGACAAAAACCAACCATGCCGGAGGAATTAACGGAGGAATATCTAACGGAAATGAGTTGGTATTTCGTATTGCTGTAAAGCCTACATCAAGCATTGGTCTTGCACAAAACACATTCAATTTTTCAACTCAAAAAATAGAACCGTTAGAAATAAAAGGAAGACACGACATTTGCTTTGCTTTGCGTGTTCCTGTTATTGTAGAAGCATTAACGGCTATTGTATTAGCAGACTTAACACTGCAACACAATAGCCGTTAATTGACTTAAGAATAAGTAGTTACTGAAGATTTATTTTCTTTAGTTTTATCACCTTTTCAGTGCCTTTACAGAAATATAGAACTTCATTCTCAATATCATAATGATCTGCAGAATGCAAAGTAGTCATAAATTGTTGTTCCACTTGGTCGTTAGGACACAATGCCCGTGTCATACCCATTTGTCCGAATGTAATAGTTTTTTGCAAAGTATCTAATTGATAACTTCCAAAAAAACGGTTACAATCACCTCTTCCGTTGACTATTGTACTACTATCTTGTTGGGTAAACATGATGGTAAAAGATGTGGAATCTGTCATTGACTTGATATCAATTGTAGAACCGTTAATTTCTACAACTTGCCATGATGTTCCTTTTAAATCTAAACCGGGTTTTTCTTTACACATCATAAATACGAATGCACTGCAAAGAATAACTAAAAACTTTTTCATTATCTAAACTTTTATTTTATTATTTGGGCGCAAAAGTAGATATTTTATTATGGAAACAAAATTAAGTTGTAACTATATTAGAAAATTAAGTACTCTTTAATCTTTACTTTTCTTTCAGGAGATACATTTTATTTTGCAAGCATGTTCATTTCCTTATTTTTTACTACCTTTGCGCTCTTTATGAAAGTGAGAGATAAGGGTATAAAAAGACAAAAGAATACTCTCCATTCTCCATTTCAGCCTTTATATTTTTAAAATTATTTCAGTATGCAAATTACACAGGAGTCTATTGTAGACCAATTAGTTACCATTAATGTAACAATAGACGTAGAAGATTATTTACCAAAAGTCGAAGATCAGTTAAAAAAGATACGTCGCGAAGCCTCTATCCCCGGGTTTAGAGTAGGACACGTTCCAAAAACATTAATAGAAAAGCGGTTTAAAAAAAGTGTTACGGGAGAAATTGTTTTTAAAACAGCCTATGATAGTTTTGAAAAATATATTGACAGCACAGAAAGAGAATATCAAATTATTGGTAACCCAACATTGGCTAAAATGCCTGAAGATGGAGACTTTGCTCAAGAACAATCTTTCCTTTTTACATTTACCATTCACTCAGTGCCAAAGGTTGATTTGACAAAAATCAAAACATTATCTGTTCAGGATTATGCAATTAAAGTTGACGATGATTTGGTAGATTCGTATTTCTTAGACAAAGCCATTGAATGTTTCCCTTTTGAAACAGTAGAAAATGATGAGACTATTGCAGAGGATAAGGCTTACAGAATATTTCCACGCATTAAAAGTGGAGAAAGTTTTTTAGAAACGAGTAGTCATTCTTCTGTATTAATTTTAAGTCCATTATATCCGGAAATTGCTAAACCTTTTATTGGTAAAAAGCAGGGAGATGTTGTAGAAATTGCCAAAAAAACATTTTTAGACTATAGCTACCAAATGCATAGTAGAATCAATATTTTTAATCAAAATATAGTTACCGATACGGTCAGTATAGAGTTAAAATATATTGATAAATATGCTTGGGAGGAGAATTATGTAGAAAAAATGTTTGAAAAATATTATCCTGAAAGTGAAGAAAAAACAGAATCTAACTTGCGTCAGTTGATTAGTGATGATATTGATAAAGAGTTTAAGTTATCGGTAGACGATTACAACAAGAATCATCGAATCCCCAATTTATTGCGAGATTTGTTTGATGTACCCATTCCCACTGCCGGAATAGTAGAAGAATTAAAACACCAACATACCTCTGAAAAAGAAGAAAATGCCTATATTCCCACACAAGAAGAGATAGAATCTGCACTAAAAATGTATAAATTACGTTATGTATATAAGCAGTTTATGGCAGAAAACAATATTTCTATAGAATCTGAAGAATTTGAACAACATGTAGAGAAATCTATTACAGATATGTATAGAGGTAATGTTACAGAAGAATTAGTTAATTCTATGAAGCAATATTTCTATAACAACGAGGAAATGCGTAATCGAATTTATTTTCAAGCATTAAACAAAAAGTTAATGGACAATATTGCGCAACAAGTACAATTCTCAACTCCAAAATCAATTTCTTATTTAGAATTTCTTACTCTAATTAATCATAAAGACTGATTAAAAATATAATTTTACATTAATAAATTTACATACATGGCACTTCATGATTTTTACCGCTATGCAACCCGCCACGCCGGAATAAGCAGTACTACATTAGACCGTTACCAATCTATATATAATGGCTGGATTAGCCCTATGGTGATTGAAGAGCGACAAGCCAATGTGGCAAGTATGGATGTGTTCTCAAGATTAATGATGGAACGGATTATTTTTTTAGGAGTTCCCATTGACGACTATGTGGCTAACATTATTCAAGCACAACTTCTTTTTTTAGCTGCACAAGATTCAACACAACATATTTCAATGTACATCAATTCTCCGGGCGGAGAAGTATATTCAGGATTGGGAATTTATGATACCATGCAATTTATAAAACCTGAGGTCTATACTATTTGTACAGGTATGGCAGCATCTATGGCAGCCGTTTTACTTTGTGCCGGAGCAAAAAACAATCGCTCTGCATTGCGACACTCAAGGGTGATGATACATCAACCAATGGGTGGAGCTTCCGGTCAGGCTGCAGATATTGAAATTACGGCACGTGAAATCAGTAAGGTTAAAAATGAGTTGTATGAAATTATTGCCAACCATTCCGGACATTCTTTACCTGAAATAGAAAAAAATGCTGACCGCGATTATTGGATGAGTTCAAAAGAAGCTTTGGAATATGGAATGATTGATAAAGTATTGGAGAAATCGTAAATAAAATTTTGGATTACAATAGGTTGTTCCTACGAAACAAAGCAATAGGTTTATCCATATTTTTACTAATATTTGGTTTCGTAGAAGTGACCTCAATCATATAAAATTAAAAAACCACCATAAATGAGAATGCAGAGTATTTTATGTTTTAATTTATTTACTCATGAAAAAAGATAATCATCAATATTGTACTTTTTGTGGCCGTACGGAGATTGATGCCAATATGGTTAGCAACGAGCGTAATTCTATTTGTGAATACTGCGTTGCCGACGCTTATAAAGTAC
The DNA here is from genome assembly GCA_964450725.1 of uncultured Muribaculaceae bacterium. Classification (GTDB taxonomy): domain Bacteria; phylum Bacteroidota; class Bacteroidia; order Bacteroidales; family UBA932; genus CAYVGO01. The sequence goes on from CAYVGO010000002.1 coordinate 53,984, forward strand.
TTCACGGAGAGATACCCACTAAATCTCCCTCAAGTAATGCAAATAGCAGAAAAACAAAAGCAAACAATAAAGTTGTTAAAAACATTCCAACACCGATTGAAATTACAAAGTTTTTAGACAATTACATTATTGGTCAAAATGCCGCAAAACGTTATTTATCTGTTGCGGTTTACAATCATTATAAGCGAATATTTTCTAATACAAACAGTGAAGAATCAATAGAAATAGAAAAATCTAATATCTTATTGGTTGGAAAAACCGGCACCGGAAAAACATTACTGGCACGTACTATTGCTAAGTTATTGCAAGTTCCTTTTTGCATTGTTGATGCTACTGTATTTACAGAAGCCGGCTATGTGGGAGAAGATGTAGAAAGTATTTTATCACGCTTACTGCAAGCGTCGGATTATGACGTTGCTGCAGCAGAACAGGGGATTGTATTTATTGATGAAATCGACAAAATTGCCAGAAAGAGTGGGAATCCTTCAATTACCCGTGATGTGTCGGGAGAAGGTGTGCAACAAGGATTATTAAAACTACTGGAAGGTTCTATGGTCAACGTACCCCCGAAAGGAGGACGAAAGCATCCGGAGCAAGAATATGTACAGGTGAATACAAAAAATATTCTTTTTATTGCCGGAGGAGCATTTGAAGGAATAGAAAAAATTATTGGAAAGCGATTAAATACTCAAACTATCGGCTATATCCAAGATGAAGAAATACAAAAAATAGAAAAAAATAAACTTTTGCAATACGTAAACTCTGCAGATTTGAGAACTTTCGGACTTATTCCTGAAATCTTAGGACGTTTACCCGTGATTACACATCTTGACAATTTAGATAAAACGGCATTACTTTCCATACTCACAGAACCTCAAAATGCAATCATCAAACAGTATAAACATCTGTTGGCATTAGATAATGTAGAACTTACTATTATACCCGAAGTATTAGATTATATTGTACAAAAAGCCATTGATTTAAACCTTGGAGCACGTGGTTTGCGCTCGATTTGTGAAATCATCATGACCGATGCTATGTATGAACTACCAAATTTATCGGCAGAAGAAAAGAAAAAAGGTTTTACTCTAACCTTAGATTACGCCAAAGAAAAATTACAACAGCGTCTCACAAAAGCAAGTTAGAAAACCGCATTTATAGTACAGTACTTTTTTATAAGTTGAAAGGAGTGCTATCCTGACTTTCGCAGTAGAAGAACAAAGAAAGAAAACCAATCAGAGCATAAGTAATAAGCAAAGGAAGACTCCAAAGAATGTCGAAGGAGTTAGAATTCCAGAATGTTGTAATGGTTATAATCATCTGATTAATATAAGGCTGTAACAGCAAATAAATTCCGGTCATTATTCCACATAAAATGTAACCGAGTAGCAATTGTCGAAATATTTTTTGCTGTTTTTCTCGTGCTTTTATTTTTCGTAACACTTTGTTTGTAAAGTCTGGATTTTCCAACTCTACGATTTGTTCTTGTACTAAGGATTTAAAAAAGTTCTTGTCGCTCATATTTTTATTGTACTCCTTAATTGATTATACAATTTTTGCCTTCCGCGATACAAAATTACTTTAATATTTGTTATTGACAAATTGACAATGTCAGAAATTTCGGTAACAGACATTTCCTCCCAATAAAAAAGTTGCATGCACACTTGTTCTATTTCTGAAAGTGTTGATATTGCATGCTTAATAATATACTTTCGCTCTTCTTCTTTCATTTTCTCCAATTGAGATTGATAATCAGATAAGTTTTCGAGAACTTTATCATCAATATCTTCTTCAGAAATGGCGTAAACTATCTTTGTTTTACAGTACTTGTAACTTTGCCTGACAATAATCGTATAAAACCATGTTGAAAATTGCGATTGAAAGTTGAATTTTTTCAGATGTCTATAAGCTTGGATAAATGATTCCTGTACCACATCTTCGGCAACAGTATGATTTTTGACAATAGATAAAGATAAAGAAAAAGCACCTTGTTTATATTTTTCTACCAGATGTCGAAAATTATCGGTTTCACCGGCAACTACTTTTTCAATCCAAAATCGGTCATTCATGATATATTAATCTTCAAGGTCATGAATTTAAAAAAATCCGGATAATGCAATGAATGGATGATAAACAATTGCTTTTTTTCAATCCCGAATTGTTCGTCAATGCGTTGTTTGAGGTTAGTGTTTTGTTCTATAGGAAAAAGAGCATTGGGTAGTATAATCCCAAATAATACTACCCAATAACGAACGTTTATTTGATAAACTTTACGGCTCTTCATATTATTTCTCAATCATTCATTTTCTCATTCTTTTCTGTACTATCTTCTGTTTTGTTTTTACGAAACCGATCAATAATTGTATCTCCAAAAATCATAATAAATCCGATGCTCATAAATATCATACTAAAATAAGAAGTTGGTTTGCTAAAACCAATCTCTGCTAATATTAACCCCAAAAAAAGTCCTGATCCAAGTCCACATAGTAGTTTTGAAAAAAACATAGAAAAGTTGAAGTCAACCTTTCGTAGAGATTTGTCTTTAATATTAATACTGGGGGACAAGGGAATACCGGCTTCTATCATTTTTAGTCGCTCCTGGGTTTTCAATTTGTCTTGCTTTGCTTTGTAGTAAAAAAAGAATCCCATAAATCCAAGAACAAAAACAAATGGAGCAATGATAACAATAATCTCAATGGCATTACTTGATTCGTGGTAATGATGTTCTACTATCTTAATAATTTGTTGGACAGTATCTTTAGCAACAATATTGCCAGTTGATAATGAATCTGTAGTCATAATTTTAAAATTTAAGTAAATAACTATTCATTAGAGTTCCTTAACAACCAAAAGGTTACAAAATCGATAAAAAAATTATCAATCAATATGCTGAGATACCGAATCTATAAAGCAGATTTATCTTCATCTTTACTGCTTTCTTTTTTTCATATATTCTTCAATTGTTCTTACATCCGTATCTTTCAATAAAACCAGTTTAGTTTTATCTAATAAGTATAATGTCGGAATGGCTTTTAAGTCATACAACCCTTTAGATTGAATTACGTGCTGTTCATCATAACCATAAATCCAGCCTTTATGATGTTTTATGCTTTTAATCCACAATGAGTAATCTTTATCAGAATATATTGCCAAGATAGTAAGTTTATTGTTGAGGATAGCAGTTTGTAAAATATCTGACATTTGTAACATTTGTTGAGTTGTCTTACATTGTTGACAGTCGGGGTTATAAAAATAAAGAATAGTATAATCAGACTTTATGGCAGATAAAGATTTTGTTGAATTGTCAGATAATTGGTAACTAAAAAATGTTGCAACCTCTCCAATCTGATTTTTAGATGCCATTTTGAGCCTATACCTCCATTTTGTTTTGTCCGTGTCTGTAAATTTTTCACAATTAATTAAAAATTGAAGTACAGGAATATAAATATCATCATTTCTGTAGTTAGAAATCGGGTTGTAAAAATAATTTTCGTAAAGCGATACAAAATATTTAATAGTAGCCGTATCTGCATTTTTTAATCGAGATAAAGTTGAGTTTATCATAACACCAAAGTGATTTCTGTTAGGATAAGATGAGAGTAACAATACATATTGTTGAAAACAGGATTGAAAATCGTTTTTGTGATGAAGTAATTCATTATTTTCAAAATTACAGTTATCCCAAAAATGACTAATCAAATACTTTTGTCGTTCTGTATCAGAAAAAATAATGGTTGGTATATCAGGTAGTTGCATAGAGAAGCCCGAAATTTTGTTTTCTCCAAAGACACAATACATCAAAAGCAACAATAATACAATAAGAAGATTCTTTTTTATCATAAAAGAGTAAAATTGTTTAGACAAAGGTAAACCTATTTGTCAATACGACCAAAGTCTAAAATCAAAGATTTTGAGAGAACATTTTCATAATCAAAAAAAATAACGTACCTTTGCAACCCATTTTATGCAACCTCTTTTCCATTGTCGGTATATAAAACGAAAATGTTGCCGGATTCCAATAACTATTTAAAATTGAAGAAGAATGAAAACCGATTTGATGAAAGTAGCCATTGAGGCTTGCCAAATTAAAAAAGAAGGAGAACCTAAAGTTCACCCTAAATTTAGTAGTGGAGACACTATTACAGTAACTTATCGCATTGTTGACGAAAATAAAGAACGTCTTCAAAAATTCAGAGGAGTAGTATTGCAGCGTCGAGGTAGTGCAAATACAGAAACTTTTACAGTAAGAAAAGTGACTGACGGAATTGGAGTAGAACGTATATTTCCAGTTGTTTCACCATTTATTGACAATATTGAAATCAATAAAGTCGGTAAAGTACGTCGTGCCCGTATTTTCTACTTCCGTAATCTTACCGGTAAAAAAGCCCGTATTAAAGAAGTACGTCAAAAGTCGTAATCCTTTTTGGCGCGGTAGCTCAGCCGGTTAGAGCGCATGATTCATAATCATGAGGTCGGGGGTTCAAGTCCCCCCCGCGCTACAAATTAAAACTTATTATATGGGTAATTTGGCAGAGCCATAAATTTTATCTACCTTTGCCCCACTTTTCATTAACCATTTAAAATCATTACTGAAATACTATGATTATTGTACCGCTCAAAGATGGCGATAATATTGAAAAAGCGTTGAAGAAATTCAAACGTAAAATTGAAAAAACAGGTGTTATTAAAGAATTAAGAGATCGTAAATTTTTCACTAAACAATCTGTTCAGAAACGTGATGTTGTGAAAAGAGCCATTCATCGTCAGAAATTACAAACTGTTGAAGAATAGTTTTCGATAGTTTTACAATAAAAAAAGTTAAAACGGTAAATCTAATTTGCCGTTTTTTTTATTTCTATCTATCTTTATCAACCATTTTTATTTTATGTTATCTGATTTCTATAACCATCTTAAAGCCGGAAGCCATTATTCCAAACATACTGTAAGTGCTTATTACAGCGACTGTTTAGCATTTATGGAGTTTTTTAATATTGTATCTATTGAAGATTTAAGAGAAATCTCACATAAAGTATTAAGAGGATGGTTTGCCGGATTAATGCAGCAAGGCATGTCAGCACGATCAATACGTCGAAAGATGGCGGCATGTAAGTTGTTTTTTGAATATTATTGTCAGGTTGGAGTATTGAAAAATAATCCGATGGATAAAGTAACTGCGCCGAAAATAAAAAGTCGATTGCCTGTCTTTTTCAATGAAACTTCATTACAGCAAGCATTGACAGAATCAGAAATAATAAATAATCAAGATTATTCCCAACTGCGGAATAGGACAATTATTGAATTGCTTTATGCTACTGGAATACGTCGTGGAGAATTGGTAGGATTGACGTTGTCAGATGTAGATATTCAGCAGCAGCAAATTAAAGTATTAGGCAAAGGAAATAAAGAACGCTTGATTCCACTTTTACCGACAATAACCGAAATACTGCAGCAATACATAGAATTGAGAAAAGAACAAGTAACAGAACATAATACACTTTTTTTGACAGATAAGTTACAGCCGATTTACCCTAAAATGGTGCACAATATTGTTACCCGCTTTTTTTTAACGACTAATAATAACATCAATGTTCGTAAGTCTCCACACACATTTCGGCATACATTTGCAACACATTTACTCAATCGAGGAGCACAGTTGAATGATATTAAAACGTTATTGGGGCACAGTAATCTCTCTGCTACTCAGATATATACACATACTACATTTGAAAAATTAAAAACTATTCATAAAAAATTACACCCACGAAGTTAAGTATTCTTATTAACCTTGGTACTTGTAAGCCCATTTGTTTCACATTTAAAATATTAATTACTATGAACGTACAAATCCAATCAGTAAAGTTTGATGCCGATAAAAAATTAATTGAATTTACGGAAAAGAAAATATCGAAACTCAGTAAATTTTTAGATAATATTGTTAATGTCAGTGTTATTTTTTCGCTTTCTTCGAGTAATGATCCCAATAATAAGGTTACAAAAATAAAAGTGGAAGTTCCCGGTCAAGATTTATTTACAGAGCATCAAAGCAATAGTTTTGAGAAAGGGATAGATTTAGGGATTGATGCTTTAAAAATACAGATTGAAAAATACAAAGACAAAAGGTAGTGATTAATGAAGTCCATTGTCATAACTTGGAATGCACTACGTCATTCTGAAGATGTGATACAGTAATTTCTATATTCTTTTTCCAACTTTCAATGCTTAAAAAATTCACTTCTGTTTATGCGTAAAGGGAGTAATGTTGTTATTAAAAACAAACGTGCTACTTTTGAATATGAAATTTTAGAAACATTTTCTTGTGGAGTTGTTTTGCAAGGAACAGAAATTAAATCTATTCGGAATGGAAAGGCTGCCATTAACGACAGTTACTGTACGTTTTTAGGTAAAGAATTGTGGATTAAGAATTTACATATTGCAGTTTATGAGTTTGGAACTTATGCAAATCATGACCCTTTGCGCGAACGTAAGTTATTATTGAAAAAAATAGAACTTCGCAAGTTGCAAAAGCGAGTACAAGAAAAAGGACTGACGATTATTCCTTTAAAGATGTATATCAATGACAAAGGGCTTGCAAAAATTGATATTGCTTTGTGTAAAGGAAAGAAAATATATGACAAGCGTGAAAGTTTAAAGCAAAAAGACTTACAGCGTTCTATGCAGCGGCACGAAGAATAACACCGCAGATGTACTTTTATAAAAAAACAGCCCCGAATAATACATTAATGTCATTCGGGGCTGTTGAACTAAATTTTGTTATTTGGTATAAGCGATGGTCATTTCCCAAGAGTCATTTTGATCATCTGTAAAAGTTACTTTTATTGGATAACCTTCTGCATCAACTTCATAAGTAATGTTTTCTATAGAAGTATTATTACGAACCCTACTTATAGTTTTAGAAACTAAATTATTACTACTTTCACTATAATAACCCAAGATAGGTAAAATATCTGGAGAACCATAAGAATAACGATTATAACTCAATAAGTAATTTAAATCTAAATTGGCTTTTTTATTAGATAATTGACCATATTCATAAGTATAACTACTTAGATATTCCTGCCCTTCATTATCTATTTCTTTTTCTGCAACTTCAGTTTGATTACCTGCTTCCCAAGTTATATCAAAAATATAGTTATAAACCAAATTAGAAGTTTCACTATGGTGGTGTAATTGGTCTTCTAAAGTGAGTTTTGTTAAATAATTGGATGAATTGTAAGTTAAAGTCGTTGTATTTTTTGCTGTTTCATCAGTAGGACTTTCTACGATTTTTGTGGCAAAATTTTGACTATTCAGTGTAGCTATGTAATTTGTAGTTTTTTTTATGGCATTTTGTTCTCCCTGATGTTCTGATATAGTTTCAGTCATTTTAAGTTCATTCGGATTATATAAAATATCCCATGTTGTTTTGTAAGTATAACCAGAGTTATATGCAAAAGTATAAATAACCTTATTTACTTGTTCTTGGTCGTTGTACCGAAAAGTATAACTAATAGTATCACCATCTGTTAATCTTGATACTTTTGAAACTAACTTTGAAGCAACTACTTTTTCCTCTTCATTTTCATTTCCAGTACTGTTTTTTATACAGTTAGTGAATAAAAAGAAAGACAAAACAAAAGGAAGAAATAAAAATAAGGATTTTTTCATTACGTAAAATGTTTTAAAAATTAATGACTGCAAAGTTACTATACTTACATGATTCATCCGTTTACGGCAACTTAATTTAACGACTTGTTGTTTCCTTGATTAAAGGATATATCATCACTGAAAAAACTCATTTTCTTACTGAAAGTGGAAATTATTCGGAAATTTTATTTTTCTTTGTATCGCAATTTACAATTTATTGCTATGAGAGACAGTCAAATTATTCGTAAACTTTCTCCGCCTCCCTTTGTAAAAATAGTTATTCCAATGATATTTGGAATGATTATTTTTTTCTTTTGTCCTATTCCGCCAATTTATAGGATTTTATTGTTATTCACGACTTTTTTTGCTTTGGCATTTGTTCATTTTTATTGCCCGCTACGGTCAATCTGGACAAAATTTTATTTATTATTTTGGATATTTGCAGGAGGAGTATTAGTATATCAACCCGATGTTGAGGAAAATTTTACTTTTCAAGTACCACAAATATTTTTAGTGAGTTTTAATCAAACACCCTACAAACAAAAATCATTCTATAAATGTGATGTAACTTTGGAAAGTACGGTTTATCAAAAAGATACAATTCCGGTCAATAAAAAGATTTTGCTTTATATTCGCACCGATTCTGCACATCAAATTTCTACCGACTTTCAATTCAACATCACAACCGCCATATTACCGTTTACTAAACCTTTACATTGGGGAGAGTTTGATTATCGGCAATTTATGCACCGGAAAGGTTATGTCGGCAATGCTTTTATAGAATGGTCAGATATTGAAATGACTAATCAAAAATCTGCTTTTTCTTTATTACGAAATATCAGACAATGGCAAAGTAATCTACTCCAACGCTTTGAAAGTGTAGGAATTCATGGTAATAATCTGGCAATTTTACAAGCATTGACTTTAGGAGACAAAACATTGTTGAGTGAAGAAATTAAGCAGCGTTTTTCTAAAGCAGGAGCGATGCACGTTTTGGCAGTTTCAGGAATGCACGTCGGTATTTTATTTATGATTTTGTCTTTTCTACTTACCCCTTTTCAACGCTCAACCATCGGACGTACAACGTCGGCATTGTTGATTATGAGTATAATATGGTGTTATGCACTTTTGACAGGACTTTCGGCTTCTACCGTACGTGCTGCGATTATGTTCAGCATTATGTCTTTGGGAAAACTTATCCGCTATCCTCATAATAATTCCCTCAATGCCATTGCCGCTTCAGCATTTCTTATTTTAATTGCTTCTCCGTCACAACTTTTTGATATTGGTTTTCAACTCTCTTTTGCAGCCGTTATTGCCATTGTTCTCTTCCAATCTCGTTTTGAAACATTGATTACAACAACGGTCTCTTTTTTTCGCTCCGTATTTAATTTATTGTTTGTCTCTGTTTCTGCTACTTTAGGAACATTGCCGTTTACGCTACTTATTTTTCAACAATTTCCAACTTATTTTATTCTGACTAATTTTTTGGTAACCATTCCCGTATTTTTAATTATGTTACTCGCCATTTGCATTATGATTTTTGGAGGGATACCGATTGTAGGAATGCTTTTTGGAACAATAACCGATATATTGCTGTCAGTTTTAAACGGGATGTTACAAGTTGTTGAAAATTTACCGTTTGCACTTATAGAAAATATTTATATTTCTCCCTTCCAAAGCATTATGTTAGGGATTTTTATTCTTTTACTGGCCGCATTATGCTGGTTTGCTCGACGTAAAATTATTATTTTGATGATGTTTCCCATATTGTTTTTTTGTATGGATATGAGTGTTCACAAAATAGCAAGACAACATGACCGAAGTATTACGTTTTTTTCACTCAAAAATACGACAGCCATCTTATTCACCCAAGCCACACAGGGAACTTTTGTTTTATCTGACAATACAGGTGCTTCAGATACCGATTACTCAATAAAACGCTATTTGAATCGTCAAGGATTTAATAAACTATCTTCTTATCAACCATCAGATACCATCCACGGTTTTTATTACTATCCGTTATCAGATACTTTGATAATACAACCCAATAACAATCTTATTCATTTTGGGAAACAAACTGTCGCCATTCTTGACCAAAAGCCTTATCCCGAAACATCACTACCAATAGATATTGTGTTGTGTACTAAAAATGCCAGAATAATTCCGGAAGAAATTATGACATATTACAATCCTCAACAAGTCATTATTGACGTTTCACTCTCTAAGTTTTATACAGACTTGTGGGAAAATTACAGTAAAGAAAACACAACTCTAATTACTTTTTTAAAGAATGGTCAATATATTTTGCCTGTAAAATGAATATTTTTACCAAATGATTACGAGTACCAATATTTTACATCATTACAAAATAAAGGCTGCTTCAAAATACTTGAAACAGCGCCTTACCATTAGATTATCCAAAAATCTGATTTACAGTTTTGCGAATGCTTGTAAAATGTCGTCTTGAATATCTTCCAGCGTTTCTATTCCTACAGAAAACCGTAATAGTCCCGGACTTACACCGGCTTCAATCTGTTCTTTTTCCGAAAGTTGAGAGTGTGTTGTTGTTGCAGGGTGAATAATTAACGATTTTGCATCTCCTACATTTGCCAAGTGGCTGATTAAAGAGAGTGAATTGATAAATTTGTCGGCTTTTTCACTTCCTCCTTTTAACTTAAAGGTTAAAACCCCACCAAATCCTTTGGTGAAATATTTTTTAGCCAATGTATGGTATTTACTGCTTGTTAAACCGGGGTAGTTGACATATTCTACTTCTTTTTGTTTTTCTAACCACTCTGCCAATGCCAATGCGTTAGCGCAATGTTGTTTCATGCGTAAAGAAAGCGTTTCTACACCTTGTAACAATAAGAATGAATTAAACGGACTTATGCAAGGTCCCCAATCGCGTAAGCCTTCTGTTCTTGCTCGGATATTAAAGGCTATATTTCCGAAAGGTCCGTTTGTACCGAAAACGTCCCAAAATACTAATCCGTGATAACTTTCCGAAGGTTTGGTAAATGTCGGAAATTTACCGTTTCCCCAATTAAATTTACCACTGTCAATAATAATACCGCCGAGCGAAGTACCATGTCCGCCAATCCATTTGGTCAAACTTTCTATTACAATTGTAGCACCATGCTCTATAGGTCTGAACAAATATCCGCCGCCGCCAAAAGTATTGTCAACAATCAGAGGAATCTGATGTTTATCTGCAACGGTAGCAATGGCTTCAAAATCAGGAATATTCAGTTCAGGATTACCGATAGTTTCAATGTAAAGAGCTTTGGTGTTATTATCAATTAAACGTTCAAACTCTTTGGGGTCATCATTTTTTGTAAATCTCACTTCAATTCCTAATCGTTTAAATTGATTTTTAAATTGATTATAGGTTCCTCCGTAGAGTGAAGATGTAGATACACAGTTATCACCCACTTCCATAATATTGTTCAGCGCAATAAATACTGCTGCTTGTCCTGATGAGGTTACCAAACCCGTAACGCCACCTTCGAGTGCTGCTATTCGCTTTTCCAACACGTCTGTCGTAGGATTCATCAATCGAGTGTAAATGTTTCCGAACTTTTGTAAGGCAAATAAGTCTGCACCTTCTTTAGCATCGTCAAATACATAAGAAGAGGTTTGATAAATTGGAACAGCTCGAGAGTGAGTTGTGGGATCTGCTTGCTGCCCTGCGTGTACTTGTAGGGTTTCAAACCCTTGTTTTTTTTGTGTCATAATTGTACATTTTAAAGTTATAAATATTTTTTTGTTTGTTGCTGTTTCATTTTTTTGTTATTGTGAAGACATTTTTCCCCGTCATTGCCAGGACGAAGCAATCTCTTTTTCATTGACAACTGCGGTAGTTATCTATCTTTGCAATATGGAATCTAATTACCAAAAACCGATAAATAACGTTCTCCTGTGTCATAGTTTACCGTCAGTATTTTTGTGGATGACGGCTCTCCAATAATCAATTTACTGACGGCACAAAGTGATGCTCCGGTTGAAATTCCACAAAGAACTCCTTCAACTGTCGCTGCTTTTTTAGCCCAATCTACGGCTTCCTGATTACCGACTTGTATAATTTTATGAAGTAGTTTCACATTGAGATTTTCAGGAATAAATCCGGCGCCAATTCCCTGTATGGCGTGTGGTCCGGCATTTCCACCACTCAATACCGGCGACAACTCCGGTTCTACGGCTATAATTTTGATGTTTTTGAATTTTTCATGTAAGACTTTTCCTATACCCGAAATATGCCCGCCGGTTCCTACGCCGGAAACAAAATAATCGAATCCTTCCGGAAAATCTTGTAATATTTCTTGTGCTGTTTGTTGTTCATGAATACGTGGATTGGCAGGATTTTCAAATTGTTGGGGAATCCAACTGTCTGTAATTTCTTCTGACAATGCTTTGGCTTTTTCAATAGCCCCTTTCATTCCCAATTCTTTGGGTGTAAGTACTAATTTTGCACCATATAATTGCATTAAAGTTCTACGCTCTACAGACATTGATTCAGGCATGACCAAAATGAGTTTATATCCTCTGACTGCGGCAACCAATGCTAAACCTACGCCTGTATTTCCTGATGTAGGTTCAATAATGGTGGTATTTAAGGTAAGAATACCCTGTTTTTCGGCATCTTCAATCATCGCTAATGCTACTCTGTCTTTGATACTTCCTCCGGGAGAAGTACGTTCTAATTTCAACCAGACATCGTGGTTAGGAAAAAGGCGATTTAATCTTAGATGAGGTGTATGACCAATAGTTTCTAAAATGGATTGATATTTCATACGTTTTTATTTTTTATGTTTACTTGCTCTTCATGATATACTTGAGAATAAGGTGGTACGCTTTTAATGAGCCAGACATTCCCGCCAATCACAGAATCTTTGCCAATCACAGTATTACCACCCAAAATTGTTGCTCCGGCATAAATAATCACATTGTCTTCAATAGTAGGATGTCGCTTTTGTTGTCGTAATCCTTTATTTACAAATAATGCCCCTAATGTAACGCCTTGATAAATGGTTACATTATTTCCTATTTCTGTTGTTTCTCCGATAACAATTCCCGTACCATGATCAATAAAAAGATTACGTCCGATAGTTGCTCCGGGATGAATATCAATACCTACTTTACTGTGAGCATACTCTGAAAAAAGGCGCGGAATGACGGGGATTTTAAGTTCATAAAGACGGTGCGCCATGCGGTGAACGGCCAATGCAAAAAATCCGGGATAGGCTAAAATTACTTCCTCGCGATTATCCGTAGCAGGGTCATTTTCTACATAAAAATTAACTTCTGAGAGTAGTTGTTGTCGAATGGCGGGCAATTGCTGAAAAAAAAGTATCAATCGCTCTTCACAGACTGATTTTTCTATAATAGAACAGAAGTTCTTTTGCAATAATAAAAATACTTTACTGCTGTTTTGCAATACATCTGCAGTATCGTCTTTGGTAGGAAATAATATTTTTTCAAATAACACTTCTACAGCATATTCTATCTCGTGCTTTGAAATAGAAAGGGGAATAACACAATGCTCCAGTTGGTCTGTAATATTTTTTAAATTTTCTATCATTCTAAAATTCTTGTATAACAAAAAAGCAGTCAACTTTGTAAGTCAACTGCTTTTTAAATGGTTATATATTTGTCATCTATAAACAAGTCAGTTACCTACACCGTCCGGTGAAAGCATACAGCAACACATATTCATAGAGAATTGTTTCATTTTTTTAGTGTATTAAACTTGAACAAGATTCATTAGGGCAGCAAAGGTATAAAAACATCTGAAAAAAAATATTTTGTTATGTTTTTTTAACTGTTTGCTTTTTTCTTGGGAGAGCGCTGGTGATAAGCTGCTTTAGTTTCGAAAATCAATTGATTAATCCAAATAATAAATTTTGATGTCTGTTCGTTTGGCGTAGATATATTTTTGGCAAATACAATGTCGGTCATATATTGATATTGCTTGTCAATCTCTAAGCGTACTGTTTTTGAATCAGGAAGTTTTACATTTATTCTTACCTCTGTACGACGGTCGGTAACTGTAGCGTATGATTCGTTGATAGTGTAAAGATCTTCCACAAAAGTCAACAAACGGAGGGTTGTAATGTGAGGTACATTTTGAGGCTTTTGAAGATCGGTTATCAAACTCCTTATTTGTTGGGTTTCCTGCATGTTGGGCAGTTGATGCAGTTTTTTATAGGGTTTTATCTGCTCCAAAAGGGCAACACCTGCTTCTTTTTCAGCGTAGTCAATCTCCAGACGGCTTGCGGATTCTATTGATGTATAAATATATATCCAAAGACTGTCTCTTTGTATATCAAACTTTGACAACTCTTTAGTATCGGCATCTACTCGGCTTTGCATTACAATATCATCCATCAAACGCAGGTTTTTTGAGAAATTATTCAAAAAATCGGCTGTTAATCCAAGTAATTCAACACCTGTTTCCCGTAATTTTTCTTCGATTCTTTTCATAAAGTTTGTGTACTCGCTGTTATTAAATTGCGTAGCACCTGCGGGTTTAATTTTCAATAAATTTTCCATAACATTTTAATTTAGAAGTTATAAAATATAATTATACATATCTATATGTTGCAAATATACATATTTTTCAGAAAAAAAATACCTCCGAAGAAATTTTGCTGAGATATTTTCAGAAAAAAATCTCTCAGCAGAGGCTCCGCTGAGAGATTTTCAGAAAAAAATATGTCCGCGGAGGCTCTGCTGAGACATTTTCAGAAAAAAATATATCCGCAGAGGCTCCGCTGAGAGATTTTCAGAAAAAAATATGTCCGCGGAGGCTCTGCTGAGACATTTTCAGAAAAAAATATGTCCGCGGAGGCTCCGCTGAGAGATTTTCAGAAAAAAATATATCCGCGGAAGCTCCGCTGAGAGATTTTCAGAAAACTTACACTCAAAAAAATTCACAAACCAATTTTTGTAACAGTAATTTATAGTGATGAAATAGCTGTTTTATTTGTGTTTCAATAATTCGCTTTTATTTGCATATAATTCACTATATTTGCCGTAACTTTCATCAAACTTATTTATGAAATTACTATTTTCATTCCTTATTATTTCTACAATTTTTATTCCGATAACTTTCGGAAACTCTAATTCTTCGTTGATTCTTCGTTATGATAAACCGGCCACATTATGGGAAGAAACTTTGCCGCTCGGTAATGGTCATCTTGGTTTAATGCCTGACGGAGGTATAGGACGAGAGAAATTAGTATTAAATGATATTTCCATGTGGTCAGGCTCAGAAGTTGATGCCGTGAGAACTGATGCTTCAAAATATTTAGAGCCAATCCGCCGGTTGCTCATTGAGGGAAAGAATTGGGAGGCACAACAAATGATAGGTAAACACTTTTCATGCTTACCGACAGTAGGTTCATGGCAGGGAAAATCAGCAAATCATACTTTTGGATGCTATCAGGTTTTAGGAAATTTAGATATTATCTCCGGAGATTCAATGAACATTACAGATTATCAACGCGGATTAGATTTGAACACAGCAACGGCTTATACACATTTTCGGGCCAATGGCTCGCAGGTTGAACGTACTTATTTTGCTTCACGTTCGGCAGATGTTATGGTTATTCGTTATAAAACAGACAGTAAAAAAGGTTTGCAACTTCAAGTAAAACTTAGTCGCCCAGAGAGAACAACCATAACTTATAAAAATAATACGGCTACCATGCAGGGAACCCTCACAGATGGAAAAGGAGGAGAAGGAGTGAGTTATTTGACATGTCTTGATATAAAAACAACCGGTGGAAAGGTTTCCTCTCATCCGCGAGAAGGAATTACAATTAAGGGAGCAGAAGAAGTACTGTTTTTTATTTCATCAAGTACATCGCTTTGGGAAAAAGATTATCAAGCAAGTGTAGTTAAACGTTTACAAGCCGCCAAAGAGCAAATGTTTACCGCTTTACTTCATCAGCATATTACAGATTATAAAAGTTATTTTGACCGCGTTACGCTAAATTTGGGTAAAGATACTTTTGCAGAGCGAACGGTTCCTGAAAGAATTTCGGCATTTTATCGTGGAGAGAATCCGGCGTTTGCAGTAACCTACTTTCAATTCGGACGTTATTTACTGATTTCATCTTCAGATAACAGAGAAAATACTTACCGTCCTTTGCCTTTAAATCTACAGGGATTATGGGCTCACCAAATTCAAACGCCCTGGAATGGCGATTATCATGTCAATATCAATTTACAAATGAATTATTGGCTTGCAGAAGTAGCCAACCTTTCTGATTTACATCGGCCAATGTTGAATTTTATTCAATGGTTAGCCCGTCATGGAGAAAAAACGGCAAAAGGTTACTTTAATGCTCCGGGCTGGGTAGTACATTGGGCTACTAATGCTTGGGGATTTACTGCTCCCGGAGAATCACCATATTGGGGTTCTACCAATACTCCTTCAGGGTGGCTTTGCCAACACTTGTGGGAACATTATGCTTTTAATCTTGAAAAAGAATATTTACGTGAAGTTTATCCTACTTTGCGAGGTTCTTCGGCATTTTATCTTGCATGCCTTGTTCGGGAACCGAAAAATAATTACTTGGTAATGGCTCCCTCTTCTTCTCCCGAAAACACTTATAAATTAAATGGTAAAAATGTAGCAATATGCCTTGGCTCTACAATGGACATGCAAATTATTACCGAAGTTTTTCGGAATACTATAGTTGCGGCAGAAATTTTAAAGATTGACAAAGAATTTACAGATTCATTATCCCTTGCTTTAACACAATTTCCACCAATGAAAATCAGCCCTAAAGGAGGATATTTACAAGAGTGGATGGAAGATTATGAAGAAACAGACCCCCAGCACCGTCATGTTTCTCATCTTTATGGATTATATCCCGCCAACCTTATTTCCCCCAACACTACGCCGGAATTGGCAGAGGCTTGTCGAGTAACACTTAATCGTCGGGGAGATGCGGGAACCGGCTGGTCAAGAGGCTGGAAAATTAACTTCTGGGCACGTTTGTTAGATGGCAACAGAACCTATCAGCTTTTGCGCAGTCTTCTACAATCTCCCGTAAAAAAATCTGACAATTCAGGCTTTACCGGAGCAGGAACTTATCCCAATCTCTTTTGTGCTCATCCTCCTTTTCAGATTGACGGAAATTTAGGAGGCGCGGCAGGTATTGCAGAAATGTTGATACAAAGCCATGACGGTCAAATTTCAATTTTACCCGCTTTACCCGATGTTTGGAAATCCGAAGGTTCATTTGCAGGTTTACGGGCACGCGGAGGTATTACCATAGATGTAACTTGGAAAGATGGTAATATTACATCATTAGTGATAAATACTCAGGAATCTTGTGAAGTAAAAATAAAGTTACCCGACAAAGAGAGTAGAGTCTATACTTTACAACAAGGAGTAAATCGGTTGTTGGAACAAGGATAATAAAATGAAATAATTATTTTCAATATAACATTAAAATTATTTACCTATGAAAAAACTATTTTATGCACTGTGCGTCACATTCATGTGGTTACATTTTGTTCAAGCACAAGAAGTAACCTTTCTTACAATACAACCTAATGAAAAGTGGTGGGGAGGTGCCACAAATCTGGGTTCAAAAATGCCTTATCAAAAAACTAATCCCATTGACTTAGGCAAAAATAATTTTTACAACCAATCATCACCGTTGCTTATCTCTAACCAAGGTCGCTATATCTGGAGCGAAGAGCCTTTTTCCTATCAATTTATGTCAGATACCTTAAAAATTGTTCATCAAGGCAAGGTTGATATTGTCAAAGCCGGTGCTACACTGCGCGATGCTTATTTAGCCGTAGCAAAAGCCAAATTCGGACTGACCGGTACTATTCCGCCCGAAGAATTTTTTACACGCCCTCAATATAATACTTGGATTGAATTGATATATAACCAAACTCAGGAAGGAGTAATGCGTTATGCTCGCGGAATTGTAGAAAACGGATTTCCGACCGGCGTATTGATGATTGACGACAATTGGCAAAAATATTACGGAAGTTTTGACTTTGACCGTGATGTATTTCCCACACCCAAAGAAATGGTAGATACTTTACATAACATGGGCTTTAAAGTGATGGTTTGGGTTTGTCCTTATGTTCGGTCAGACGGGCAATATTTTTTAGACCTTAGAGATAACGGATATTTGGTTAAAGATGAAAAAGAAAACGTAAGACTTATTCATTGGTGGAATGGCTACAGCGCCGGTATTGATTTGCTTAATCCTGCTGCGGCTAATTATTTTAGTAAAGGATTACAAGGCATGCAACAGCGTTATGGCATTGACGGTTTTAAATTAGATGGCGGCGATGTTCCGCATTATCCTGCTAACGGAGTTTTACAAAGCGAAGCATGGGCTAAACTTGGGCTGCAATTTCCATATAATGAATACCGTGCTTGCTGGAAAATGGCAGGACAACCTTTGGTACAGCGACTTTCTGACAAAGGCTATCATTTTGGAGCCATACAACAATTAATTCCCGAAATGCTTGCCGCCGGATTACTTGGATATGCTTACACTTGCCCCGACATGATTGGCGGCGGACAATATACAGCCTTTATTAATTTTACTCCCGAAAAGGTCAATCAACGTTTGATTGTCCGTTCTTGTCAGGTTCATGCCATGATGCCGATGATGCAGTTTTCCGTAGCCCCATGGCGAGTTTTGGATAAGCAACATTTGGATATTTGTCGTAAATATGCTCTGTTACATCAAGAGTTAAGTCCTTATATCATTGAATTGGCACGTCATGCCTCACAAACAGGAGAACCAATAGTACGCCATTTGGAATACGCGTTTCCCAATGAAGGTTTTGCAGATTGTAAAGACCAGTTTATGCTCGGAGACCGTTATTTGGTGGCTCCGGTTTTAGATGATAAAGACATCCGTACTGTAAAATTACCGAAAGGAAAATGGAAAGATGATTTAGGAAAGGTTTACAAAGGTGGAAAAAGTTATACTATTGACGTTCCTATTGAAAGATTGCTTTACTTTGAAAAAGTAGGAAAGTAAAATGAAATTAGTAACAGGTTTGTGTCTGACAATTCTACTTTTATTTTCCGGAACATTAATAAAAGCAGAAAATGGCAATAATATAAAGTACAGGATAGATACGCTGCTAAAAGAGAAACAGTGTACTGTAGGTGTTGCCGTTTTCAAAGATAGTGGTGTATTTTTCTCGTATAATAACGACAATCATTTTCCGTTACTCAGTGTTTTTAAATTCCATATTGCTTTAGCCGTTTTAAAAAAAATGGATAGAGAGAAAACATCTTTAGACAGTGTAATTTTTGTAAGTTCTACACAATTAAAGCCCAATACTTACAGTCCCTTAAGAGAAACATGTTTGCATCAGGATACTTTTATTTCTCTAAGAGAGTTATTAAAATACAGTGTTTCAAAGAGTGATAACAATGCCTGTGATATTTTAATTGAATATGCCGGAGGAATATCTTCTGTAAATAATTATATCGCAAGTTTAGGGATAAAAGAATGTAATCTGGTTGTAACAGAAGATGACATGCACCAGGATATTAAGAACTCTTATTTAAATTGGAGTACTCCTGTAGAGATTGTAAGACTCATGAGTTTAGTGGACAGTCAAATGTTATTTTCCATACAGTATAAAGAATTTCTGTGGAAAATTATGACGGAAACTTCTACGGGTAACAATAAACTTAAAGGCTTATTACCTCCAACAACTTCCGTAGGACATAAAACAGGGTCTTCTGACAGAACACCGGAAGGAATAAAAATAGCCGATAATGATGCAGGTTTTATCATTTTACCTGACCATAAAAAATATTATATTGCCGTTTTAGTAATGGATTCCCACGAAACGGATAAAACCAATGCAGATATTATAGCCGCTATATCTAAAATTATTTATGATAGCATTTTAGAAGAATAAGTATTCAACATGGTGAAAAAGTTTTTGAAATGCGCAATAAAAAATCAAAAATAAATACTTACATTTGTCTCAACTAAGTATTATCAAATGCACTAATCAATTTTTAGTAACCTAATTAATTAAAATAACCTTGAATTATGAAAAAAGAAAAAAGTATTGAATTACTCAATCGGGCTGTAGCCGATGAAATGGGAGCTGTTAACCAGTATATGTATTTTCATTTTCGTTGTGATGATATGGGCTATGACTTGTTATCCAACTATTTTAAGCGTGCTGCAATCCAAGAAATGACACATGTAGAAAAATTGGCAGAACGTATTTTATTCCTCAAAGGCGAGGTAGAGATGAAACCTTGCTGTGAAGTACAAAAAATCCACGATGTTCGCCAAATGCTTGCATTGGCAGCCAAAATGGAATCCGGCAGTGTTGAGGATTATAACAAATGGGCTAATGAATGTGCTGCTCATAATGACGCTATTTCCAAAAAACTTTTTGAAACTCTTACAGGAGAAGAAGAGGTACATTTAGACCAGTTTGAAACCGAAATGGAAAACTTGGATAAATTTGGAGATAACTATTTGGCACTCCAATCCATTGAACGTAGTAAAGTTATTGCCACCGGAGGAACACCTCAAGAATAAAACTTCCGGTTATTGATTTTTTACACCGATCTTTTTATCACTTTGTATAAGGTCGGTGTTTTATTTTCAGATACTCATTCTTTTAAATTTATTTACTTATGAAAATCAGTCTTCTACTCTTTTTTGCGATTCTAGCCTTACAAAGTTACGCTGTTTTACCTTATACGGAACTTCCGGACCCTTCTACTCCGGAGACGGATAAATTTCAAAAAATGCAACAACCCTATTATGTGAGTTGGGGAAATATTGATACTCGCTATGCAAAACATAAATTGCCCACAGAATCAGTAAAAAAATCTTTACGCATCAAAGTTTGGAAAGGTGAACGGATTAATCTTCAAGCTTTGATTTGGACAAAAAAAGATATTCAAACTGTAACACTGCAAAGCAATGACTTATTAAGCGGTACAAATAAAATATCTCAAGAAGTAATCAAACCACAATTTGTTCGGTACGTTATGACCGATGAGTTGAATAAAGATAAAAACGGAACTTGCGGTCATCGTCCCAATTGGGCAACATTTGACTCTTCTTTAGTCGCTGATGTATTAGATATTTCTCCCGAACTTTCAGTCAAGGCCAATAGTGTACAACCGATTTGGGTCAATATTTGGGTGCCGCAAACTGTAGCAAATGGTGCTTATAAAGGTAAAATAACTATTATTGTCGACCAGCAAAAACACGATTTGGATATTACTATTGATGTTGGCAAACGTGTTATTCCTTCACCTTCTCAGTGGAGTTTTCATTTAGATTTATGGCAAAATCCCTATTCTGTAGCGCGTTATCATAATGTGCCTGTATGGTCAGCAGAACATTTTAATTATTTACGACCCTTAATGAAAATGTTGGCTGATGCCGGTCAAAAAGTTATTACTGCATCAATTAATCATAAACCTTGGGGTGGACAAACTGAAGATTATTATGAAACAATGGTTACTCGAGTAAAACGTATTGACGGGTCATGGTACTTTGATTATACAATTTTTGACAAATGGGTAGAAATGATGAAAGAAGTAGGAATTACTAAACAAATTAATTGCTATTCTATGATTCCATGGTCCTTGTCTTTTCAATATTATGATCAAGCAACCAACCGATTACAATTTGTTACAACAGAGGTGGGTACTCCTGAATATGAACAATATTGGTTGCCGTTTTTAACATCATTTGCCACTCATTTAAAAGAGAAAGGATGGTTTGATCACACGACAATTGCTATGGATGAAAGACCAATGGCAGCTATGCAACAAGCAATAAAACTTATAAAAAAAGCTGACCCCAATTATAAAATAGCTTTAGCGGGTACATTACATCTTGAAATTGAGTCCGATTTATATGATTTATGCTTAGATCCAAAAAGTATTTTTCCGGATGAAGTATTATCACGCCGCCGAGATCAAGGATTGGTAAGTACCTATTATACTTGTTGCTCTGAATCTTTTCCTAATACTTACACATTTTCACCTCCGGCAGAAGCCACTTATTTAGGATGGTTGGCAGCCGCAAAAAATGTAGACGGTTATTTGAGATGGTCTTATAATAGTTGGACAAAAGATCCTTTGCGAGAGAGTCGTTTTAGAAGTTTTGGAGCAGGAGATTGCTATATTGTTTATCCAGATGCACGTTCTTCCATTCGCTTTGAACGTCTTATAGAGGGGATTCAAGACTATGAGAAATTACGTATTTTACAAGAAGAATTTGCTAGTACGCTCAACAAAAAAGGAATGGCAACACTTCAAAAATTATTATCTCAAGTCAAAGATTACCAACAACTTAAAGATAAGCCGGCAGCAGATATTTTGAAAGAAGTAAAAAATGAATTGGCAAAGTGGTAAAATATCGAATTTAAACCACATTTAATATCTAACAATAAAGCGATGAATTAATATACATAAAATATTAACTTATCGCTTTATTGTTAGTAATAATTTGTATATTTTTCATAATTAATAGCAAGTTAATGATGTTAAATATTGTCTTTCCCGATTTTAAATTATACCTTTGTAAAATACTTAAGTAAGCATATATTCAAACAATTATAGATAATGCTAAAAGAAAAAATATGGGAAATCGTTAAAACTGTCAATGATAATCATGTAAAAAAACTTAGTTCTGAACACGGTCTTAGCATACCTGTTTGCACACTTTTATTACAAAGGAATCTGATGAGCAAAGAGCAAATTCATTGTTTTTTTCATCCTCAAGAAAGTTCATGTTTATTTGAAGTCAATAATGAATGCTTGTATAACCCTTTTTTGCTCAAAGGGATGGAAAAAGGTGTGCAAAGATTACATCAAGCCATTCTTGTCAAAGAAAAAATTGTAATTTATGGTGATTATGATGTCGATGGTATTACTTCTACGGCGTTATTATTAGATTTTCTAACATCTTGCGGTGCAGATGTTGATTATTTTATTCCCGATCGTCATAAACATGGTTACGGTTTATCCATAGATGCTATTGATGAAATTAAGCAACGGAATGTTTCATTAATTATTACTGTAGATTGTGGTACAAAATCAGTCCAAGAAGTTGAATATGCCAAAACATTAGGTATAGATATTATTATTACAGATCATCATTTACCAGGAATTGTATTACCAGATGCAATTGCTACAATTAATCCTAAACTTTCCGGTCAGGAGTATCCGTTTACTGAACTATCTGGCTGTGCTGTGGGATTTAAGTTTATACAAGCATATTCAAAATATTATCGGTTAGACACACGATCATTAAAAAGATACTTAGATTTAGTAGTCATCAGTATTGCTTCTGACACTGTACCGATTATTAATGAAAACAGGGTATTGGCACATTATGGACTAACCATTCTTAATTCATCTCCGAGAAAAGGATTAGAGCGACTCATTAAATTGGTCGGATTAACCTACTCTAAAATTACTATTGATGACATTATTTTTAAAATTACTCCACGACTTAATGCAGCAGGACGTATTGGTACTGGAGATAAAGCCGTAGAATTGTTGATTGCAGATGATGACATGAAAGCAGATCAATTAAGTCAGAAGATTGATCAATATAATCTTACTCGCAAAGATGTAGATAGGCAAATTACAGAAGAGGCTATAGCCATGATTGACAAAGAAAAATGTGGCAAAAGTACGATAGTACTATTTTATCCGTCATGGCATAAAGGTGTTTTGGGAATTGTGGCGTCAAGGATATCTACCATTTACGGTAAACCAACCGTCATTTTTACACAATGCGAAGACATTGCGACTGGATCGGCCAGGAGTGTACAAGACTTTGATTTATACCAGGCGCTACAAGCATGTGAACATTTATTAGATTCTTATGGTGGACATACTTTTGCAGCAGGATTAAATGTTTCATTGGATAAATTAGATTCTTTTGTAGAACAATTTGACAAAGTTGTTGCACAAAAGTTATTTGAAAAACAAACATCATTAAAAACATTTTATGATGCTGAAATTGGATTTGACGATATAAATCCTTTATTTTATAAAGAGTTGGAGTGCTTTGAACCATTTGGGCCCGGCAATATTCAGCCGGTTTTTATGACCCGAAATGTATATGTTTATGGTACTCCAAAACATTTTGGCAAACAAAATAATCATCTTCAGTTAGAGTTATATCAAGATCCTCATCGGACATTGACCGCCATAGGGTTTGACTTTGCCAAATACACAAACTACTTACGTTCTGAAAGTTGCATTAATATTTGTTACAGTTTGATTCCCAATACGTTTAGGAATGAAATAACATGGCAAATTCGTCTCAAAGATATACAGATTGTAGAATAAAATATATATTTGCAAATAATTTACTTTTAATACAATAAAAAATGGCAACAGGTTTTTCAAAATTAGGTAATGTAGATGCCAATAAACTCAAAGCATTACAAGAAACATTACAAAAATTAGATAAAGACTTTGGAAAAGGTACTGTAATGATTATGGGAGATAAACCGGCAGTAGATATTCCCGTAATTTCAACAGGTTCAATCGGAGTTGATGTCGCTTTAGGTATTGGTGGATTACCGAGAGGAAGAATTATTGAAATTTTTGGTCCTGAATCATCAGGAAAAACAACATTAGCCATTCATGCGATTGCAGAAGCACAAAAAGCGGGAGGAATAGCTGCTATTATTGATGCAGAACACGCTTTTGACAGTACTTATGCAGAACAACTTGGGGTAAAAACTGATGCTTTACTTATTTCACAGCCAGACCATGGAGAACAGGCGTTAGAAATTGTAGATCAATTGGTAAGGTCTGGAGCAGTAGATTTAATTGTGATTGACTCTGTTGCCGCACTTACACCCAAAGCAGAAATTGAAGGCGATATGGGAGATAATAAGTTAGGATTACAAGCCCGATTAATGTCGCAAGCATTAAGAAAGTTAACCGCAAACTTGAATAAGACTCATACTACTTGTATTTTTATTAACCAGTTACGTGAAAAAATCGGTGTAATGTTTGGACCTTCAGAAACAACTACCGGAGGAAATGCTTTGAAGTTTTATTCATCTATCCGTATTGATATTAGAAAATCTACGGCAAATAAAGACGGCGAGGAAGTTGTAGGAAATAAAACAAAAGTAAAAATCGTAAAAAATAAATTAGCGCCACCTTTTAGAAAAGCCGAATTTGATATTGTTTTTGGAGAAGGAATTTCAAAGTTGGGAGAAATTATTGATTTTGGTGTAGATTTGGACATTATCAAAAAAAGCGGTTCATGGTTCAGTTATGGTGATACAAAATTAGCACAAGGTCGTGATGCCGTAAAACAATTATTGAAAGATAATCCAGAGTTGGCTAAAGAATTGGAAACTAAAGTGCGTGAAAAATTACAGACAGCAAAACTTCCTTCAGTAAAAGAGGGTGGTGAAAGTAATGATTAATATAGCATTCACTGTAACTCGTCAATTATTTCAATCTAAGTTTAAATGAATAAAACGTTATTACAAAATATTAAAGCCTTGGTGTTTGATGTAGATGGCGTGTTTACTGATGGTGGAGTACAGGTGCAAAGCGACGGAGATCTTTTACGTACTTATAACTCAAAAGACGGTTATGCAATTCGTTATGCTGTTGAACAGGGAATGATTATTGGTATTATTACAGGAGGAGCATCAGAAAGTATTCGCCATCGATTTGCTCAACTTGGAGTTACTGATGTATATTTAAAATCACGAAATAAAATTGCCGACTTTCAGATATTTTGTCAAAAACATAATCTTAAGAGAGAAGAAATTTTATATATGGGAGATGATATTCCTGATATTCCTGTCATGAAAGTGGTAGGTGTTAGCGCAGTTCCTTGCGATGCGGTGTATGAAGTATTGGAAGTTGCCCAATACGTTTCTCCCAGAAAAGGTGGCGACGGGTGTGTAAGGGAAATTATTGAACAGGTTCTTAAAATCCATAATAAATGGCATATTCCTCAAGAAGGAATTAGCGAATAAGACATCTTGAAAAATACATCTTTGCAAGTTGTCAATAAAACATTTATCTTTGTAAGATGATTTGATAAACTTAATCAGTTTACATTGATACAATTTTAATCACTAACAATTTAATTCTGTTATGGCGAATTTTTATAAAGATAATGCCGACTTAGCATTCCAATTAGAACATCCGCTGATGAAAAAAATCGTTGAACTCAAAGAAAACGGGTTTACCGATAAAGATAAATTTGACTATGCACCTGTCGATGCAGAAGACGCTTTAGACCATTACCAAAAAG
The DNA here is from genome assembly GCA_964450725.1 of uncultured Muribaculaceae bacterium. Lineage (GTDB taxonomy): Bacteria > Bacteroidota > Bacteroidia > Bacteroidales > UBA932 > CAYVGO01. Next base: position 79,933 of record CAYVGO010000002.1, read on the forward strand.
TATTGGACATTGTAGGAGAAATTTGCGGAGATGTATTGGCCGTCAACGCTGAAGAGGTAGATCATGATGGTCCGAATTGTGAAAACGGCAGAGTAACCTATGCTCGCGGTACACAAGAAAATCATGACAAATTGACTCAAGCCGGTGTATATGGCATGTCTTTGCCCAGAGAATACGGTGGACTTAATTTTTCAATGGTACCTTACGTTATGTCGGCAGAACTTGTTTCTCGTGCTGATGCCGGATTTGGTAACATTTGGGGATTACAGGATTGTGCAGAGACTATTCACGAATTTGCGTCCAAAGAAATCAAAGAAGAATTTTTACCCCGTATCAATAAAGGGGATACATGTTCAATGGACTTGACAGAACCTGATGCCGGTAGCGATTTACAAGCAGTGATGTTAAAAGCAACTTATGACGAAAAATCGGGAAAATGGTTTTTAAACGGTGTAAAGCGATTTATAACCAACGGAGATGCAGAAATTAAATTAGTATTAGCACGTTCTGAAGAAGGAACGCGAGACGGACGCGGACTTTCGTATTTTGTGTATGACAAAGCATGGGGAGGTGTAAAAGTCCGACGTATTGAAAATAAGTTAGGAATTAAAGGTTCTCCAACATGTGAGTTGGTTTTTACCAATGCTCCGGCAAAATTGGTAGGTGAAAGAAAATTAGGATTGATTAAATATGTAATGTCTTTGATGAATGGTGCCCGATTAGGTGTAGGAGCGCAATCCGTAGGACTTTCTGAAGCGGCTTATCGAGAGGCATTAAAGTATGCCAATGAAAGAGCACAATTCGGAAAAAATATTATTCAATTTCCGGCAGTATATCAGATGTTAGCGATAATTAAAGCAAAGTTACAAGCTTCACGAGCGATTTTATATGAAACTTGTCGTTTTGTTGACGTTTATAAATCTTACGGATTTATTGCCGAAGAACGTAAATTAACGCCAGAAGAACGTAATGAATCCAAAGAATATCAGCGATTGGCTGATATTTTTACGCCGATGTTGAAAATGTTTTCCAGTGAATATTGTAATCAAAATGCTTATGACGCTCTACAAATTCATGGAGGGTCAGGGTTTATGAAAGATTATCCGATAGAGCGTATTTATAGAGACGCCAGAATTACAACTATCTATGAAGGAACAAGCCAGTTACAAACTGTGGCAGCTATTCGTGGAGTAGTTACCGGAGCATATCTTAAACAAATTAAAGTTTATCAGCAAGAATCTATTAAGCCCGAACAGCAGCATTTGGCGAAAATATTAGCAAGCATGACTGATGAATATGAAAAAACCGTACTTTTTGTACAAGAAAAGCAAGATGATGAATTATTAGACTTTCATGCTCGTAAATTGGTAGAAATGGCAGGTCATATTATTATGGGTTACTTACTTTTAATAGATTCGCAACGTAGTCATTTATTTACACAATCTGCTGAAATTTACGTACATCTTGGTCGTGCTTGGAATACTGAACGAGCAAACTACATTCATCATTTCCATGAAAATGCCTTAGGATTTTATAAATCCGTGCAACAAGAGGAGTTGAAGGAAGTCTAACAAATAAATCTATAGAGATTATTACAAATGTCGAATAACCCGACAAGGGTTTCCTACCGCAAGACAATTTTCAGGAATATTTTTTGTAACAACACTATCAACACCAATGGTAGTGTTGTTTTTTATTTGAGAGTTGAATAAAATCGTACTTCGACTGCCAATTCAATCATTATTTTCAAGATGTATGCTTTGATTCAATTTATGACAAACAGTCTCGTAGTCCAACTATTTTTGACGATAACATAAAATTATTTTTGCGTTTCAATTCAATGAATCAATGATGTCCAGATGTCTGCGGTATATTTTTGTTTTATGAAGTCCAAAATACTGTATGATTTTTTATTGTAGAGAGTAATAATACATAATAATTTTAATGAAAATACCATATATTACTGCATATATTCAACGTAAAATAACTTTCATTAATACATATTATATATACAATCCTCTCTATTATTATTTGATAACATTGTTATGCTATACTTATTCGTTATATTTGTAAATTAAACTATAGTGATTTACCGCAAGGCTGATGAAAGTAAAGAAATACAATCAACGACTTTCATTTTTCATTATGATTTTCAATTAAAATTACTTACCTATGAAACAAGCATGCTGTAGCAATATTTAATTTGACACATGCGAAATTTCATAAGTTTTAAATCTTTAATCAATTTACTTATGAAAAAGTTATTTTTTATTATTGCTTTTGTGCTTACTTGCTCAATGGTTTATGCTATTGATGATTTTTATTTTGATGAAAGAGCAGAACGAAAACAAGAAGAAAAATCTTCTGCACAACGTCGTCAAGAAGCACAGTCGTTACTTGATCGTACCGATAACGTCCAATCTTCACTTCCCTCGGAAACAACAGAATCAATAAAAAGTAGTGCACCTACACCTGACCCTCAATATACAGGTGAGCAAACTCTTTATCGAATTAGTGAAGATACTACTGCTTCCGCTTTTCGAGATGAAAACTCTTATGCTCGAAAATTGGTGATTGATGATCCGACGTATGTTGTTGTGGTTGCAGATCGTTATTACGATCCTTTTTGGAATTCTTATTATGATTGGGGTTATCCTTATTATGGTTGGGGTTTGGGTTGGAGGTATCCTTACTATGGATGGAGTATAGGTTTTGGTTGGGGATATCCTTATTCTGGCTGGTCTTATCCTTATTACGGTGGTTGGGGTTATCCTTATTATGGTTGGGGTGGTTATTACGGTTGGGGACACCACCATCACTATTATCCGAGTTATTATCGAAATAATTATGTTGCGTCTCGTGGCTACAGAGTTGGTAGTGGACGTGGAAATGAAGTGAATTACAATAGAGGTACAAATGTTTCTTCTGGTCGATCGGCTGTGAGAGCCGGAAATTATACGAATATTTCCAGTAGAGGTACACGTGTTGCCGGAAGTGCGTATGGACGAACAAGCGGCACTAGAAGTAGTTATACAGATGCGCGCGCTACTACATCTTCAATTACAACAGGAGGAAGAGGAAGTTCAGTAAGTGGCAGTCGTTACACACGTCAAGCCATGCCGTTGCCCGACAATTCATCAACAAGTACATCATCGTATCGTTCAGGCGGTAGAGGAGTAGGCTCCTCTTCCTCTTCAGCAGGAGTAACAAGATCAGGATCAGAGAATAGTCGTTATTCAAGATCTTTCTCAAGATCAAGTGATGTAATTTCTCCATCTTCTTCATCCAATTACTCAAGGGACAATATTTCGTCCAACAGTCGTGGAAGTTCTTCTCCACAACGGAGTAGTTCTTCTTACAATAGCAGTTCAAGTTCTTCTTCCGGACGTAGTTCCGGAGGCTCTTACAGCGGCGGCGGCGGACGTAGTTCCGGAGGTTCCAGCGGTGGTGGCGGCGGACGTGGTGGACGTAGATAAAAAAATAAATATTATTACGTATGAAAAAATTTTTTATTTTAATAATGTTCTTTGGAACAATGAGTGTATACTCACAAGGAGTATATGACATTATAACAATGTCTCAAACTCAACATGGCGGTACGGCACGCTTTGCATCTATGGGAGGTGCTTTTACAGCCTTAGGAGGAGATGCTTCTACACTTTCACAAAATCCCGCCGGAGTAGGCACTTTTCGGAGAACCGATATTTCGATTACGCCATTTATTCCTATTGGAGCCGTATCTTCAAAGTATATGGGAATAAAAACCAATGATGATAAAGCATCTTTTGGATTATCTAATGCTTCTATCGTATTTAATTTTGATGTCAACAAAGGAGCGTTAAAGTACATTAACTTTGGTATTGCTTATAATAATCAAGCCTCTTTTTTAGAACAATCTAATGTTAGAGGTGGTACTACGCCATACAGTAGATTAGATGCTTTTGCTCACGATGCGTATTATAACCATGATTACGACAGTAGAGGTAATATAATAATTGATAATAGGAGTCAAGAAGGAAGAAATGCAGGATTAGCCTATGAAAATTATTTAATTAATGATGTCTATAAGGGTACTGACAGTATTATGTTTTATCCTGCAATTCCTTTGCAAGATGGTAAGGTAAGAAGTTCTGAAAGAAGTAAAACTCGAGGTTCTATCGGAGAATATGCTTTTAGTTTAGGTGCCAATATTGAAGATATGTTATATTTGGGAATAACCTTTGGGATACAAAATATTAATTACTCTTATATCAATCAATATTCTGAATTTGCAGCAAGCAATAACTTTGCTAATGAAGACTTTTCGCAATATACTTTACATACCGAGTATTCATATAATGGTGTGGGCTATAATTTTAAAGGAGGATTTATTATCAGACCTTTTGCCAAAGCCGACTTTTTGACAGGTTTGCGTTTGGGAGGATCAGCACATACTTCAACCTTTACTTACATGAATGATTATGATTACACAGAAATGAATTATCAATTACAAAATGGAAATAGTGATAATAAGAAATTTGACCCTTATGAAACAAAGTTTGAAGTACAAACTCCTTATCGTTTAATGGCCGGTGCAGCTTATGTTTTTGGAAATCAATATTCTGTGGTTAAAGGGACTCTGTCATTTGATTATGAATACAGTAATTATTCATCTGTAGAATTTTTTCATAACTCTGATTTAAATAACGAATTACGTCTTAACTCTGATTTAAATAACGAATTACGTCTTAATTCTGAATTAAAGAAGAGTTTAAAAAAAGGTACATCAAACTATAGAGTTGGAGGAGAATTGGTGTTTCAAAATGTTGCTTTGCGCGCCGGTTATGCTTTGTATGACACACCACATCTATCTGATAAACAATATAGAGCTAATGTTTATTCCGGAGGTATAGGATTTTCGTCAAATATGGTGTACTTTGACATTGGTTATTCATTGACTTGCAAAAATACTTCTGTAGATTATTATGAGAAATATGGGATTGGATTAATTGATTATGATGAATTCGGGGCACAACTAATACCTCCAAGTATTGAAGAAAGGAGCGTCAACTATCGTATTTTTCAACATAAGATTATGATAACTATCGGAATGAGGTTTTAAAATTTTGTGAACTAAAAAATAATGGATAAAAGAGTATATCTAATTTTGAGATATACTCTTTTTTATTAAAAGATAATGGATAATACTAAGAAATTATATGAGGAGAAAATGTCTCAATATTTTTATTATATATTTATTAAAGAATCAATAGATAAATGACGTGCCACACTTCATCAATACTAATTTACATTAAAATTAATAAATATAAAATTTATGATTAATATGTAGATAAAATTCACATTTTATAATACCACAAAAAGTTTAAACATAAGTATATAAAATACTCAAAAACGTTAAATAGTGCTAAAAGCACTATTTAACGTTTTTTTTTTTTTGAAACGTTGACTTTCTTCTACGTTTTATTATCTTTGTCTTATATATTCCTAATATCTATTTAAAATTAGTTCGCTATGCAACACAAAACAATTTTGTTTCAGAGGTTTCTTTTAACCTCTATTGTATTCTTTCTTTTGACTGCACTGTCTTTTGCTCAGATAGGGGGAACAGTTAAAGATACTAACGGAGAACCAGTCATTGGAGCTTCTGTAATTCAAAAAGGTACTACAAAAGGAGTAGTCACAGACGTTAATGGTACTTTTAACATCAATGTTTCTGCCGGTACTGTATTGAAGTTTTCGTCTGTGGGTTACACCAATTTGGAATTACCGGCAGAAAATAACATGATAGTTACTATGCAGGAAGGAGAGCAAATTGATGAAGTGGTGGTGGTGGGTTTTGGTACGCAGAAAAAGGCTTCTGTAGTGGGGGCTGTTCAGACTATTTCCCCCAAAGAGTTGAAAGTTCCTACAACTAACCTGAGTAACGCATTTGCGGGTCGTATTGCCGGAATTACCTCTTTCCAACGATCCGGAGAACCCGGAGCAGACGGTTCAACATTTTATATCAGAGGTATTTCTACATTTGCAAGTGGTTCGAAAGAGCCTTTAATTTTTATTGATGGAGTAGAGGTTTCTTCTTCAGATATGAATGCTTTGGCTCCTGAAGTAATTGAAAGTTTTTCTATTCTGAAAGATGCTACAGCAACAGCTCTTTATGGAGCAAGAGGTGCTAATGGTGTAATGTTGATTACTACGCGTTCAGGAAAAAACTTAGAAAAAACTCGTATTAATGTACGTGTAGAAAACTCTTTTTCTCAACCGACCCAAATGATTAAATTGGCTAATGGAGTAGATTATATGCTTGCCAATAATGAAGCAATTATTACCAGAAGTCCAAATTCATTACCACGATTTTCTCAAGAAAAAATAGATGCTACCCGGCTTGGATTAGATCCTATCATTTATCCTAATGTTGATTGGCAAGATTTTTTGTTTAAAAAATTTACGACCAGTCAGCGAGCGAACTTAAATGTAACCGGCGGTATGTCTAAAGTGGCTTATTTTTTAAGTGCTTCTGTAGATAATGATAACGGAATGTTAAAAAAAGATCCGTTGAATAAGTTTAACAACAATATCAATCAACTTCGTTTTAGTTTTCAAGGTAACTTATCTGCCAATTTGACAAAAACTACCAAAGTAACCTTAAGGCTTAATTCACAGATTATCAACTATACCGGAAGTGCTTCGGGAACCCAAACCTTATACGAGTACATTTTTCAAGCACCACCCGTGATGTTTGCTCCTACTATTCCCGGACACTTAGCAGAAGATCACATCCTATTTGGCAATCAGAATGGCGGACCGGTACCATCACAACAAGGAAATAATATTTTCCGTAATCCTTACGCAGAAATGGTGAGAGGATACACTACCAGAGCTTCTTCTACTAACATTGTTTCATTTGATATAGATCAAGATTTGGAGTTTATTACAAAGGGATTAAAAATCAAAGGATTAATTTCGTTTAAAAACTATTCGAATACATCAGTAACTCGAAGTTTTAACCCTTATTTTTATGCTATTAATACAGAAAACCCTCTGGATGAGAATAAAAACTACAACTATACATCGGTTACTAAAGGAACTACGGCATTAGGATTTAGTTCTGGCAATAATGGTGATCGTTTAATGAATTTACAGGTTAATCTTGACTACAGCCGCACTTTTGCTGATGTTCACGATGTTTCTGCAATGGTGGTTTATTTACAGAGAGATTATAACCTCAATGCTCCCGGAAATTTTTATAGTTCTCTTCCGTTGCGTAATCAAGGATTTGCCGGTCGTGTAACTTATGGTTACGATACCCGCTACATGTTGGAAGCAAATTTTGGTTATAACGGTTCTGAAAATTTTATGGCCGGTCAGCGATTTGGATTTTTCCCTTCAGTTGCAGTAGGTTACAATATTTCTAACGAAGCTTATTTTGAACCTATAAAAAAGGTGGTTAATAATCTTAAAATAAGAGGTTCTGTGGGGCTTGTCGGAAATTCTTATATAGGTCAAGATGCAAATGGTAACGATATTCGTTTTCCTTACCTTTCTGAAGTTAATTTAAACGGACTGGGTTATACATTTGGAGATGACTGGCAAAGTTATCAAACCGGAGCAAGTATTACTAAATTCGGGTCTTCTAATGCCACATGGGAAACCGGTATAAAATCCAATATAGGATTAGACTTGAGTTTTTTCAATAGTTTAAATATCATTTTGGATATGTTTCAAGAAGTACGTTCCGGAATTTTTATGCAACGTCGTGTTATTCCTGCAGAGTCGGGTATTGTAGGAACAAATCCTTGGGCTAATGTTGGAAAAGTGAAAAATCAAGGGGTTGATTTGTCGGTAGAATATAATAAAGCATTTAGCAACGGATTAATTGTCAATCTGCGAGGAACGTTTACCTATAATAAAAATACATTATTGGAAAGAGATGAGCCCCAATTACAATATCCTTATCTCTCTGAAATAGGAAAATCTTTAAATCATTATTGGGGTTTAGAAGCCATAGGGCTTTATAAAGACCAAAATGATATAGACAATTCTCCGCAAAGTACTTATTCCCCAGATCTCATTCAACCCGGAGATATTAAATATAAAGATCAAAATAAAGATGGTAAGATTGATGATTTAGACAGGGTTATTCTTGGTAGTCCGACCATTCCCCAAATTATCTATGGTTTTGGAGGTAATATTCAGTATAAAGGTTTTGATTTCGGTATTTTTTTCCAAGGTGTTGCTCAAACCAGCCTTATGATGTCTAATATTCACCCTTTTACGGCAAATGAAACTACCTTATTTGACTGGATTGCCAAAGAACGATGGACAGAAGCAAATAATAATCCTAATGCCCTTTATCCACGACTAACCAACAAAATAACTTCAGGTAACAATAATGCTCAAGCATCTTCTTATTGGTTAAGAGATGGTTCTTTTTTGAGATTAAAGAATTTAGAAATAGGGTATACCTATAAATGGGTACGCTTATATCTAAGTGGACAAAACTTACTCACTTTTTCTCCTTTTAAATATTGGGATCCGGAACAAGGCGGCGGGAATGGATTGGTATATCCACCTTTACGTGTTTTCAATGTGGGATTACAATTTAATTTTTAACCTTATAAATAAATTTACGTATGAAATCCAAAATTATATTTTTTATTGCAGTGGTCTTTTGGGGGTATAGTTGTAACTTTTTAGATATTGTACCCGATGATAAACCTACATTCGAAGATGCTTTTAAAAATGAGCAGACTTTAGAAGGGTATGTTTATTCCTGCTACTCTTTTATGCCTTGGGCAAATAACTTCAGAACTAATTTTTCTTGGGCAATGTCCAATGAATTTGTAGCTTCTTATCACTGGGGAGCGCAGTATTTCTCCTTTCTTCAAATCACCCAAGGGATGCACAATGCAAGTAATCCGGTGTTAGATGTTTGGCAAGATATGAATAAAGGGATTCGTCAATGTTATATGTTTTTTGAAAATGTAGATAATGTAAGGCCTGTAGTGATGCAACCGGCGGAGTTTGAGGGTCGTAAAAAAATATGGAAAGCAGAAATAAACTTTTTGATTGCTTACTATCACTATATTTTACTACAAAACTACGGACCGGTGGTCATTATCGATAAAACAATTCCTATAGATGGTTCTAAGGAAGATTTGTTTCGTTCCAGAAGTAGTTATGATGAATCTGTAGAAAAAATAGCCAAAATGTTTGATGTTGCCATAACAGATCTTCCCGACAAGTGGTCTCGTGCAGACTATGGTAGACCCACCAAAAGTGTAGCACAAGCACTTAAGTCTCGAATGTATCTTTATGCCGCTTCTCCTTTATTTAATGGAAATACTGATTATGCCAATTTTAAAAACAAAGATGGCAAGTTATTAATGAGTCAAGTTTATGACCATGAAAAGTGGAACAAAGCCTTACAAGAAACCAAAAAAGCCATTGATATGGCACATGCACAAGGATATAAATTATATGAATACAATAAAGAACCTATTGCAAATGCGTTTGATAAAGCCGTACTCACTGCTCGTTGGAAAATGGTTGACCCTTGGAATAGCGAGTTGATATGGGGTTACAGTGCCAATAAAGAAGTTGCAACAAACCTCGTGCCTTCTTTCCAACAATTAGCCATTCCAAGAGGGTTTAACAATGGAAGTCCGCCTGCAGGAGGTATGGGTGCAAGCATGACAGCCGTAGAATTATTTTATGACAAGTATGGAAAGCCTATGGAAGGAACACCCGCATGGGAGAATCGAATGAATATTGTTGAGACTGAAGATGCAACAGGAGAACCAAATCATACGATTCAATTTCATAATGATCGCGAAGCTCGCTTTTATGCCTTTATAGGTTATGACGGAGGACCATATGAACTTAATGATGATGTCTATGTATTAGATATGTTGTTTAGAAAGCCAAGACCATTAATGATACGAAATAAACATGTTTATGCAGGTTCTGATGATTTAAATCAAGATCAAATATATTCCGGTTATGCTTGTAAAAAAGGAGTGCATCCCAGTAGTAATGCTGTTGGAAGTACATTTACAATTAAGCCTTATCCGTTCCCTTTAATTCGTTTGGGAGAGTTGTATTTAAATTATGCCGAAGCAGCAGCAAATTATCTCGGGTCTTTAGACAATGATGCAAAAAAATATCTTGACGATATCAGAGCCACGGTGGCACTTCCATCTTTTGAAACATCTTATGGTGCGCTTAGCGGAGGAGATTTAATAAAAGCTGTAAAACGGGAGAGAATGATAGAAATGATGTTTGAAGGACATTGGTTATATGATTTAAAACGCTGGAAAGATGCCAAAGAATGGTTTGCCAAAGATAGACAAAACATGTGGGGTTTAAACACTGCCGGTGGAACCAAAGAAACGTTTTATCATGGTAAAGATGCACCGGGTACAGTACAGTTTCCAACACCTTTGATCAATCGTCCTTATATTTTTGATGATAAACACAATTTTTATCCCATCAAACAAACCTATGTTGATGTGAATCACAATCTGGTTCAAAATCCGGGTTGGTAAAAGTAAAATTTTAGA
>CAYVGO010000003.1:0-11106 GCA_964450725.1 uncultured Muribaculaceae bacterium
AGGATAGAGTGTACACAATACAGCGATGATAATAACAATGAGCATTTGATTGGTAAAGATTCGCAGGTCTAAAGCAAAAGGAAGGTAGTTCTCAAGGCCAAACTCGGCAATCATTTTACCAAATTCTTCTACTGGTATAGACGGAGGAGAATAGTGAAACCACATTACAATAGGTAATGCCATCAGAGAACTGATAATAACACCAATTAATCCTATGAAAGTCATTTCGCAGAATATACTGCCAATCATGGTTTTTGACCGAGTGCCTAAAGCAGCCATAACACCAAATTCTTTCATACGTTCGTTAGTCATCATAATCACAGTACTTAACAAGCCAAATCCGACAATAATATAAAGCACATAAAAAAAGATAGATATTTGTTCTTTATCACTTGCCATTCCTGCCGCAGTCTCCTTCAATAGTTCTTTCCAATCAACATAATTATACTCTCTGTCTGAGAAGGTTTTATTTAAATTATCAATGACTGAACTCATTTCCTCCGGCTTGTTGAGTACCACGGCGATACCCGAAAGTCCTCCTTCCATACCAATGTAAGACTGCAATGTAGGTAACGTTGTATAAACAATTTTCGAATCTAAAAGCGGATCAAAAGCCTTAAAAACACCCTTAATGACAAATAGTCCGGCAGCACTACTTCCTTGATATCCTTGTCCTATCAAAGTCAATGTATCTCCAATGGTCAAAGACATTGATTCTGCAAGTTTACTTCCTATGATTACACCACTGTCATTAGATGTCAAATAACTTCCTTGCAATATCCTTGTATCAAGTTTTGCTACGGCAATCTCACTCTCCGGATTAATACCGGAAAAAACAACAGGACGTGTTTTAGTTCCATTCCATGCCATAGAGAATGTTTGGGCACGGGGTATTACATATTTAATTCTATGGTCTTGTCTAATGGTAGAGAGGTCTGCAGAGTCAACCGTAATAAAGTTTTCTACCGTACGGTCTTGCCAGTAATCCTTATTCATGATTTGGAAATGCCCTACCTCACGTTCAACAATGCTGTCCACCATATATCCCATTGTCCCCTCCATAAAGGAAACCATAATAATACAGAAGAAAGCACCAAATGCTACTGAGGAGATTGAAATCAACGTACGACGTTTGTTACGCCACAAGTTTCTCCATGCTAATTTAAGAATCACTGTCATTACAGATGTCTATTTTACAGGATTAACGATTTTCCCATCTTGCAGTGTTACGATTCTTGTTGCCCGAGCCATTACCCGCTGGTCGTGGGTAGAGAAGAGAAAAGTAATCCCTTCTTTCTTATTCAACTCCTGCATAATGTCTAATAGCGTTTCTGCTGCCTTTGAATCTAAGTTTGCCGTGGGTTCATCTGCGAGAACAAAGTGAGGCTTTGCGGCTAAAGCCCTTGCTACGGCTACCCGCTGCTGTTGTCCTCCGGAAAGTTTAGAGGGTCTGTCATTCATTCTGTTACCCAGCCCTACGGCATTCAACAGTTCTACAGCTCTTTGATGGCTCTTTTTAGGGTTAACCCCCTGCAAGTCCATAACAAAAGTTACATTCTCCTTTACAGTCAAGACCGGAATAAGGTTGTATGCTTGAAATACAAAGCCAACATTGTCTCTACGGAAATTTATCAGTTCGTTTTCTTTCAATGCAGTAACTTCAGTATCTCCAATCGTAATTTTACCCGATGTTGGAGTATCTAATCCACCCAGCATGTTTAGTAAGGTTGTTTTACCCGAACCCGAAGGTCCTACAACGGCTGTAAACTCACCCTCTTCTACATTCAAATCTACACCGTCTAAAGCCCTTACTTCATTCTCTCCGGCATTGTAAATCTTAGATAAAGCTTCAATTGTAATAATCATAATTTAATAGTGATTAGTGGGTAGTGATTAGTGATTAACCACTATTTCTTAAGGTTTTGTTGTGAGAAGAAAGATTCAGTGAGGTTGATATTCAAATCGCTTTTTTGGATATCAATCATCGTTTTATTTCCGGGCTTTGCAGCAGGAAGCATCTCCATGTGAGTGGCTAATTTACGTCCTCCAATCTGTTGTATGTTTGAGGCTAACATCGTTTGTGCCAATTTCATCTCTTCATCATAATAGAGCGCCTTCCGTAAAATAAAATCTTTTTTATCTATAAATACAACGGCTTTACCCCATACTACAGCCGATTGTGGCAAAGGAATCAACTCTATTTGATAGCACATCACATTATCTACAGCAACATCTTCTAACAAGCGATTAGTGTAATCTACTAAAATTGACGACGTTTGTACCATGTCTGCATTCGTAAAGTCTGACCCCATCCACGACTGCCCCATAACGGAAGCCGACATTTTGATGACTCTGTTGATGGTTGGCATCCAATTCCACAACTCATTCTTACGCTTTAAAAAACCCTGCCCTTTCTCTTTTGCCGGAGATGTAATGATAACCATAGAATATTCTTGCTCCAAACTCCAAGCCTTCATGCCAATAGTTCTCGTCCATGTGGGACGGACAATGGTCATACTCATTTCGCTGTATGAACTTTCGCCGTATCGTAAAGCATCATTCTTTTCAAGTACCTGCTGTGAGGTAAGTTGTGCCGACAGTGAAAGTCCTATGGCAACAAGTAAACATAATAACAGATTCTTTTTCATCAATCAAAAGGTGAGTGGATAAAACTTGTAGAGAGTATTAATTGTTATTCATGACTTTTACCCATCATTACAATCATCAAAATCTACATCTTTTCATAACGGCGACGAAGGTAATAGTAAATACTTAAAGTAACAAGTTCTACAGAGAGAATAAGATATAGGTAACCATAGAATCAAAGTTTCTCTTTTCACACTTCCCTCCTTTTTACTACTTTTGCAGCCATGTGGAAATTTTATGCAATACTATCTGCCGTTTTTGCTGCGGCTACGGCTATTTTGGCTAAAGTGGGAATTAAGGGTGTCAATTCAAATCTTGCAACAGCCATTCGTACAATCATTATATTGGTGGTGGCTTGGGGAATTGTTGCTGCACAAGGACGGTTGTCTGACATAAAAACGTTGAGTAAGCAAAATCTGCTTTTTTTAGGATTGTCGGGAATTGCAACAGGATTGTCGTGGATATTTTATTTTAAGGCTTTACAGGAAGGAGAAGTCTCTAAAGTTGCTCCAATAGATAAAATGAGTGTGGCCTTAACCATTATTTTTTCTATACTCTTTCTGGGTGAAAATCCTGACCCCAAGGTATTAATCGGCGGCGGGTTGATTATTGCCGGAGTATTGGTGATGGTTTTATAATATCAGCCGCTTAAAATAAAATTGACTTGCAGAAATATCCACAAGTCAATTCTACGTTGGATAGACCGATGTCTTCTTACCACTCCAAAATGTAAATTCCTTTGGAAGGTACAATTATATCTGATGTAAGTGAAATTGAGTTTCCTGTTATAATATCTTTTGCCGCCGTTTGACCTTGTAAGACTTCTTGATAATCTTTTGATTGTAAAGTTACATTACTATTTTTACCGTTCATCACCACCACTACATTTTTACCTTGATAAGAACGAGCATACACATAGACGCCATTACGTGGTAAGTAATGCTTTAGGTTTCCTTTCGCAATGACTTCATTATTTTTACGCCAGTTCAACAACTTACTCAAAAAGTCAAATGCTTCATTTTGTAACGCCGTTCTACCACTTTTCTCAAAAGCATTTGTTTTGTCATCTATCCAACCTCCGGGAAAATCTAAACGTACATATCCGTCAGATGTTTGTCGTTTACCGCTCATCAAAATTTCACAACCGTAATACAATTGAGGAATACCGCGGGTGGTTAATAAAAACGTATATCCTTGTTTAAACTGATGCAAATTGTCGGGTTGTTCTGCCAAAAACCTGTCGGTATCATGATTTTCTAAGAAGCACAGCAATTTATTGATGTCCGGATAAATAAAATCATACGAAAGTAATTCATAGATTTTTTCTAACCCCTGATTCCATGACGACTCTTTGGAGAAGGCTTCTGTTGCAATACTTTGTAAGTGAAAATCCATCACGGTCGGCAAATAAGTTTGATGATGAGAATTACCAATATTGCTGTTTTTTTGCCACCACGCAGACCCAATAGTATTGTTATACCAGTTTTCACCAACAATATTGTAACCCGGATATTCATATTCTACGGCCTTACACCAATCTGCCATCATGTCAAAGTCGGCATAAAAATGTGTATCTTGACGAATGCCGTCAATACCGGCATATTCTATCCACCAAATGCTGTTTTGAATTAAATAAACAGCCAAATGACGATTACGCTGATTGAGATCTGGCATTGAAGGTACAAACCAACCATCAAGAGTCTCGCGGCAATCTTTTTCTGTACGATACGGGTCAAAAACTACTTGTTTGTTATGGGTTGTTTGTTGATAGGGATTGGCTGTTGTAGGAAGATTATTGAACCAATCATCAAATGGCGGATTGTTTAACCAAACATGAGAACTGCCGCAGTGATTAAAAATCATATCCATCACTACTTTTAGCCCTTTTTGATGAGCCTTTTCTATCAGGTTTACATAATCCTGATTAGTACCAAAACGTCGGTCAACATGATAATAATCAGTAGTAGCATAGCCGTGATATGAACCATCGGGCATATCATTTTCTAAAACAGGATTGAGCCAAAGGGCTGTAACACCAAGTTGCTGCAAATAATCCAAACGATTTTCAATCCCCTTCAAATCACCGCCATGTCTTGCATTGGGGTTACTTCTATCTACAGTATATTTTTCATTCATGACCATCTTGTCATTATCAGGATTACCATTGGCAAAACGGTCGGGCATGATTAAATACAGTACATCGGCAGTAGAAAAAGTTTGATTTGCGGTTCTTTTTTTGGTTCTTTGTAATAGCGGATACTGTACAGTTTTCTTCTCTTTTCCGAGTTTGAATGTGAGTTCTATGTTTCCGGCATCTGCTTGGCTAAGGTCTAAATAAACAAACAAATAATCGAGAGATGACCCTCTGGCAATTTCATTAATGACCGCCTTAGTATTGGCTATCGTTACTTCGCTTTTTGCAATATTTTTACCGTAAACCATCAGTTGTACTACAGGATTTTTCATTCCCACATACCAGTGCTGCGGTTCTATTTTTTGTACGGAGATTTGTGCATAACTACTCAATACTAATAGCGATGCGATAATAAAAGTCAATAATTTTTTCATGATTATAATAAAATAATTAAAATGCTGTTTTTGCGTTAGGTAATCCAATTTTTCATCATCATAATGACGTAGTTCGGTGATGTCGTAAAGACGTGTGGTTTATCGTAGAATGTCTTTCCACTAATCCCTAATACTATTCTATGGTTGCTGTCAGATCTATAAAATTCATTGTACATTTTTGACCGGCATTGATGGTTGTACGTGCTTGGTCATCTCCTCTTCCTCTAAACTCTATTTTTCCATTAATAGGAACAAATTCCATTTTCCACCAGTCTATATTGTCTTGCTGAGACAATGCAGATTGGGCATACAGTCTCAAATCTCCCGTTACTGCGGCCGCAAAAGTGGTTATTGTTTTTGCTGTGTTGTTTACCGTGCAAGGTACTCCGCTCCATCCACCAAAAGCTTCGCCGATGGTCAAAACACTTCCTTGTGCCGGAGCAAATTCTATTTTTTTGCTTTTCAAATCAACATAAACAACATAAAGTCCATCAAAGCGTAGCTTTACACTATCTTCTCCTATGGTAGCGATATTGTTTATATCCATTTCACCCGACTTCCCAAACTCTTTACCGTTCCATTCTTTTTTACTGTTGAATTTTATCCACTCATTCGCTTTAATGTAAATAATGGTAAAAAACGCGTACTCTGCACTGTGTACCCCCACTAATGTTCTGACATTGGTACTATTCCAATCTCCGGCATCAATTCCTCCACCAATCATATAAATATTTTGAGGATACGGTACTTTATTGGTTTTAATCTTCAGAGTGATACCTTGCGAGGGTATATTTTGAGCCAAACTCGGGTCTCCGTAACTTGTTGTTACACGAAATTCGACATCATTTGCCGTCATATCCGGCAATCCTAAAGTAGATTGGAGCACATCGTTGAGCAAGTCATTTTTGACTACGAATGAATCGACACTTGAAGTTCCCAGCACTACTTTGGTTGTAAAGTTGTCATTTTTCTTACCCACTTCCACCGTATATAGAACAGGTCCGGCAACAACATCAGAAGTACCTTCAAGGATTATCTTTGCCAAATTCCATTTTAATGTAAACAATCCTTTGTCATTGTCTTGAATTTCAAAACTGTTTTGAGTTGGAGTGATTAAAGAGGCAGGTTGTATCTCTTTAAAAGTAACCTTATTGGTTTCGCTACAGGCCATCAACAGTAACAATAATGGCAGTAAGAAGATGATTATTTTTTTCATATATAAATAATTAAAAGGTTTTACATTTCTTTTTGTATTTCACTAACCGGAATTTTAGTACCCCGGATTTTGTTTAAGATTAGGATTGGCAGATAAATCTGACGCAGGAATAGGATAAATCTTATACTTGTCATCAACATCTGACCCCTCTTTAATTCTATTCTTCCAAGCCCAGTTATAACCCTTTGTAAATTTACCAAATCGAATTAAGTCTGTACGTCTGTGTCCCTCGTAATGTAACTCTCGGGCTCTTTCATCTAAAATATCATTGAGAGACAGTGATGACGAAAATCCTGTTACGCCGGCACGTGTACGAAGTTGATTCACCAAGGCTAAAGTTGTTGGTGTTATGGCATTGTCTTTACGTAATTCGGCTTCGGCTAACATCAGATAAACATCAGCCAATCTATAAAACGTTACATCAACATCTGAAAAAGATTCGTGTGAGCCTCTGGTACCGTCTTGATTTTTATTCACAAACTTAATCACAGGATAACCTTGAATAAATTCACCCACATTGTTAATTTCTTTTGTAAATCCTGTGGTATAAAACGTCGCTCTTTTGTCATTGTTGTCAAATAAATCTACTAATTGCGGTCTTGACCGTAAACCTTGCCAACCGTCAACTTTTAGTCCGGCATTGTCATTGATATTCATGGCAGCATTATATGATGCAGCAATCAAATAGGTTGTACCGGCATAACTTGGAGCCTTTTGTCCGTCTTGAACAATAGGGAAGATAATTTCTTTTGACTTGTAGTTATCTGCCATAAACAAATGTTTGTATTGCGGCTCTAATTCATAGCCTTGTGCAATGACCTGTTGACAGGCAGTAATACATTCTGTATATTTTGGAGTATTAACATAAACCTCTGCATTAAGATACAATTTTGCCAATGTCATATATGCAGCGCCTTTTGTAAATCTTGCGTAAGTTTGATGTGATACCTCTGGTAATTGACCAACAACCGCTACTAATTCGGTTTCTACGAAGTTGAACAAAAACGCTCGGTCTTTTTGCGGCGGATTTGTACTCCCGATATAATCGGCAAAAGGAACATTGGCATACAAATCCATCAGAAGCATATATTTCAAGGCTCTTACAGCTCTTACTTCGGCACGATAACCGGCAACCTTAGCCGCCAAATGCGACATACCGCGTTCCGACAATTTGTCATCTGTAGTTTGTGCCAAGTATTCATTACAAAAAGCAATGGTTACCAAGCAGCGATTGTAAACTAATTCTCCAAAACGGTTATTGGAGTTCCATTGAATGTAATTCATACCGTCAATACCATTATCACTCCATGCACAGAGCGTTTCGTCTGTACACATTTCCTGTAAGTTCCAATAAGAACGGGTAAAGGTAGCTTCTCCCTGGTCTCCGCCCTGAATGTCAAATCCTTCTGAGGGTGCATTTTGTCCGTTTAACCCAAAACTTGCATAAATTTTTGCCAAAACGGCAAGGTAAGTTCCCTCTTCTCTCCAAGCTTTTTCTGAGGTATAAACATTGGGGTCTTTAGGGAAAAGTTCCAAATCCTTAAGACAAGAGGTAAACATCATAAGAATGAATAGTGAAATTGTATAGAGAATATATTTCATAACCATCAAGAATTAAAAGTTTAAATTCAAAGCAAACAAGAAAATACGGGGACGCGGATAAAAGTTATCATCTACACCGTTTTCAATCTCCGGGTCAAGTCCTTTGTATTTGGTAATAACAAAAAGGTTTTGAGCCGTTACGGAAATCCTGCCGCTTAACCTTGTTTTGAACAGTTTATCGAAAGAATAGCCTACAGACAAGTTATCCATACGAAGAAATGACGCATTTTGGATATAATAATCAGAATATAGTTGTTTATTATTGAAGTTTGTCTCTAACGCCGAACTTAGTCTGTTACTCAAATATCCACCGGTTCCGCCATAAAGCAAACGCTCTGAGGCCAGTTCGGCATTACCTCCGGCAGAAGCGTTATAAACATAGTTGCCGATATTGGCACGGAGTGATGTTGACAAGTCAAAGTTCTTATACCGAAGCACGGCATTAAAGCCGAAAGTATAATCGGGTGTAGAGTTTTTGTATTGTCTTAAATCCTTTTCATTAATCATGCCATCTTTATTTCTATCAACATATAATCCTTCAATCGGTTTGCCGTTAGCGTTATAAATTTGCTCATAGACAAAGAACTGTCCTGCGGGTTGATTTAAGGAGTGAATCTTAAGCAGATGTCTGTCATATTCTAAATATCTTCTGCCCGGGTCTCCCTCAGAAACCATGACCAATTCGGTAATTTTATTTTTATTCAATGCAAAGTTTGCTCCCAAGTCTAATCTCCAATCCTTAGTATCGACGGCAACACCGTTTAGTGCCACTTCCACTCCCCGATTTTCAAACGTTCCGATATTTTGAGGAATATACTCACTGAAGTTTACACCTGAGGGTGCTTTGATTTCTGAATTAATAAGGTCTTTGGTTGTACGCAGATAAAAATCAAGACTTCCGTAGAGTCTGTTCTTGAGGAAGGCGTAATCTAATCCGGCATTCCAAGTAATTGTAGTTTCCCATTTCAGATTAGGGTTATATCCGTCGGGTCTTACAGGTGAAACCCATATCGGATTACCGGCCGCATCAAATCCCATCAAAGCATAAGTAGTAGTACTGCTTGTTGCAGAATAAGAACCGATGTAAGGATAATTTCCTTTATCAATATCCTGTTGTCCTGTGGTTCCCCAGCCAAGACGTAGTTTTAAATCACTCACAGCATCTGCAGATTGTAGAAAACTTTCTTCATTGATTCTCCACGCTAAAGCGACCGAAGGAAAAATTCCGCTGCGATTTTCTTTACTGAATCTTGAAGAGTTGTCATTTCGCAATGTAAATGTCAATAAGTATTTATTCATCAAACTGTAATTGAGCCTGCCAAAGAAAGAGACTATAGCATAATCGGTTGGTATTGTGGTTGGTCGAGCGGCCACCACTTTTCCTGCCGGATTGTCCAAGTCTTTGTAACTTTCTTTCTTGTCTTCCAACCAATAGTATTGGTAAGAATATCCTGCCATGACATTGATGCGGCTTTTAATCGGTTCTATTTCTTTTTGGTATTGAATATAGAAATCCAGCAGTTGATTGTTACGCTTTTGTTTCCATATCTCTTCATAGCCCGGCTCGTTAAACTCTGTCGGAGACTTGGGATTTCTCCATTTATTACGATTACTTGCAGAATTATCCATTCCCAGATTGAGATTAAAACTTAAATCGGGTAAAAAATGTAGTTTGTAATCTATCTGTATATTTCCGATAAAGTTCAGCGCTGTTCCGTCATCTGTTTTAAACTGTCGGTCTAACAATGCAACAGGGTTACGGGGAGCCAGGTCGCGTGCTTTTCCGTCAGGAGTTCTGTAAGTATAGTATCCCGAAGGGTCATGAGGATTTCTTACGGCTTGTGTAGGGTCAAACCGTAAAGCATTACCAATGGCTCCATTGTCAACAAATTGACTGCTGCTGCTCATCAACTTTGCATTGATATTTACTTTTAAATGATTGTCAAAGAAAGAAGGGTTTAAAGAGATATTTCCCGTAAATCTTTCCATGTGGTCTCCCTTCAACATACCGTTGCTGTTGGTATAACCAAAAGAAGCCCGTAATGGTAATTGCATGTATTTTGAATTTACACCCGCGTTTATACTCACATTATGGTCTGTACTGACACTGGTTCTGAAAATTTGCTTTTGCCAATTAGTATCTTCTGTCCCAAATTGTGTTTCGGCATAGTTATATTGTTCTTCAGACAAACGTTCTTTCAGCAGTGTCTTAAATTCGCCGGCGTTCAAGGTTGAGATTAATTTTGTTGGCGTACTTACAGATACATTTCCATCATAACTCACTTTAATCCCGGTTTGTGAAAGTCCTTTTTTGGTGGTAATAATAATGACTCCGTTAGATGCCCTTGAACCATAAATTGCCGCTGCCGAAGCATCTTTCAATACACTGAAAGTCGCTATATCATTAGGATTAATACTGCTTAATAAGTTTCCCACACCGGCAACTCCCGAGTTATCTAAAGGTACACCATCAACCACAATCAATGGGTCATTTTTGGCAGATAATGACGACCCTCCACGTATTCTGATAGTTGTCGCAGATGTTGCAGCACCACCTCCTTGTGTTACCGAAACTCCCGCTATTTTGCCCAGCAACAGCTCCTGTGGATTGGTTACGGCACCCTTTAATGTAGGGCTTACATTCATTGAAGTTACCGCACCGGTAGCATCTTCTCGCCTTACAGTTCCGTAGCCCACAACGACTACCTCGTCTAACCCGATAGAACTCTCAGTGAGAACAAAGGTGTAATTGGTTTGACCTGATATCACTACTTCTGCCGATTGATAGCCGACATAAGTAGCCTGTAAAACATTACCAATTTCTGCAGAAATAGAAAACTTACCGTCAATGTCTGTAACAACACCACGTGTAGTACCTTTGACAATGACGGATGCTCCGATAATCGGCTGGTTATCTTTACTGTCAATGACAGTACCTGTAATTTTCAATTCCTGAGCAGAAAGAAACAGCACAGAAGAAAGTAATAAAATCAATAACAGGGAAATTTTTCTCATATATAAAACTTTTAAAAGTGAATAATTATAGATTATCTCCTCATCCACATGGATTATCT
>CAYVGO010000003.1:11206-31849 GCA_964450725.1 uncultured Muribaculaceae bacterium
CATGGATTATCTTTCCATCCACATGGATTATCTTTCCATCCACATGGATTATCTCTTCATCCTGCTAAAGTTGTCCTTTCGCCGACAGTTTTTCGTTTTCAACTTTCAACTCTGTTATTTAATACTTATGGCTACGCCGCCGCCGGCAGCCAATTGCTGTTTCAATTTTGTTTTATGGGTTACTGCTACTTTACGGATGGTGTAACTTTGGGGTTTATGGATATAGTGAGCATCTTTACCGTCGGCATAAATGGTCGCAATATACTTTTTACCTTCCGGCAAAAAACTCAGTGTAAATTCTGCCGTACGAGGATTTTCGTCAGTAATTCCTCCAATAAACCATTCATCTTTACCTTTCGCTTTACGGGCTACGGTAATATAGTCTCCGGGTTCAGCTTCAATGTAGTACGACTCATCCCAATCTACGGCAACATCTTTAATAAATTGGAAAGCATCCGGAAATCTGTCGTAATTTTCGATAATATCGGCGGCCATTTGCAGCGGACTGTACATCGTTACATAGAGTGCCAGTTGTTTGACCAATGTTGTCTTCACAAAGCGGGTATCGTCGGCTTTATAGTAGTTCAATTGTGTTTGAAATATTCCGGGTGTATAATCCATCGGTCCTCCCATCAATCGTGTAAAAGGCAATATGGTCGTATGTTCCGGATTGTTCCCTGCAAAAGTTTCATATTCCGTACCCCGTGCGGCTTCAGAGGATAAGAAGTTAGGATAGGTTCTGTGCAACCCGGTCGGATGTACAGGTTCGTGAGCATTGACCATAATTTGGAAATCGGCAGCACGTTTTATTGCTCGTAAGTAATGATTAACCATCCACTGTCCGTAATGATGCTCTCCGCGAGGAATAATACAACCTACATATCCGGATTTTAAAGAGTTATAGTTATAGGCTTTCATAAATCGGTAAGCCGTATCCATCCAGCGTTCGTAGTTGGTGGCAGATGCCGAAGTTTCATGATGCATCATTAATCTCACACCTTTTTCTTTGGCATAATCGGTCAACATCTTTACATCAAAATCAGGATAAGGCGTTACAAAGTCAAAGACAAATTCTTTAGACTTATCAAACCAGTCTTCCCAACCTTCATTCCATCCCTCTACCAATACAGCATCAAAACCGTGTTTTGCGGCAAAGTCAATATACTTTCTTACGTTATCATTGTTTGCGGCATGGGTTTTATTAGCCGCCGCTTTACGATAGTCTGTGATTCCCAAGTGAATATTTTCGCTGTTGGTGTAATTCCAAGTTCCCTGATTTGGACAAAACATTTGCCACCATACACCTATATATTTTACAGGCTTAATCCAATCTGTGGTCTTGTATTGCGTCGGTTCATTGAGGTTTAAAATCAGTTTTGAGGCTAAGATGTCTGTCGCTTTATCAGATACTACAATCGTTCTCCAAGGCGATGTACAAGGAGTTTGCATATATCCTTTGGCTTTTGTGGCATCGGGGGTCAGATGTGATTTATAGGTAAATGTTTCTGTATTTATCTCTAAGTTCATTCCGGCATAATTAATCAATGCCGCCTCATGCAGGTTAATGTAAATTCCGTCATCACTTTTCATCATCAGAGGTGTTTGTACGGCACTCGGAATAATAGTTTGACAAACATTCTGTTCATAACCTTCTTTAAAGCGGGTATTGATATCCGATATTTTTGAGGTTACATAACTGTATTCCTCCGTATCATAATCTCCGGCAATCCACCAAGTTTTATGATTACCTGCCATCACAAACTCCGTATCCTCTTCTTCTATCACAAAATAATTCAAGTTCTGTTGCTGCGGAAACTCATAGCGAAATCCTAAGCCATCATTAAACAACCGAAAGCGTACTGTTATTTTTCGGTCAGTCGGTTTTTGTAATAAAACAATCGCAAGTTCGTTGTAATGATTTCTAATTTCCTTTTCTTCACCCCAAACCGATAACCATGTTTGATCAATATTTTTTCTATCAATACTTTCCGCGCTGAAATCACCGATTAAATCGGTATTATTTTTTAGTCTTAAACCAAGTTTACTTGCTTTAATAACCTCTTTCCCCTTATAGGAAAGACTGTAAAGCAGGTGTCCGTTTTGCAGATTGACATGACATTGTAATTGTTTATCAGGAGACTCTAACATCTCTGCATAAAGGTTGGAAGATAAAAAGTAACAAATGAAAATAAATAGAGCGTTTCTCATCATAATTAGGCTGTTGATAAATGTTTTAATAATTGATACAAATGTATTTTGTATTTTGATGAGAATATAGCCCGTATAGAAAATATCAAAGTTTCTTAAAATCATATTACGTTAAACCAAAGTATATTACAAAATTATTTTTCATATTAAATCTAAATCACATCAAAGACCGTTAAGCATGAAAAGGAGTGGTCATAAGCATTAAAACTTTATGTATAATGAAGTGAAATATCTAATGGTTCTGCACGTTATAATAGCAAAATGCTATTTTTAGGACGTAAATCATCGTCAATGGTAATAATTCTACAGTCTGCGTGGAAATAGAATTTTTTTTGCTACTTTTGTAACCGTTTAATTTTAATCAAAATCAAAATTTATGTCATATTTTTTTACATCAGAATCAGTTTCTGAAGGACACCCCGATAAAGTTGCAGATCAGATTTCAGATGCACTCTTAGATAATTTTTTAGCCCGTGACCCATATTCAAAAGTCGCTTGTGAAACCTTAGTAACAACAGGGCTTGTTGTGTTAAGCGGCGAAGTAAATACCAATGCCTATATTGATGTTCAAGAGATTGCCAGAGATGTAATTCGCCGTATTGGTTATACCAAAGGAGAATACATGTTTGAAAGCAATTCTTGCGGTGTTATTTCTACCATCCACGGACAATCTCCCGACATTAATCAAGGAGTGGTGAGACAAGAGTTAGAAAATCAGGGAGCCGGAGACCAAGGAATTATGTTTGGTTATGCAACCAACGAAACTTCTTCTTATATGCCGCTGACATTGGTACTTTCTCACGAATTGCTAAAAGATTTAGCCGCCATCAGAAGAGAAGGAAAGGTGATGACTTACTTACGTCCCGACAGCAAGAGTCAGGTAACCATAGAATACGACGATAATACCAACAAACCTTTACATATTAACACGATTGTCATCTCTACTCAACATGACGACTTTGACCGTGATGACAACAAAATGTTACAACAAATCAAATCAGATGTGCAGCAACATTTATTACCGCGTACATTCAAAAGATTAGGTAAAGATGTTGAGGATTTAATTACCGACAAATTAATATTACACGTTAATCCGACAGGTAAGTTTGTCATTGGCGGACCTCATGGCGACACTGGATTGACCGGTAGAAAAATTATTGTTGATGCTTATGGCGGACATGGTGCTCACGGAGGCGGAGCATTTTCCGGAAAAGACAGCAGTAAAGTTGACCGTTCGGCAGCTTATGCCGCGCGTTATCTGGCGAAAAACTTGGTAGCAGCAGGTGTAGCAGATAAAGTTTTAGTACAACTTGCTTATGCTATCGGCGTAGCAAAACCCGTAGGAATTTATGTGAACACTTACAATACCCGCAAAAAAGGTAAATCAGACTCAGAGATTGCCAATATATTACCACAAATCTTCGACTTACGTCCTTACAGCATTGTTCAGAAGTTAGGATTGACAAATCCGATTTTTGAACCTACGGCATCTTACGGACACTTTGGTCGAGAATGTTATAAAGCAAAAGTAAAAGTTTTTGAAAATAATCAAGAAGTGATGAAAGAGGTAGAGTTTTTCGGATGGGAAAAATTAGATTTAGTCGATAAAATCAACCAACATCTTCAATAATTATGATTACTAAATTACAACAAATCGTAGATGCCGTAAAGGCTAAAGGGAAAGTCAATCTGGCGGTGGCTTATGCCAATGACGAGCACTCGATAGAGGCTGTTCACAATGCTGTTAAAGCAGGTATTGTCAATGCGACCTTAGTCGGTGAAAAAGCCGTCATTGAGAGCGTTTGTAAAAAATTAAATATCAACATGCAGGACTTCAACATTATTGAAGAAAACAATCCTGTTGCTGCAGCTCAAAAAGCCGTAAGTTTAATTAGAGAGGGAAAAGCCGAAGTACTGATGAAAGGATTGGTAAGTACTGATGTTTACATGCGTGCTATTTTAAACAAAGAGCAAGGCATTTTACCTCCTAAAGCCATTTTAAGCCATGTTTGTGTGATGGAAGTTTCTTCTTATCCCAAATTGTTAACCATCAGCGATATTGCCGTTATTCCTGCACCTGAAAGAAATCAGAAAGTAGTAATGACCAAGAATGTTATCTCTGTGGCAAAAAAATTAGGAGTCAACGAACCTAAAGTAGCATTAATTGCAGCAACAGAACAAGTGCTGGAAATGCAAGCATGCTTGGATGCTGCCATTATTTCTAAAATGGCAGAACGCGGACAAATATCCGGCGGAATTGTTGACGGACCATTAGCTGTAGATGTAGCTATAGACAAAGAAGCCGTAGAAATAAAGAAATTAAAGAGTGTAGTGAACGGAGAAGCCGACTGTATGGTTTTCCCCAATATAGAGTCTGCCAATGCTTTCTTCAAAGGTTGTACAAAATTGATGAAAGGAGAGATTGCCGGCGTTGTTTTAGGAGCCAAAGTACCCTGTGTACTAACCTCACGCGGAGATACTTCTGCCACAAAACTCTATTCCATAGCCTTGGCAGCATTACTTGCAAAATAGAAAACGATACCACAGTTAATGAAAGATACTCGCTATCATTAGTCAATCGGAACTTGTAAATTTAAAATTGTATTATGAGTAAAGACAATAGGGAAAACCCTGAAAAAGGAAAACTTGATAATATTGATAAAACAATTTTATCATTCCTCATCAAAAATGCACGTATGCCCTATTTGGAAATAGCTCGAGAAGTCGGCGTTTCAGGAGCAGCCATCCACCAGCGTATCCGAAAATTAGAAGAATCGGGAATTATTGTAGGCTCAAGGTTAATTGTCAAACCCAGAGCCTTAGGTTTAGAGTTATGTGCTTATGTAGGAATAAAAATTACCCAAGCCAACAACTACGAGCCGATTATCTCTGAATTACGACAAATGTCGGAAGTGGTAGAGTGTCATTTTGTGGCAGGAAACTTGTCTCTATTGTTGAAAATTTACTGTGAAAATAAAGACCACTTGATGGATGTACTCATTAATCGTATTTCTAATATCAATGGTATTTCCGAAACACTTACATTTATCTCTTTATCACAACCGATAGAAAGAGAAGTTTATGTAAAAGGTTTGTAACTTTAATTCCACAATTATTATGAGTAAAAGGTCTAAAAAATTTTATCTATTGTTAACATTGTCCGTTTTGGTGATTTGCGCAGTTGCATTTACGTTATATCGATTATATCCTTCAGAGCAAAAAGAAATCAGAACTTTTTTGGAGAAGCATTATGTTTTGGAAGATAATGCAGTACATTATTTCAAATTAGCCAATGACACGACTTTAGATATTGATAAACGTATCCACCACATTGAACAGGGAATGGATAATTGGATAGAAATTACCAATTATTGGTATGATATTGAGGTGAAAGAAAATCAAGACCCTCAATTTTCAGATACAGACCTGATATTATTGGAAAAAATGATTGAATACTCACGCCTTCGTCTAAAGTATTGTGAATGTTATCGTGATATTTTGGAAAATGACAAAAACGGAAACCCACCCTCGTCAGAACTTAATATCAACTACATTTCAATTCAACACCAATTAGAACAATTGTTATCAGATATTAAAAATCTATCTTTAGAAATGGAATAATTTCATCAATAAGTAAGATTATTCAGATATCCCAAAACGTCAAGTTACTACAACTTTATTGTACAACTTGACGTTTTGCTGTAAAAAAGAGTGTCTGATGTTTTTAGATACCTATTGATAATATCCCCCATTTAAAACTATTTTCACTACCAACACTTGTTGGTAAATTGAGAAGTATTTTCATCCTTTACCATTCTATTTTCATACAAATCATTGCCTCGTAACGTCGTAACCATTCATTTCCCTTGTTATATATTTTGTTGTATCATGGTAAATTTTATAATCAAAGAGGTTCTATTTTTCATTTCCTGCTGAATAAATCTATAATTTTCGTCGAGATTTATATAATCTTCGTCGAAGATTATATATTTTTCAGCGAAGATTATATAAATCTCGACGAAAATTACAAAATACAACAGTAGAAAAGAAACTTTTCTACTTCATGTAACAGAAAAATCATCAAGAGAAAATGAAAATAGAAACAAGAGAAAATGGAGGTAACCCACCGTAAAACTTTATGAAATAACAGTAGAAATATTTTCATCAAACTCTCCATAATTTATAATGTCAATTGAAATAAGTAACTTTGCAATTTATAAATCTATAAAGAGCCGGTTTGCAAACCAATTTAGTTTGGTTATAATCCATTACAATATAATACTCTCTTTAAAACATAATTCAATATTATTTTATGAATATCAAACCATTTTGCGGTGTACGTCCACCAGTTAATTTAGTAAAAGAAGTAGCCTCACGTCCTTATGATGTACTTAATTCTGAAGAGGCGCAAGCAGAAGCCGGTGAAAAGTCATTACTTCACATTACAAAACCGGAAATTGACTTCACTCCCATTATTGACGAACATTCTCAAGTTGCCTATGACAAAGCCGTAGAAAATTATAAATTATGGAAACAAAAAGGTTGGTTAAAGCAAGATGAAAAAGAGTGTTACTACATCTATGCACAAACCATGAACAACCGTACACAATATGGATTGGTGGCTTGTTGTCATTTTGAGGATTACATGACCGGAAAAATCAAAAAGCATGAACTTACCCGTAAAGAAAAAGAAGATGACAGAATGGTACATGTACAAATTCAAAGTGCCAATATAGAACCAGTTTTCTTTGCCTATCCACAACATCAAGGAATGGATAATATTGTATCAGAAGTTACACGGCAGAAATCTGAATATGATTTTATTGCCGATGATGGTTTCAGACATCAACTTTGGATAATCTCCGATGATAAAATCATTACTCAAATCACCTCTATTTTTGAAAATATGCCGGCACTCTATGTTGCTGACGGACATCACAGAACTGCCGCCGCCGCAAGAGTTGCCGAAGAGCGCAAAAAAAACAATCCAAACCACAAAGGAGATGAAGAATATTGTTACTTCTTATCTGTTATTTTCCCTGACCATCAATTAAAAATTATGGATTACAACCGTGTCATTAAAGATTTGAACGGATTGACAACAGACAAATTCTTGAGTGCAGTCTCTGAGTTTTTCATTGTAGAGTCAAAAGGGAAAGCAATATATTCTCCAAAGCAACTACACAATTTTTCCATGTATATTGATGGCAACTGGTATTCTATGACTGCCAAGCAAGGAACATACAACGACAATGACCCCATAGAAGTATTAGATGTAACGATACTCAGCAATTTAGTCTTAGATAAAATATTAGGCATAAAAGATTTAAGAACCGACAAACGTATTGACTTTGTAGGAGGATTACGAGGCTTAGAAGAATTAAGTCATCGCGTAGACAGCGGAGAAATGAAAGTGGCTTTTGCTCTCTATCCGGTTTCTATGCAACAATTGATTGACATTGCCGACACCGGGAACATTATGCCTCCAAAAACTACATGGTTTGAACCGAAACTTCGCAGCGGATTGGTCATCCACGAGTTCTAAATGATGATAGTTACAGTGAAAAACGATGTTATCTTACTTTGAAAATGGAAAAGTAGAAGCAGGTTGTGACGAAGCAGGCAGAGGTTGCTTGGCTGGTCCTGTTTTTGCGGCTGCGGTTATCTTACCAATAGACTTCACAGATG
The DNA here is from genome assembly GCA_964450725.1 of uncultured Muribaculaceae bacterium. Classification (GTDB taxonomy): domain Bacteria; phylum Bacteroidota; class Bacteroidia; order Bacteroidales; family UBA932; genus CAYVGO01. The sequence continues at coordinate 19,103 of CAYVGO010000003.1, forward strand.
CTTTATTGAGAGATTCTAAAAAGTTAACCCACAAACAACGTCTTGCCGTACGAAAAAATATAGAACAGCATGCCATTGCTTTTTCCGTAACACAAGTATCGAATGAAGAGATAGATAAAATCAATATTTTACAAGCCTCCATTTTAGCCATGCATCGCGCCATAGAAAGATTATCAGTAATTCCGGAAAGTTTATTGATTGATGGCAATAAGTTTAACCAATATCATAACATTCCTCACCACTGTATTATCAAAGGCGATGACTTATATGCCTCTATTGCGGCAGCCTCCATTTTGGCAAAAACATACAGAGATGAGTATATGGAATCATTGTCTGCATCTTATCCTCAATACCAATGGAGTAAAAATAAAGGTTATCCGACCAAAATTCACCGTAATGCCATTGCCCTACATGGAACAACACCCTACCACCGTCAAACCTTCAGGTTACTTAATGATGATTGATGTATTTGTAGGTAATATCAAAATTTATTACTTAACTTTGTTCACGTTTAGTAAAACATACTTGACGATTAAGAATCACGCTAAAGATTAAATCTGTGTTTACTTTTTTATTGAAAATTGCTGCGGGTATGCCCATGTGGATGATGAAAGGATTATCAGACATCATGTTTTTGTTAATCTATTATGTCGTTAAATACCGAAGAACCATCACTCAAAGCAATCTGAAAAGATGTTTCCCTACTTACAGCGAAAAAGAAATACGGGTGATTGAGAAAAAGTTTTACAGACACTTTTGTGATATGTTATTATGGACACTTAAGTTAGCCTTAGGTTCTCCTAAAACACTTTACAAACATGTGAACTACATCAATAAAGAATATCCTGACAGCATTGCAAAAAAAGGTAAAAGTATTATCCTTTTTGCCTCTCACTTTGGTTGTTGGGAAAACACTTCACTCTATCAACCTTATACCGTACTCCAATGCATGGGTGCTTACCAGCCTTTAACCAATCATTTCTTTGACCGATTGATGATAAAATCACGTACCCGATTCGGAGCAAAAGTAGCACCACTACAGCAAATCTTCAGATTATTGGTAAAAACACAACAAGAAGGTCGTCAACCTTTAGCCATGTTTGTTGCAGACCAATCTCCGGCCATACACTGGATTAAAGAAGATTCTTGGATAACTTTTTTTGGACAACCAACCGCCGCTATTACATCTATAGAGAGCATTGCAAAAAAAATAGATAATAGTGTTGTTGTTTTTTTTAAAACATATTCGCCAAAGCGTTTTTACTACAACATAGAATTTGTTGAAATTACCGATAATCCCCAAGAAAAAGAACATGGATGGATTACCCAAACATGTTTTGAGCATCTTGAAGAAATGATACGAGAACAACCTCAACTATGGCTTTGGAGTTACAGAAGATGGAAATATAATTACTTGTATCAACCCAAACAATAAAATACTCTTTTATATTATATCTATGAATTATTGCTTAGAAATCCGTAACATTTCAAAATCCTATGAAAATCATGTTGCATTAGATAATGTTTCTTTTGCTGTAGAAAATGGAAGTGTTTACGGATTATTAGGTCCTAACGGAGCAGGAAAAAGTACATTAATCCGAATTATCAGTCAGATTATTGTTGCAGATAAAGGAGAAATTCTTTTTCATGGAAAACCAATGACTCAAGAAGATGTATTTAATATCGGATATCTACCCGAAGAAAGAGGATTATACAAAAAAATGACTGTTTTTGACCAGTTATTCTATTTTGCTCAATTACGCGGAATATCTAAAAATTCTGCAAAAAAGATTATTGGAGAGCAACTTGAAAAATTTAATCTGACAAAATGGTGGGACAAAAAGATTGAGGTTCTTAGTAAGGGAATGGCACAAAAAGTACAATTTATTGCTACGACACTACATTCTCCGTCATTATTAATTTTAGATGAACCTTTCAGCGGGTTTGATCCGGTAAATGCGAACTTGTTGAAAGAGGAAATCTTACGACTAAAATCTCAAGGAGTAACCATCATGCTTTCAACTCACAATATGGCTTCTGTAGAAGAAATCTGCAACGACATTTCCTTAATCCATCGGTCGAAAAATATTTTAAATGGCAATGTCAGAAACGTAAGACAACAATATGCACGAAATTTATATGAAGTCAAATGCGTTGGAGACATTGATGTGATAAAAAATAAAACCGAATTATCAATACAAGCTATTCATTCTGAGGAGAACTTTCACACGTTACAATTACAAATTACGGTTCCTAACTTCTCCATTACAGAACTTTTGACATTACTCAATGAACATGTGAGCATTGAAAGTTTCCAAAAAATAGTGCCGGGTATGAATGATATTTTCTTAGAATTAGTTCAAAAAAATTAATCATAGACTCTCTCCACATTGTTTTGAATTCACTTAAATTACGACCGTAAACTACCGGACTTTCTCGTCATTAAACGTTTTTTAACGCGTGCGAGAAAAGTTATACAACTTATTGCCTTTCAAAACACTAAAGAGAGAAATTGACTTTCTTCAAACGTTAAAATTACGATTTTAACGTTTTTTTTTTTTGAAACGATGAAAGTTTAGTATCGTTAGCTATCTTTGCCGCAGTTTTGAAGGGGATACATCTATTCCTATTTTGTTTTACTTTAAATTTTTCTTTTTTATGAACCATGAAAAGTTTCAGATTAAAAGGGTTATTCTAACCTTTCTCACGTTTGTATTGTGTATCAGTACAACTTTAGCCGAAATCTCCGGTACTGTTAAAGATAGTGCCGGAGAACCATTAGTAGGAGTCTCCGTTATCCAAAAGGGAACTACTCGCGGAGTGGTAACAGATGTTAACGGTCTTTTTCATATCAATGTTGACGAAGGCGTAACATTAAAATTCTCATCAATAGGATATAATGATGAGGAATTGATTGCAAGTTCTAATATGGTTGTTGTTATGCAGGAAGGAGCGGAGTTAATTGACGATGTTGTGGTTGTAGGTTATAGTATTCAATCTAAAAATGCGATTACAGGATCTGTTTCGACTTTAAATTCGGAAAAACTGATAGACGTATCTACAGCAAACGTATCCACAATGTTACAAGGTAAAATTTCCGGAGTTCAAGTACAACAGCCTTCCGGAAAACCTGGTGAAACTGCAAAAATTACTATTCGCGGTAAAAGCACAATATCTTCATCTACTGCTCCACTTTGGGTGGTTGATGGTGTCATTTATAATGATGATCCTCGCTTGTCTCCACAAGAGATAGAAACGTTAACCGTACTAAAGGATGCTTCCGCTACTGCCCTTTACGGTTCTCGAGGTTCAAATGGAGTTATTGTAGTTACTACAAAAAAGGGTAAAGCCGGTTCAAATACGTTTAATGTCAATGTGAACTCGGGTGTAAATGTTCTTAGTCTTGGAAATCTTGACTTAATGAATGCCCGACAATTATACGACTATCAAAAACCTGTCAACGGTTTAAGTTGGTTTTCCGAGAATCTTTTAACCCATGATACAGACTGGTTTAAATTGATTACCAAACCCGCACCGTATGTGAATGCCAATGTTGCCTACACGGGAGGACGTGATAAAATCAGCTCTTACTTTTTGGGAGATTATTATTACGAAGATGCTGCCATTAAAAACATGAGTTACAGTAGGTTTACCTTACGCTCTAATAACGACTACAGAATTACAGATAATTTTAGTTTATTCAGTAAAATTCAAGGACAATATGTTGAATATGTTGACCAAACCTCTTCTCTATATGATACATATCTTTATCTGCCTTGGGATTATCCATACAACGCTGATAAATCTGTAAGAACCGGAAAAGAGGACAATTGGTATGGACGCGACAAGTCAAACTTCTTAGAATCAAGAGACAAAAACTTTACAAAATATCAAAACATTTTCATGCAGGCAACAGCTGGTTTAAAGTGGGACATCACTTCTTGGTTGTCTTTTGAATCTAACAACAACGTGAACTATAAAATAGCACGTGATGAAACTTATACCGACCCCAATACAATTGGTGGAAAAGCAACTAACGGAAAAATCAATAATCACTGGTCTTGGACAAGTAATTATTTTTTAAACCAAATGTTACGCTTCAACAAAATGATTGACAAACATTCTATCAGTGCATTGGCGGCTTATGAATATACTCGTCGGTTTAATCAGAATACCTCTACAACTGCCAAAGGAATTACGGCAGGAAAAGAAGTAATTACCGGAACTACAGGGATGGATGCCATGAGTGGAGATAAATCGGCATTTAATATCCAATCTTTTCTTGCAAATGCCAACTACAGTTATGACAACAGATATATGTTTCAAGCCTCATTCCGTAGAGACGGCTCATCGAAATTCGGTAAAAATAATCAATACGGTAACTTTTACACCGTGTCCGGAGGTTGGAATATTGCCAATGAAGAGTTTTTTAATGCCGGCAAGAAAATTATGGATCAGTTTAAGTTACGTGTAAGTTGGGGAGTTGTAGGAAATACACCCGATGATTATTACGGACATTTATCGCTCTACACTTTAGGGCAGTATAACCAATTACCGGCAAACTTTCCGAGTCAATTGGGTAATCCTGACTTAACTTGGGAAAAGAATCAGACCTTAGATATTGGTATTGATTTTTCATTTATCCAGAGAATCAGAGGTTCTTTTGATTTCTATAACAAATATACTTCAGACCTTTTGTACAAAGTGCAACTTTCTACACTTACCGGTTACTCTTACCAATGGCAAAATATTGGAGCAATCACCAATCTTGGCTTTGAAGTTAACTTGAATGCTGATATCATCTCTACCAAAGAATGGTTATGGAATGTCGATTTCAATATTGGTGTCAACAGAAATAAAATTAATGAATTATATGAGGGTAAGCCTCAGATTTCCGGTATTCGTCGTTTTTCAGAAGGTCGTGATATGGATGATCTTTATATGGCAGAATGGGCTGGGGTTAATTCAGAAACGGGAGCACCGCAATGGTACACCAACAATAGCAATGGCGAACGAATTATTACCGAAATATATTCTGAGGCAGAAGCTAATAAAGCATATATCGGCTCGGCGGCTCCAAAGTTCATCGGAGGTTTTGGAACCACTTTACAATGGAAAGGCATTACGCTTAACGCCAATTTCAATTACAGTTACGGCAATAAACTATATAGTCAAAATCGAGAAGTTTTAGATTCTGACGGAGCATATCTTGATTACAATTCGATGAATCTTGCCAAAGGCTGGAATCGTTGGGAAAAGCCGGGAGATATTGCAACACACCCAAAACCGATTGCCGGTGGTAACGCAAACTCAAACAAAGTATCAAGCCGTTATGTTGAAGATGCAAGTTACCTGACGTTACGTTCTTTATCATTATCTTACACATTTCCGGAAATCATTTTATCCAAAATACGCCTGAAAAATTTGACTTTTTCTTTCAGTGCCGAAAATCTCTTTACTGCAACCAAATATTCTTTGATTTCACCCGATGTAGCCTCTTTCAGTAACGATGGCCTTGCAGCTTGGGGACAGTACCCGATTACCCGTAAGTTTATCTTCGGACTAAATGTAGCATTTTAATTTACAAACTAACTAAAGCAAAATATATGAAAAAATATTCATTTAAAATTATAGCAATTTACACATTGTTATTGACTGTATTGTCGTGTAACATTGATGAAGCTCCATATTCTTCAGTAACAGATAGTGAGTTAGAAACTAATGTAGATGCCGTCAATGCAGTAACTTTGGGAAGTTATTCAGAATTAAAATCTGAATCTTTTATCAAAGGGTATCATTACATCGGAGAATATACTAGCGATAATCTTGCTCTGAGCGGAACAACCACCGACAACTTGTTTTTCATCTATAACTTTCAAAGATTGGCGACTAACTCACACCTTGCCAACCAATGGGGTACTTTCAATAAAATTATTATTAACTGTAATAATGTATTGAGATTGTCTAAAGAAGGAGTGTCTAAAGAACTTGACCATGTTATCGGGGAAAACTATTTCCTTCGGAGTTGGATCTTCTATCAGTTGGCTATAACTTATGGTAAAGCATACCACATTGCCACTGCAGAAGACCTTGGAGTACCGGTAAAATTAACCACCGATATTAATGAATTTCCCGATCGTATGCCTGTAAAAAAAATGTTTGAAGAGGTGATTGTTCCGGGACTGATAAAAGCAGAATCACTAATGCAAAGTTCCGGCATAGAAAAAGAGGCTATTTTTGGTAATGTGTGGGCTGCAAAAGCCTTATTGAGCCGAGTATATCTTACAATGCACAAATATCAAGAAGCCTACAATTATGCAAATGATGTTATTCAAAATTCGGGTAAAAAACTTTTAACTTCGGCGGAATATCCGACAATGAATGAATTAGTTCCTGAACGTAATCCTGAAGCAATTTTTGCCATCCGTAGAGTGAAAGATATTGACATTAAAGATAACGGATGGTATGACATAGGTTCTCTTTATGCAGAAATTGATGGTGCCGGTTGGGGCGAAATGTATGCTTCTGAACCCCTTCGGAATTTACTTGCAAAATACTCCGAAGATGTACGCGCTACATTTATTAAGCCTGTCATTGAAGATGAAAATAAATATGAATTGGAATGGATAGACAAAAATTATCTCACCGATGACTCCGGCACTCTGGATATCTTAAGTCGTAATTATTTCAGGTTTATTGATATTACCAAAAACAGCGATGGCACTTATCAAATTGAAGAGGAGACCAAAATCAACCACAATGTATTAGATTTTACAGCCGGAGCAATTACGGTAGTTGATGGAAAGTGTACATTTTCTGTTCGTCAAAAAAGAAAAAAGGCTAACGGTGAAATGATTTACAGTGAATGGAAAACCGTTACGGCTAAAGTACAGCAAAAAATGGCAAGACGTAATGATTACCCTAAATATTACATGACCAAATGCTCGTATCAAGAAAAACAAACCCACTTGTGGTCTCCTGTTATTCTTCGGTTATCTGAAATGTATTTGAATCGGGCAGAAGCCGTTGTTGCCGGAACATTATCCGGTGATGCAATTGGTGATATTAATAAAATCAGAAGCAATAGGGATGTAGCCGATTATAACCCCTCTATTGATGGAACTGATATGTTAACTGTTGTACTTGACGAGCGTCACCGAGAACTTTATTTGGAAGCACATCGCTTTTTCGATTTAATGCGTAATAATCAAACCTTAGACAGAACGTATCCCGGAGGACATGACAGAGGTGCACCGACTGTAGTAATTCAGTATGTTAAAAATACAGACAAACAGGCTATACAGTTATTACCTCAACGAGAAATTGATGCTTATCCCAAACCATTACCACAAAATCCAATATAGCGAATAATCTATCTAAAGATTGAGATTGTTATCCCCAACGGCTGCTGAAAATATTTTGGCAGCCGTTTTCGTTATTATGTACCATAATTGAATTAGTCATTTTGAAGATATAACTGTACAATACTTGGAAAAAGGAACTTTACACTACCCAAATACCCCTGTAATAATTTACACTCCCCCCTGTAAATGCTCCAAAGCAACCTGAAGTGCACGGTCTTTGTCGGTAATGAGATCCTGAACGGTCGGTATCACTTCAATATCCGGTTTCACTCCATAACCAACAAACAGTCTCCCATCGGGATAAGTATCTTTCTTTGTGCAAATACGCGCTTTGAAATCTTTCACAAGATCAATAAAAATAGGTTGTCCAGTACTTCCGAACGTCTTCCGGCCAATCTTAGTCATGTGTTTTTGGCTGTCGGCAAGAATCAGAAAGTCTTCTGCTGCCGATGCGGTATAGCGGTCGATAAGTAATACCGTCGGCACTACCAATCGTTCCTGTTCTTTTTCAATGTGACAGGTAAATGTAGAACCACCCTCAAAGTACTCTCCACGTGCTGTAAGATATGCTTTTCGTGCCCAGTGGTTGTCTGTGGTATCGGAGGGGTTTATAAACCGTCCTGCTGCAGCGTGGCTGGCAGAATAGACCCTGGTTGAACTGCGTGCACCGATAAGAACCGAATCAGATGTCAGGTATTTCAGAATATTGGCACCGATTCCCGTACTCCCTCCTCCGTTATGGCGGAGATCAATGATAAGTTTCTTGGCACGTTTCTTCAATTCGGGAAACACGTCGGCAAACATCTTGTTGATGCTTTGGTCTTCGAATGAGTTCAATGCTACGTATGCGATATCCCCCGGATACCACTTAAGTTCCAGAAGATTGTTCTGTTCGTTGGTAAAGCACATGGGGTCGGAACATACCGGTTCTTGCACTGCGTGGGTGATGCGCATCTTCAGATTCTTTCCGGACGGAGTAAGTAACTCTACGTCGTAACTTTGACCTTCTCTTCCTTGAAACATGAAGTTGGTTGCTTGTGCCCAACGTGCATGCTCCGTTGAAGACGCGATCAACGGCAGCGAGTATTTCCGAATATACTCACGAGCTGACATTCCATTTACTTTCACTATTTCCGTTCCTATCGGAATTTTCGTCTTGTTCATTTCATTGATACCCGTCACAATGGCTCTCTCCTCAATCTCATCGACATACCACTGAAGACTGTCGAATAAGGTGGTGATTGTCTCGGAGTTTTCGTATTTGATGTTGGTATGTCCATCCTTCAATAGGGCACACATACGTTGCAACTCCTCGCAATACTCCTGATTATCCTTCGTTTGCAGTACATTGGTAAGATGTGCTCGATAGATGCTGTCCCATTTCGTTTCCCCTATTTGGTCGAAGTATACAAAGTTGTACTTCACTTCAGACCAAAAGCGAGACAACCCGAACACTTTATCTTCCGGACTAAGTGTATCATCAGAAGTTGTAGTCTGTGCTGTGGAAGAGAGAGCAATAAAACAAAGGGAAATTATTCCGACAAAGTTTTTAAAGGACTGAGAAAGAGTAGAGATTGATTGCATATTTATTTGTTTTAATTTACTATGGAAGGGTCGCAAATAGTATGCCATATTGGTAATATTTTGATTTTAACCGGAAAAGTTCTTTTTTATTTGTCCGCTTTCAGGCAAGATGTCCGAAAACGTTGATGACACTCGAAAACGACAAAGAGAAATGCAAAGATAATCTCAAGATGGACGCGCAAAGATATGACATCAGTATCCAGTTACGTATATCAACAATCTTTGCAAGTTATTTACTGTTAAATTCCATAATCTTCATTCCTAATTGCGTAATTCGGATCAATTCTACATTTTCAATTCTACATTTCCTTATGTACTTTTGCAGACAATCTCTATATTTCGTTTCTAAATTTTAATCTATGAACCACGATAGTGCCTTAATTGTCAATGATGGCGTAGAACAACCGCCGAATGTAAATCCTTATAAAAGAGACAATACCCGCAAAGCAAAACATCATTATTCTCCCGAAGAATATGTAGATTTAATTCTCCAAGGTAACAGAATTGCTTTAAGTCAAGCCATCACCTTAGTAGAAAGTAATCTTCACTCAGACAGATTAGAGGCTCAAACTATTTTAGAAAAGTTACTACCCTATTCCGGTAAAAGTATCAGAGTCGGCATTACCGGTGTACCCGGAGCCGGAAAAAGTTCATTTATAGAACAGTTAGGAATCTTACTTACTCAACAAGGACATAAAGTAGTAGTATTGGCCGTTGACCCCAGCAGTAAACGTACGGAAGGCAGTATTCTGGGTGACAAAACACGGATGGAACATCTTTCTGTTGACCCTAATGCTTTCATACGTCCTTCACCAAGCGGCGGATCGCTGGGAGGAGTTGCCCGTAAAACCCGTGAAACTGTCATTTTATGCGAAGCGGCAGGATTTGATATCGTGTTGATAGAAACTGTAGGTGTCGGACAGTCTGAAACAGAAGTACACTCTATGGTTGATTGCTTTTTATTATTATTGATTGCCGGAGCGGGAGATGAGTTACAGGGAATAAAGCGTGGGATTATGGAAATGTGCGACATCTTAGCGGTAACCAAAGCCGACGGAGATAATATTTTACGTACACAACAAGCCAAAAGGCAATATCAAAATGCGTTACATCTCTTTCCGCTTTCAGATTCACAGTGGAGTCCCAAAGTTTTAACCTGCTCTTCTTTAAAGAATGAAGGGATTACAGAAGTGTGGCAAACGGTTGAAGAATACATTCAGCATACCCGCAACAACCATTACTTTATACAAAAAAGAAGTGAACAGGATAAACAATGGATGATAGAAACCATTGAACAACACTTGCATCAAAATTTTTATGAACACCCTGAAGTCAAAAAACTTTTACCGATATTGACAGAAAATGTTTTAATGAAAAAATGCACTCCTTATCAAGCCGCTATGCAATTATTACAAATAATGACAAAGTAAATATAGATTACAATGGATATTTTACCCTTTCGTACTGCTACGAAAGTATCAAAAAGACAATTTTACCTTTTCGTACTAGTACGAAAGCATCAAAAAGACAATTTTACCTTTTCGTACTACTACGAAAGCATCAAAAAGACAATTTTAGCCCTTTCGTAGCACTGTAATAAAATAATCACCTTCTTAAGTCTCTCATATCTTTAACTATTTAATCCTTAAAATCAAATGTACAACATCTCCACCATTCAACAAGTTGTCAACGGTCAGATTTATGGCGTTAACATTGAACGTAATATCAACAGATTGGTGATTGACAGCCGCGGATTAAGCGGAGACTCTCAGACATTGTTTATAGCACTAAAAAGTGAACGCAATGACGGACATCGCTATATTGAAAATGTTTATTACAAAGGTATCCGCTGTTTTCTTGTATCTAAGACAATAGAAATACAACCCTTTCCTGATGCTACGTTTATCTTAGTAAAAAATACAACTAAGGCCTTACAACAATTAGCCGCTTACCACAGACAACAGTTCACTATCCCTATTATCGGTATTACGGGTAGTAACGGTAAAACCATCGTTAAAGAGTGGTTAAACTATCTGATAAGTCCGGAAATCAACAGTTGTAAAAGCCCCAAAAGTTATAACTCTCAAATTGGAGTGCCTTTATCTGTATGGCAATTAGATAAAACGTCGAAGATAGGTTGCTTTGAAGCGGGAATTTCAGAACCTTATGAAATGGAGAAATTGGAGGAAATTATTCAACCGACCATAGGAATAATGACCAATTTAGGAGATGCTCATCAGGAAGGTTTTTCATCTGTGTCAGAAAAACTGTCAGAAAAGATGAAGTTATTCCGTAAGAGCCACATTTTACTTTACAGAAATGAGTCCGAAAGCACCATTGACCAATATTTACAACACCAAAAGCCTGAAAACTGCCGATTGCTGTCTTGGGGGACCGGTGCCGACAATGATATTCAACTAAGTTTGACAGAAAAAAACAAAGTCGGTGTAACCCTTCATTTACAAATTCACAATCAAGACTTTCTACCATACTTTTCACAAAACAGAATATCACTTGAACTTCCTTTTGCCGATGCCGCATCTATAGAGAACTGCATGCACGCTTTGTTGGCCGTCAGTTATCTTTCGACATTGCATTTGTCTGACAATTTTCCGACTATAGTTACTGTTGCAGAACGTATCAGACAATTATATGCCGTGAATTTAAGATTAGAAATTATTGAAGGAAAATTTGGTTCTATTTTGCTCAATGATTGTTACAGTAACGATATTCAAGGATTTTCCATTGCACTGCAACAATTGACATCATCGGCAGGAGAAAGAGACAAAACCGTCATATTATCCGAGTTTACCCATAGTGGTTTGTCGGCCAATTTGTGGTTGCAGAAACTGAAAGAAGAATTGCAGCATGCAAAAGTAAGTTTGTTTATAGGAATAGGAAAATCTTTTATGGAGACAGAGATAACCTTTCACTGCCCTACCCAGTTTTATGAAACCACCGGCGATTTTTTGAGTAATACAGCAACGCTGAATTATAAAAATAGTGCTATTCTATTGAAAGGAGAACGAAATTTTCAGTTTGAAAAGATACTGCCCCTCTTCACCCGACATACCCACCTGACGACCTTAGAAGTAAATCTCACGAAAGCCTTAAATAATCTCAACATCTACAGAGAGCAACTTAAACCCTCAACACAAATTTGCGTGCTGCTCAAAGCCAATGCTTATGGCATGGGAATGGTAGAAATGGCTAAATTCTTAGAGTTGCAACACATTCATTACATTGGTGTAGCGATTGCCGACGAAGGGATTTTATTACGAGAGCATGGCATTACTACCCCTATTATCGTCTTAAATCCGGAGCCCGATACATTTTCTCAGATGATGACTTACAGGCTTGAACCCGAAATTTACTCCTTAAGATTACTGAAAGCTATGCTGAAAGCAGCACTGCATGCCGGAGAACTGCACTATCCTATCCACTTAAAAATAGATACGGGTATGCACCGACTGGGGTTCTCTCCTGAGGATATTCAGACACTGACAGAATTACTGCAAAACCGTCAAGAAGTATCGGTACGTTCTATTTTCTCTCATTTTGCCTCTGCCGACGAACCTAAGAATCTGAACTTCGCACAGCAACAACTTATGCTGTTTTCTCGGCTTACAGAAGAGTTACGTAAAACAGTAGCCACAGATGCCAAACTACACATCGCCAATTCGGCAGCCATTTTCTCTTTACCGCAATCTCACTTCGACATGGTAAGATTAGGAATAGGATTTTACGGATATGCCCAAGGAGTAAAAGGATTGGAAGGCATTGCAACCCTCAAAAGTAC
>CAYVGO010000003.1:31949-34911 GCA_964450725.1 uncultured Muribaculaceae bacterium
ATTGTCGGACGAATTTGTATGGATTTATGTATGATAGACGTTACCAATATTGATGTTGCCGAAGGTGATGAAGTCATTGTATTCGGAGATAACCCCACAGTACATCAACTCGCCCAAAAGTTAGACACTATTCCCTACGAAATTCTAACCTCTGTCTCAGACAGAGTCAAGCGAGTATATTATCTTCAATAAAGAAGGAAAGAAAAAAGATAGTCGCCTTTGTAAGGAGATACAACGAAGTAATCTACATCAATTTTGAACTAAATTTCTTAATTCAAAAACTAATCATCGGGAGTAAAACAAACTTTCAACTTACAGACTTCAATTTTCACCTTTTACATTTTGTCTTTAATCCATCAATCTTAATATTCTTCATTTGACCTTTTATCACAATTTGCCTACCTTTGCACCTCAAATCAAATATAAAGATGACCGCTGAAAATTACCAAATCATAAGTACCACATTGGGGTTACCAATAAAAATCATTAAGAATGTAGAATACTTATTGGAAAGCGGTGCCACCATTCCCTTTATTGCAAGATACAGAAAAGAACAGATTGACAGCATTGATGAAGTAAAGTTGTTAGCCATTCAAAGTATGTTGGATGAACATCGTGAGTTGGAGAAACGTAAGGCTTATATACTGCAAACCATTGAAGAACAAGGAAAGTTAACCGACGAATTACGCCTTAAAATCACGCAGTGTTATGTAAGTTCTGTTTTAGAAGACATTTACCTTCCCTATAAACCTAAACGCAACACCAGAGCAGAAGTTGCTCGTAAAAAAGGATTACAACCGTTAGCCGACTACATTTTGCAACAAAGTGATGTTATGATGGACGCTGCCGCCGAAACATTTTTAACCGATGAAGTACCCACCACCAAAGATGCGCTGCAAGGAGCCAAAGATATTGTTGCCGAATTTGTTAATGAGCATGAAACTGTCCGTAAAGAGATACGGTTTTTATTCGACAAACAAGCCAAAATAAGTTCAACAGTGGCTAAAAAGAAAGAGGAAGAAGCCCAAAAGTATTTAGATTATCATCAATTTTCAGAAACCCTTAATAAAATTCCGTCTCACCGTCTGTTAGCCGTTTTACGGGGAGAGCGTGAGGAGTTACTAAAAGTTAGCGTTACCGTACCTGAAGAAGCCGCTATTGAAAAAATCGAACGTGCCGTACTGAAAAAGTATGTAACCAATCAAGCCACAAATCTTTACAAAGAGGCTATTGCCGATGCCTACGACCGATTATTACAACCCTCCATCGAAACCGAATTTATTCATAAAGCCAAAGAGAAAGCCGACAAAGAAGCCATTGAAGTTTTTGCTTTAAACTTAAAACAATTACTCTTAGCTTCTCCGTTAGGACAAAAACGAATTTTAGCGATAGATCCGGGTTTTAGAACCGGTTGTAAAATCGTATGTTTAGACGAACAAGGAAATCTTTTGCACAATACGACCATTTATCCTCACCCCCCACAAAGAGAAATTATTGATGCCCGTAAAAAGGTTGCACAACTTGTAGAGATGTATAAAATTGACGCCATTGCGGTAGGAAACGGCACAGCGGGAAGAGAAACCGAAGAGATGATTAAAAATATCAGTTTTAATAAGACCGTCAATGTATTTGCAGTCAATGAAGACGGCGCATCCATTTATTCTGCCTCACCGGTAGCACGAGAAGAATTTCCGGAATACGATGTTACAGTCAGAGGGGCAGTATCTATTGGTCGAAGATTAGCCGATCCACTGTCAGAATTGGTAAAAATTGAACCTAAATCGCTGGGCGTCGGACAATATCAGCATGACGTCAATCCAAAAATGTTGAATGATACACTGACAGCGACCGTATTATCTTGTGTAAATTCAGTCGGAGTCAATGTTAATATTGCCAGTGAATATCTATTAACTTACATCTCAGGATTAGGAAAAACTTTGGCAAAAAACATTGTCAACTATCGAAAAGAAAACGGATTTTTCAAGAGTAGAGAAGAGTTCAAAAATGTACCTCGGATGGGAAGTAAAGCCTTTGAGCAATGTGCAGGATTTTTACGGATAGAAAACGGAGATGTCATGTTAGACAATACGGCAGTGCATCCCGAATCTTATGCAGTAGTAGAAAAAATGGCAAAAGATATTGGAGTTTCGGTTGAAGAATTAATTAATAATAAAGAGAAAAGGAGTAATATTGTTCTTCATCGCTATATCACAGAGAAGGTAGGATTACCTACATTACAAGATATTATGTCGGAGTTGGAAAAGCCGGGTAGAGACCCTCGAGGAACTATTAAAGCCTTTGAATTTTCAGACATCAAAACCATTGAAGACCTTATCCCCGGTATTATTATCCCCGGTATTATTGTCAACATTACGAATTTTGGAGCATTTGTAGATATTGGAATTAAAGAATCAGGGTTAGTCCATATTTCAGAATTGTCGGACACCTTTACAGACAATCCTCATAAGGTTGTCAAATTAAATCAGCATGTAATGGCAAAGGTTTTAGCCGTAGATATTCCAAGAAAGCGTATTTCATTGTCGTTGAAAAATGTAAAAGGGTAAAATATGCTCAATCAGACCCAAATAATCTGTGAATTACAAAAATTGAAACCTTTACTACAAGAAAAGTTTTCTGTAGAAAAGATAGGTATCTTTGGTTCTTTTGCTAAAAACAGTTTTTCTCAAAATAGTGATATTGATATTTTTTTTGAAGGAAGTCCAATGAGCATTGTTGAAACGCTTTGTTTCAAGAATTTTATTGAACAACACTTTAATATGTCTGTAGATGTTGTCAGGTTACGTCAAAATATGAATCCAATACTTAAAAAGGAAATTATAAAATATGGAATTTATATTTAACAAGGAAATTGTACTTTCGCAGTGTGAACAAATTAAAACATCTATTTCACTTATTGAAAGTAGGATGTCATCCATAAAAAAAGCCGAAGACTTTGTTGTAT
>CAYVGO010000003.1:35011-60366 GCA_964450725.1 uncultured Muribaculaceae bacterium
AAAAGTATAGATAAATCAACACAAGGTAACTTACTTTGTCAATATCCTGAAATTGAGTGGAATGCCATTAAAGGTATGAGGAATTTATTGGCTCATCAATATTTTGATGTTGATGAAGAAGAAATTTATAAAACCGTTTTAAATGATTTACCTAAACTAATCACAACAATAGAAAAAATCATTATTGATTTCACAACTCTTTGAGAGCATAATACAATAAATCAAAAAGCATAACAATGTTTCAACATATTGATTGTAGATCAATGTGCCAATTATAAATTATACAATGATATTTTAAATTAAAACTATGAACTATTCAGAACAATTACCCTACAAAGTCGCCGACATTCAATTAGCAGAATGGGGACGCAAAGAAATTACCATTGCCGAAAAAGAGATGCCCGGATTAATGGCAATTCGTAAAAAATATAGCACTACAAAGCCACTGCAAAACGTAAGAATTATGGGTTCCTTACACATGACCGTTCAAACGGCCGTTTTAATAGAAACCTTACATGCCTTAGGAGCAAATGTCAGATGGTGCAGTTGCAATATATTTTCAACTCAAGACCATGCTGCCGCCGCTATTGCCAAAGCCAGAATACCTGTATTTGCTTGGAAAGGAGAAACATTAGAAGAGTATTGGTGGTGTACTTATATGGCTCTTACTTTTCCAGATAATAAAGGAGCACAACTGATTGTTGACGACGGAGGAGATGCTACACTTTTAATCCACAAAGGCTTTGCTGCTGAAAAGAATGCAGAAATCTTGAATCAAAAACCTTCAAGTACTGAAGAGGGCGTAGTCTTACAACTATTACGCGATATACTCAAAGCAGAACCGAAAAAATGGCATAACACTGTTGCAGAATGGAAAGGAGTAAGCGAAGAAACAACAACTGGAGTACACAGATTATACCAGATGATGGAACGCGGAGAATTATTAGTGCCGGCTATCAATGTTAACGATTCTGTGACCAAAAGTAAATTTGACAACTTGTATGGTTGTAGAGAATCTTTAGCAGACGGTATTAAACGTGCCACAGACGTAATGATTGCCGGAAAAGTCGTCGTAGTCTGCGGGTATGGAGATGTAGGAAAGGGGTGTGCAAAATCTATGCGTTCCTATGGAGCAAGGGTTATTGTTACAGAAATTGACCCGATTTGTGCCTTACAAGCAGCGATGGAAGGATTTGAAGTAAAAACAATAGAAGATTCTCTGGCAGAAGCCAATATTTTTGTTACCACCACCGGAAACCGAGATATTATTACGTTACAACATTTAAAGGCGATGAAAGATCAATCGATTGTTTGTAACATTGGACACTTCGACAATGAAATACAGGTAGAGGCATTAAATAATGACACAACCATCACAAAAACAAACATCAAACCACAAGTTGACAAATATACTTTTGCCGATGGACATGAAATTTATTTGTTAGCAGAGGGCAGATTAGTGAACTTAGGTTGTGCTACCGGGCATCCGAGTTTTGTCATGAGTAATTCATTCTCGAATCAAGTGTTGGCACAAATAGAGTTATGGACAAATAAAAGTTTACCTGTTGGAGTTACATGTCTTCCCAAACATTTAGATGAAGAGGTAGCAAGACTACACTTAGAACAAATCGGAGTAAAGTTAACGGTTCTGACCAAAGCACAAGCAGACTACATTGGAGTACCCGTCGAGGGCCCTTATAAACCTGACCATTACAGATATTAAACCATCAGACTGTGATGCTAAAAAGATGAGTGAAAGAAAGAAAGAAAGAATATTCATAGAAATATGCTGCATCGGTAATAATCACCAATTATTTTCCGATGCAGAAATTTTTGAAAATATTTTGTAGAATATCATCCGGAGTTATAACTCCGGTGATTTCTCCAAGAAAATCAATACTTTTTCGAAGATGAAATGCTGCGACATCTGTACTTTGTCCGTGCTCCAAAACTTGTACTACAAGTTGTATTTCGTCTGCTGCTTTTTGTAATGCTTCATAGTGTCTTAGGTTTGAGATTATGGCATGATTTTGTTTTTGAAAATCACTGCCGGTTATCTGTAATAATTTAGAACGTAATACAGACAATGTTTCTTGTTCGAATGTTGATATCCCAACAAAAGAAAAATCGGCAAAGTATTTTTGTATGTCATTTTCAATTTTTATTTGTTGTTCACGAGATAGTTTATCTGTCTTATTCAGTACTAAAAGAATTTTTTGTGTTTTAGGGTCATATAATTCTAATACTTTTTTCAGTGCACTGTAATTATTTTTTTGATCATTTTCATCTAAAACAAATAAAATAATGTATGCTGCCCTTATTTTATTGAGACTTCGCTCAATGCCAATTTGCTCTATCAAATCATGAGTATCTCTTATTCCTGCTGTATCAATAAACCTAAAAAGTTGCCCTTCAATATTTATTGTATCTTCTATTATATCACGGGTTGTTCCGGGAATATTGGAAACAATTGCCTTGTCATCAAGAAGTAAGTTGTTGAGCAAAGAAGATTTTCCAACATTGGGTTCTCCTACAATAACCGTTGGTATTCCATTTTTAATGACTTTACCTAAAGTAAAAGAATGTGCCAGTTGGTTTGACTCGGCAATAATTTCAGACAATAACCTGATCATTTTTTTTCTATCAGCAAATTCTACATCCTCCTCACTAAAATCCAGTTCAAGTTCTATAAGTGTTGCAAAATCCAATAACTCTTTACGTAACTTTTCTATTTTTCGAGAATATCCACCTCTCAATTGTTGCATTGCTAACTGATGAGCCGCTTGATGGTTAGCATCCAACAAATCTCCAACTGCCTCAGCCTGAGCCAAATCTAATTTATTATTGACAAAAGCGCGATACGTAAATTCTCCGGGTTGTGCAAGTAATGCTCCCAACTTAATATATTCTTCAACAATACGCTGCTGAATATACAATGAACCATGACATGAAACTTCAACAACATCTTCTCCGGTATATGAATTTGGAGAAGGAAAATAGGTCAGTAGAACCTCATCTACAAACTCCTTCTGACATGTTAAAAATGCAAATAGTTTAACTTTTCTCGGATGTAGAGTAGATTCTTTACCAGAGAAATCAAGAAGTTGTTGTGTGTATTGCAACGCCTTTTTTCCACTAATCCTGATGGTTGCAGTAGCCCCTTTTCCTTGAGGAGTAGACACTGCTACAATGGTTGTATCAATCACTTAAATAAAAATATAAATAGGTTATTATTAATGAGTTATTTAACAATCCTCATACATTCACATGGCAAAGGTAATGAAAGTCATTAAGTCATCAATAGTATAAATGAAATTTTATTTACTTTAAAGTTTCAATAATCAAAATTCCTCCAAAATTGATTCTAATAAAAATGAAAGAAGAGTATATAACCATAAAAAATCATAATAGAAAAATGGAAATATTGGCATTGGAAGCGGTTAATGTTAAATATGAAAAGTGAGGTGAAACTTTACATAAAAATCTTATTACCTTTGTCCAAAATTGAACCTATTCACTCATATTAAATTCAACATTACAATAGTGGGACAGAACAACACAACCGCGGCAACTGAAGTTTGGGATAAGTGCTTGCATATTATCAAAGACAATATTACACAACAAAGTTATAAAAATCTTTTTGAAAGGATTGTAGCGGTATCCTTACACGGTAGCACCTTAACAATCCAAGTCCCTACTCATTTTACCTACGAATACATTGAAGAACATTATATTGATTTACTTGGTTCTGTTTTGAGAAAAGAATTGGGTAATGATGCAAAATTAGATTATACTGTTATTGTTGGAGATACTAGTACACCACCTCTGCCTTCAAACCCTCAGCCAAAATCTACCAATAGAACAACACTTGTTCCAAATAGTAATAAAATATTTAACCCTTTTGTTGTTCCCGGATTATCTAAAACGATTGATCCCCAGTTAAATCCAAATTATATTTTTGACAATTATATTGAAGGAGAATGTAATCAAATTGCCCGTTCTATTGCCCTTTCGGTTACTAAAAATCCCGGACAAACGGCATTTAATCCTTTATTTGTTCACAGTGGTTCCGGATTGGGAAAAACTCATCTTATTCAAGCCATTGGAAATGAAGTCTGTAAAAGCAACAACGATAAAACAGTACTTTATATCAGTGCTCATAAGTTTCAACAACAATTTGCCGTAGCAACTTTAAAAAACAACACTCCTGATTTTTTGTCATTTTATCAAATGATTGATGTTTTAATCATTGATGACATACAAGATTTATCGGGAAAGCAATCTACGCAAGATGCTTTTTTTCACATTTTGGATTATTTACACCGTACTAAAAAGCAAATCATACTTTCCTCAGATAAAGCCCCTGTCGATTTGATAGGCATAGAACAACGACTTTTAAGTCGTTTTAAATGGGGAACCTCAGTATATTTACAACAGCCGGATTTTAAAACTCGTCTTGCCATTGTAAAGTATAAAGCATATCAAAATGGCTTGGACATCAGTGATGAAATTTTATCTTATATTGCAGAAAACGTATGTTCTAACATTCGAGAATTAGAAGGAACCCTCAATTCGGTATTGGCGCAATCGACCTACAGTAAAAATGAGATTAATATGTCAATGGTAAAAGATATTATACATCGATTAATTAAAGAAACTCCGAAATTATCCATTACAATCAATTCGATTAACCAAATCGTTGCCAATTATTTCAATATTTCGATCGAAAAACTTTTGGATAATACGCGCAAGCGAGAAATTGTTCAGGCCAGACAAATAGCCATGTATTTCCACAAAAATTATACAAATACTTCACTTACAACCATTGGAACTGAAATGGGTGGAAAAAATCATGCTACGGTTTTACATGCTTGTAAAACTGTAGAAAATTTAATGGAAACGGATAAGCAATATAAAAATATTGTTGAAAATATCCGAAAAAAAGTTGAAGTATAATTCATTTTCTTGTTTGTTTAAGGAAATACTTTCAATTTTGTTTATTTGTAAAATCATATTACTTTTGTGATCATATTCATCTAATTGATGATAAGGGGTGCTTTAACCAAAGGCTGAGATTATACCCGTTGAACCTGATTCGGATAATGCCGACGTAGGAAAATGCAAAAACTGCATACTTTTTTCAACTTACTTCTCTTTTTTGTTAGCATCTCATTTTTTATAATTTAATTTTTATCAAAATGAGATTGTTTTTTATTGCTTGCTCGCTTTATGCGACCTCCGTTTACGGACAACTTGATTCTTCTTTTATTGAAATTGATGCCGTAATGGTCAATGCTGTTAGGGCTACAGACAAATCACCTACAGTTTATACTAACGTTAGCGCGGAAAAGTTAAAAAGTCAGGGAACGACCAATAGTATCCCGATGTCTTTAAATATGGAAACTTCCATTGTTGCCATTTCTGAAAGTGGATTACCAACAGGAAATACGTCTTTACGCATACGGGGAACAGATGCTACTCGAACCAACATTACTCTGAATGGATTACCTTTGAACGACGGTGAGTCTCACGAAGTGTTTTGGGTTAATTTACCTAACCTTCTAAACAATATTTCCTCTTTGCAAATTCAACGGGGTGTAGGTAGTACAAGCCACGGATCGGGAGCCTTCGGTGCTGCACTACATTTACAAACAGACATGATGAAGCCATTTCCTAAAAAAAGTAATACGGTTACTTCTGAAAGTAGTTTGGCTTATGGAAGTTATGGAATGTATAATGCAAATTTAGGATTAGAGATACAACGAATTGCCAATACACAATCCGGGTTGCAAATACAATACAACAGAGTAACAACTGACGGATATATCAGAAACGGCTGGACAAAGCATCAGTCTTTATACGGAAGTGGCTACTTTCAGCATAAAAATACGGTAATAAAATTGAATTTTTTATGGGGAAACCAACATACCGGAATTACGTGGGAAGGAGTATCGCCGGAAGATATGATTTTGTATGGAAGAACCTATAATCCGGCCGGACGTTATACTGATGAAGCCGGAAATACTCTATTTTATGGAAATGAATCTGATAATTATCAGCAAAAAATCGTACAATTGGCCATTCATCAAAAAATAAACACAAATCTTAAATTATCTGCGGCTGTTGGATACACTGGTGGCAAAGGATATTATGAAAATTTTAAAGAAGATGCAAAATTTTCTAAATACGGACTTAGTTCTCAAACGATAGATACTATTACCTATAGTCGATCAGACATCATTGTAAGTCGGCAAATGAACAATGACCAAATTGCAGGTACGGCTTGGCTGACCTACAACCTTAATGCTTTGCAGGTTCAAGTCGGTGGAATGGGGAGTTTCTATCTCGGAAATCATTATGGGTTATTGCCGTGGGTAAAATATAATGAATCCATTGCTCCGAATAGTGAATACTACCGGAATAAAGGTAAAAAAACAGATGGCAATATATTTATAAAAGCAAATTATACATTTCCCTTCCCATTATCCATCTTTGTTGATATACAGCAACGGTGGATTGATTATCGACTTTCGGGAACTGACAACGATTTAGTATTACTGAATGACAGGTTTTATTATCCGTTCTTTAATCCTAAAGTCGGTATTTCTTACCGACCTACTTCGTCGCAGCAACTTTTTTTATCTGTAGGAATGGCGCACCGCGAACCTGCCCGTACAGATCTTAAAGAAGCAATTAAAAACGGTACTCCCGATGCTATAAAACCAGAACGATTACTTGATTATGAACTTGGGTATCAATACTTTCATGCACCTTCGAAATTAAATATACAAGCAAACTTTTACTTTATGCAATACTACAACCAGCTTATTCCTACGGGAAAGTTGAGTGATGTAGGTTATCGATTGATGGAAAATGTAAAGCAAAGTTACCGTACGGGAATTGAACTTATGGTCAACTATCCAATTTTAAAATGGCTGGAAGTCTATGCCACAGCAACTTTCAGCAGTAATAAAATTCTTAATTATACTGCGTATTTTGATACTTACAATAATTCAACAGATTTTGAATACGTAGGACAAACAACTCAGTTTTTAAAAAGTACGAACTTATCTTACTCACCATCGGTTATTTGTTCGGGCAACTTACGGTTTATTCCAGTCAAAAACGGCACGATTGACTTTTCAGTTAAGCATGTAGGAAAACAGTTTTATGACAACACTTCTACGAGTGAACTTTCTCTACCTGCATACACCATAGCCAACTTACGGGTGGCATACAAAATCTTCCTGCCTTATAATAAAACAATGATTTGCGAAGCGTTGATATACAATCTTTTTAATTTGAAGTATGAAGCTAACGCATGGGGAGATCGCAGTGTATTTGCCGATAATTCTCAGACAATTTACTATAGAGGACTTTATCCTCAAGCACCCGTTAACTTTTCGGCCAAACTCACCTTACAGTTTTAATACAATGGAAACCATACTTAGCTATTTAAGTGAACATCTTTTAGAAATAGCAGGAACAATACTTGGAGTTACTTGTGTGGTATTGGAAATACGCCAACATATTGCTACGTTCATTTTCAGCGGATTGTCTGCATTAATTTATCTTGTTGTCTTTTTCCAAGAACAACTTTACTTCTCTATGACACTTTATCTACTCTTCTTGTTATTAGCAATTCATGGCTTTTGGAACTGGAGATACCGCTTATCAAAGCAAGGTCAATTTTGGGTAAGTACAGTTAAAAGTATAAAATTTAAAATTATTGTAATTGCTATTACTTTATTCTTGGCTACTATTCTTGGATTCTTTATGCACAAGTACACTGACACCCGCTACTCCTTTTTAGATGCTACGATTACCTCGTTATCAATACTTGGAAGTTGGTGCCTTAATCATAAAAAAATAGAAGTGTGGTACATTTGGATAATCACCAATACGCTTTCCATTCTTCTTTACCTCCTTTCCGGACTCTATCTGACTGTGGTTTTATATGGATTTTATTTAGCAATATCGGTTCGTGCTTACATTGTCTGGAAAAAAGCATTAGAAGGACAAGTAAAATAATAAAAATATAGATTTTGTTGGTTGCGAATAATTGCAAAAAAATGTATTTTTCGCCAATAATTTTTATACTTATACCGTTTTATAAGAATACCGAGTGTAATTTTGTTGGAGGTTGGTCTCTACACTTTTTTGTAATTGACTCTAATATCATGTTTAAAGTAAGCATACTCTCATTATTTTTATTTTTTCATTATTTCACTTATGCACAAAATAAAATTTCATTATTGTTTGCCGGAGACGCAATGGGACATGCAACACAACACACTTGGGCTTATAATGCGGAAAATAAAAAATACTCCTATAATCGTTGTTATGATTATATTAAAAAGTATGTTGAATATGCAGACTTGGCATTTGTCAATTTGGAAGTAACATTGGCGGGTGAACCCTATACAGGTTATCCAACATTTTCAAGCCCTGATACATTTTTGAGTGCTTTGCAATATGCTGGTTTTGATGTTATAGCATTAGCCAATAACCACATTTTAGATAAAGGTAAAAAAGGATTGGAACAGACTATAACCAAAATAAAACAACATAATTTACAATATGTTGGCGTGTATAAGGATAGCCTGGAACGTATCAATAATTATCCGTTATGTATTGATGTTGAAGGTGTAAAACTTGCCGTTTTTAATTACACATCAATGACTAACGGAATTAAAGTAAAATCTCCAAACCATGTAAATTACATTGATAAAAATGAAATTATTCGAGATTTGGAAAAGATAAAAAATCAAAATGTTAATCTGAAAATTATTTTTTTACATTGGGGCGAAGAATATCAACTATCTGCAAACAATACTCAAAAAGAATTAAGTCAGTTTTTAGTAGAGCAAGGTTTTGATATTATCATTGGCAGTCATCCTCATGTTGTACAAAACTTTGAGTTTTTAATTGATTCAACGGGCAAAAAAGTTCCTGTTTACTATTCCCTCGGTAATTTCATTTCCAATCAACGTCAAAAAAATTGCGACGGTGGAATTATGGCCTACCTTGAAATTGATAAAAATATAAAGGCAATTACACTCGCTACATACATTCCATTTTATGTTTATAAAGGAACTTTAGAAGCGCAAAAGCAATTTTATCTCATACCTACACAAGAATATGCAATAAAGTATCAAAACTATCCTATTGCTAAAGCAGACTCAACATTACTGTATTCTTTTGAATACGAAACTAAAAATCGGCTTTCCAATATCAAGCCATTCGACATTGACAAATTTACAAGCATTTATAATTCATTTGTCCGAGACACGTTAAATCGACTAACATTAGATACATTCAATCACCATTTGCAAACTCCGACTTCTCCTTGATTTAAGCAGAACATAAATTAATTTTCACCAAAGTGAAACTTTTTATTCTTTTTTTCGTATTATAATTTATTGTTTTTTTGTTTTGTTAGAATCTAAAATCGTTCCAAGCAAAGGGAACTAAATTTGGATAAGTCTATAATCATAAATAAATATTTACCATGAAACTTTCACAATACAAATTTCATCTTCCTCAAGAATTATTATCTGAATATCCGGCACCCAATAGAGATGAATCTCGTTTAATGGTAGTACATAAAACCAGTGGGAAACTAGAACATAATACGTTTAAAGACATTTTAAAGTTTTTTAAATCCGGAGATACGCTAGTTCTGAACAATACCAAAGTTTTCCCGGCTCGTCTCTATGGCAGTAAAGAAAAAACCGGTGCAACTATAGAAGTCTTTTTATTACGTGAACTGAACAGTGAACAACGTCTTTGGGATGTATTAGTGGAACCTGCCAGAAAAATCCGTATAGGCAACAAACTTTATTTTGAAAATGCTCCCGACTTGGTGGCCGAAGTAGTAGATAACACAACCTCGAGAGGACGTACAATACGTTTTTTATATGATGGAGATTATGATGTTTTCAAAAAAGTGCTGTATGGGTTAGGAGAAACTCCACTTCCTCGTGAAGTCAGAAAAAATGTAGAACCGTTAGACGAAGATCGTTTTCAAACCATTTATGCTAAAAATGAAGGTGCTGTTGCTGCCCCTTTTGCTGGATTACATTTTAGTCGAGAGCTGTTAAAACGTTGTCAGATATTGGGTGTAAATATTGCTGAATTAACTCTTCATATCGGATTGGGATGTTTTCGAGAAATTGACATTGAAGACCTAACCAAACACAGAATAGATGCTGAAGAAGTATCTATACCTCACGAAACCGTAGATATTGTGAACGCTACTAAAGACCAAAACAATAAAGTTTGTGCCGTAGGTACAACTTCCATGCGAGCGTTAGAAATATCTACAACGACAAAACAACGAATTACGCCCTATAAAGGATGGACAAATAAATTTATTTTCCCACCTTATGACATCAATATTGCCGATATGCTCATTACCAACTTTCACCCCTCACAATCTTATCTCATGATGGTCGCGTCGGCATTTTCGGGCTATGAGTTATTGATGGAGGCTTATAATACCGCAGTGAAGGAAAAATATCGCTTTGGAGCTTATGGAGATGCCATGTTAGTCATTGATTAATATTTTAACTTTATATCGGAACTATAAATATTTTCACCCTCTCATGAATATTATTATTGTTGGTACAGCACATCCTTTTCGGGGTGGAATTGCTGACTACAATGAACGCTTAGCGATTGAATTTCAACAACAAGGTCACATTGTTGAAATTTATACATTTACATTACAATATCCGTCGATATTATTTCCGGGAAAAACTCAATACACAGATTCTCCAGCCCCTCTAAATTTAAATATCTATAGAAAAGTAAATTCAATAAATCCACTAAATTGGTGGAAAGTCGGTCGTGAAATAAGAAAAAAGAGACCCGATTTGGTGATTACCCGTTTTTGGATACCTTTTATTGCTCCAAGTTTAGGGACAATTGCAAGATTAATACGTAAGAATAAATTTTCCAAAGTCATTGCGATTATTGACAATATGCTTCCTCACGAAAAACGTCCGGGGGATAAAATTTTGGCTCAATATTTTGTAAAATCAATAGATGGAATTATTACCATGTCGCATTCGGTATACAAAGATGTAGAAATGTTTGATACTGTAAAGCCGAAACTTTTTTCTCCTCATCCATTATATGACAACTTTGGAGAAAAATTACCTAAAAACACTTGTTGTGAAAATTTACAACTATCACCGAACGACCGTTACGTACTTTTTTTTGGAATTATCCGAGATTACAAAGGATTAGACTTATTATTGAGAGCCTTTGCCAATAAAAAAATCAAAGCATTAAATATAAAATTAATTGTCGCGGGAGAATTTTATAATAATGCACAAGATTATTTTGCTTTAGAAAAAGAACTTGAACTATCTAATCAAATTATTTGGTTCGATAGTTTTATTCCAAGTCATAAAGTAAAATATTTTTTTGGCATTGCAGATATTGTTGCACAACCATACAAATCTGCAACACAAAGCGGTGTAACACAAATTGCATATCACTTTGAAAAACCGATATTGGTTACCAATGTGGGAGGGTTAAGTGAAATTGTGCCAGATGGGAAAGTTGGTTATTGTGTCAATCCTAATGTTGAGGA
Organism: uncultured Muribaculaceae bacterium; assembly: GCA_964450725.1. GTDB lineage: Bacteria > Bacteroidota > Bacteroidia > Bacteroidales > UBA932 > CAYVGO01. Next base: position 46,614 of record CAYVGO010000003.1, read on the forward strand.
AATTACCCATGCGTTGATTGATTTTTTCACAACTTCTAAAGAAGACTTTTTCCACCAGAACATTTTGATAGAAAAGCAAAAATATTCTTGGGAAAGCATGATCAAGAGTATTATGGAAGTATATCAGAAGATTGAGGATGCAAAAAAATAATAACCTTACTTTATTTTCCCATCTTCTGTAGTAATAATAAAAGCCTTTGGAAACTTTTCTCGAATTTTTTCTAAAATTCTTTTCGCAGATTCTTTGGTCATTTCACTACCTACACAATATTTATATTCATCTTCATTAAAGGGAAAAGCATACACTTTTTTTTCACCTTTAAACTCTCTTGAATTCATCGGAATTTTTTTCCCCGACAAAATTTGCACATGATAGCGAATTTGCGGAATATCTTTTGTCGTATCTTGAGTTTTTTCTGGCACCTCTCTAAAAGTACGGATTGCTTCATCACTATTGGGAACATCGGGAACTATCTTTGCAAATAATGGATCTTCTTCCCATTTAGATTTATAGTTTTTTATAGCATCTGCAATAGATGTCGCAATAATATCCTGTCCTTTTGTAGTTTTCAAAAAAGCCTCTTCCTGTTTATTGGAAATAAATCCCATTTCGACTAAAATTGATGGCATCGCCGCATGCCACAGCACTAAATAAGGTGCAGGTTTTACTCCTCTGCTTGTTCTACCTTGTGTTACAAAGTTTTCTTCAACAAAAGAAGCCAGCGCAAAACTTTGGTCAAAATACATTTTTTGCTTCAAATCAAATTCAATCGACGAACTTGTCAGTTGAGTGATATCAATATATTTGGTTTGGTAGTTGTCTTCAAATTTAATATCCGCATTTTCTTTCAATACAAGTTCCAAATTTAAACCTAATTTATCTTCACCCATCACAAAAGTTTCTGTTCCGAAAGGTGTCGCACTTTTTGTTGAATTAGCATGAATCGATATAAATAAATCAGCTTTATTTTTATTGGCAAATAAACTCCGATCTTCTAAATTTATAAATGTATCGGTACTTCTTGTATAAAGTACTCTGACATCTTTCATCTCCTTTTTTATCTTTGCACCAACTTTTAAAGCCACAGCGAGCACAAGATCTTTCTCCTTAATTAGTTTGGATGTTGCACCTGCAGATTTTCCACCATGTCCGGGGTCTAACACAACGGTCATTTTGTATTTTTTTTGCTGTGCCTGTAATGTAGAATTACAGAAAAGGCAAACTGAGGCCAAAAAGATGACCATAAAAGTATATCGAAAAGCGGTCATTGTTTTATTCAACATTTTGAATATTGATACAAGGTAGTTGCGGGGATAATTTTCATAGTCATTATCTTTTTTATAATTTTGCGATGTTTTGGAAAATTCCAATGTTACTTTTGGATTAAAATTGTAGAATTAATTCCCCTTCTCGGGTGCAAAAATACAAAAAAAATATCATATCTTTTATGACAATCAACCTTCGCCCTCTTTGCGGAGTATTGTTGTTTTTATTTTTTTGTATTGAATTACCTTCCTTGTATGGTATAGAAAGTGAAAATCCAACTTCAACAAATCCATTTATGAGAGATTCCGCTTCACAAGGCATTACTGTCATGCAAGACTCCACTTTACAAGGTCTTGACTCCCTGTCTTTTTCATCAGATACAATACAGGACTCCAGCAAAGTAGATACTTTAGACTTACAAATCTCAGACGATTTTGATCAACCTATTTTATCTGAGGGTAAAGATTCTACTCAAATTGAATTTACAGATAATGGTATTTTAGTTCATATCTATGGAGAGGGAAGCGTAAAATTTCAAGATGCTGACCTTAAAGCCGATTATATCCGCTTCAATACAAAAACTAAAGTTGCCTTTGCCCGAGGAACCAAAGATTCTTTAGACAATATCAAAGGAAAGCCGGTTTTCAAACAAGGAAAAGAAGAACTTACGATGGATTCTATGCACTTTAATCTATCGACCAAAAAAGCCAAAATTTATGGTGTAGTAACTCGGCAAGATGACGGATTTATGCACGGTTCTGTCGTTAAACGTCAACCAGACCAATCTATACATATTGCAAAAGGAAAATATACAACTTGTGATGCTGATCATCCTCACTTCTATCTGGCCTTAACTAAAGCAAAAACAACTCCAGGAAGTACTACTGTTTTAGGTCCTTCTTATTTTGTACTGATGGACGTTCCTACACCTTTATTTCTTCCTTTCGCTCTCATTCCCAAATCTTCTTCTCGACAATCAGGAATTTTATTTCCATCTTTTGGTGAAGAAGCAAGCAGAGGTTTTTTCATTAGAGATGGCGGATACTATTTTGCTTTTAACGATCACATGGATTTAGCCCTTACCGGAAGTTACTGGACATTAGGTTCTTGGCAAATTAGTGCCAGATCTCAGTATTTGTGGAGATATAAATTTAGTGGAGGTTTTAATCTTTCTTTTGCCCGTAATGTTGTAGGGGATAAAAACGGTCCGGACTACCAAACAAGCGACGCTTTTTCGGCAAATGTACAATTAACCCAAGATCCAAAATTTCGTCCAAACAGTACTTTGTCTGTAAGTGTTAATTATGCAAGTTCAAGTTATAAAAGATATAATGAGACGACGCTAAACAATGCACTGACAAATACCACACAGTCAAGTATTAACTACTCTCAGCGATTTCCCAATACACCATTTGATTTTAATATTGGAGGAAATATGTCTCATAATACCAGAGACAGTGTGATTAACCTCAATCTGCCGTCTATCAATTTCAATGTAGCACGCATTACTCCTTTCAAGAAAAAAAACAGATCCGGTAAAACTAAATGGTACGAAGACATTGGATTTACATTAACAACTCAGTTTCAAAACTCGGTAAATGCTAAAGAAAAAGAATTTTCTGACATAAATCGCTTGTTCAAAAAAATGCGTAACGGCATACAATATACTCCGAGCATTTCACTCTCATTGACAGACTTGATTCCTTTTGTTACCGTATCACCCAGTATTTCTTACAACGGACGTTTTTACTTTCAGCAAATCCGACAAACTTGGGTTGACGAAGATTCCCTGCAATATATCCGTAAAGATACTATCAGAGGATTGACACACTCCTACAATTTTTCTACCGGCATAAGTTTGAGCACAAGGCTTTACGGAATGTATCAATTCAATCAAACCGGGTTAATCCGTGCTATTCGACACGTCGCAACTCCCAACCTCTCTTTCAGTTGGAATCCTGACTTTAGTGACAAAATGTGGGGAATGTACAGAGAGGTACAAACAGATACTTTAGGAACAACAAAGCGATATGCTATTCATGAAGGTGGAATTTACGGAACTGCCGGACAAGGGCAAGTAATGTCTATGGGATTTGGGCTCGACAATACATTGGAAATGAAAGTACGATCAAAAAAAGACACAGTCAAAGGAACACAAATCATCAAAATACTTGAAGGACTACGAATTAGCGGTAGTTATAACTTTCTGGCTGATTCTATGAAATTATCGACACTTCCTTTTAGCGGAAGAACTACAATTTGGAAAATTGGTATTAACTTCAGTGGCACGTTAAATCCTTATGGCATTGACAAAGAGGGAAGAGTTGTAAAAGATTGGGCTTTAAAAGTTAATAAGCAACTTGTCAGATTAACTTCTTTCAGATTTTCTTTCGGATATTCCTTCAACAGGGAAGAAAAATATAACAATTCTGAACCTTATCCCGTCTATCACGCCTTTGACCCTCATCAAAAATACCAAGACATGTTATTCCGCTATGCCGACTTTTCACTACCTTGGTCTTTAAATGTAAATTACAGTTTTGATTACTCTAAAAACGGCTGGACACCTAAAATCTCACAAACTTTAGGATTTTCCGGAGATGTAAGTTTGGGTAAAAAGTGGAAAATCGGCATTCAGTCAGGCTGGGATTTTCAAGCAATGAAAATCAGCAGTACGAGTATCAATCTTCATCGAGATTTACATTGTTGGGAATTACGATTTTCATGGATTCCTATCGGATCATGGCAAAGTTGGAACTTTGGAATCAATATTAAGTCGGCAATTCTGAAAGATTTAAAATACGAAAAGAATAAGAGTCGTTTTGACACTTACTAAATTTCACAAATGCAGAATGTATCATGATGTACACTCTATAAAAAACATTTTACATTCTTAATTCTACATTTTATATACGTGCCATTACGAGTTTACAAAGCATCTGCGGGTAGCGGTAAAACATACAGACTTACCAAAGAGTATCTCAAACTCTTATTTACTCAATCTATTCCTAAAAGTTATCGGACAATTCTTGCGGTTACCTTTACAAATAAGGCAACGGAAGAAATGAAAACCAGAATTTTACAGGAGATTAATGACTTGGCAAGTGGAGATGAGCAGAAGTTAAAAACATTTTACGACGAACTGCAGCAAGATAACCATTTACGTACAACAGAAAATGAAAAAGAGTTATCTAAAGATGTTAAACTTTACCGACTACAACAGCAGGCCATACAACTCAGGTCTGATATTCTTCACGACTATTCTCAATTCTCAATCCTTACTATTGATAAATTTTTCCATCGAATTCTACAGTCATTTATCCGTGAGGCAAATATAGATATGGGTTATGAAATAGAATTAGATAGTACTAAAATAGTTGAATTTGCGGTTGAAAAGGCTTTAGAAAATGCTTTACTGGATAAGGATAAACAAAAAATAATCCTCAACAAAATCGAAGAACTCTTATTGAGTGACAAAAAGTGGGATGTCTTTAAAAAGCAATTAATCAGATTGAGTGAAAAAATAGATAGTGAAAAATTTGAAGAAGTAATGTCTGAAAATCCACAGATAGGAATGAACGAAGAGTGGTTGACTTACAGAAAAAAGATTATTGACATTATTTATTCTTTTGAAAAAGAGATAGCAAGTTTAGGAATGTCCGGACAACACCTGCTGCAAAAGGCTAATCTTACGACATTTGATTTTGCTTACGGAAAATCAAGTTTTGCTACAATATTGGATAGGGCAGTCAACGGAGATTTTACATTTTTTGATCAAACAAGGTGGAAAGATGCGATAGACCAATGTCAGAAGTGGTATTCAAAAAAATCTGACAAAATAGAACAAATTACAGCAGTTTACCCTCTGCTCAACCCTGTTCTACAACAAATACTTCAGCACATTACTCTTCATCAACAACAATATTGGACAGCAACGGCCGTAGAAAAAAATCTGGTATATCTATTCATGCTCAATGACATTGCCGAACAAATAAGACTGCAATGTAAAGAAAACAATGTGTTGACCATTAACGAAATTACGTCAACCATTCAAGCGCTCATTCAGCATACTGATGCTCCTTTTATCTACGAAAAAACGGGTAATAGATACTATCACTTTATGTTAGATGAATTTCAAGACACTTCACAACGACAATGGAACTGTTTTTCACCACTTATCAAAAACAGTTTGGCAAGCGGAGGTTCAGATTTGGTTGTTGGAGATGTTAAACAAAGTATTTACAGGTGGAGAAACGGAAACTGGAAAATTCTCGGCAATACAATAGAACATGAATTTTCGACCATTACACCCGCAGAAATCATTACACTGTCAAGCAATTACAGAAGTTTATCTGTCATCGTAGAGTTTAATAACAACCTTTTTAAAACTATTCCGGCGGTAATGACCGATAGATTAGAACAAATCTACGGAGTTTCTGAACAGGAGATACCCATTGTCAAAATTTACCAAGATGCTGTACAACAAGTGCAAAAAGCGAACAGCGGTGGCTATGTGCAATGTCGAATTATTGAAGCCTCAAAAGTGAAACTGGCAGAAGAACAAATTCTACAAGAACTGCCGCAGACCATTCTTCAAATTCTTTCTCGCGGATACCTTCCTAAAGATATTGCGATTCTTGTCAGAGAAAAAAAAGAGGGATATAAAATTATTGAAGCCATACAGCAATATAAGCAGCAAGCAAACATTGACCACAAACAATTAGAAATTATTTCTCAAGATACACTGTCTCTAAACGAAATACCTGTTGTTCATTTCATTATTGCAGCATACCGATTAATTGATAATCCTGAAGATAAATTATCTTTGGCACAAATGCAATGTTATTTATCGGAACACCGTCAAGAACCAAGAACCCACGACATATTTACGAGTCGATACAATGAACAGATAGAACAATTTGTAACGCTATGCACCGGGCTTTCCTTACTCGAAATATTTGAACAGACACTATCTACCTTTGCCATTAATACTCCTGAAAATATTACATTTATCCAAAATCTGCATGCCGTTATCTTACAGCACTCTTTAAAAAATGCAGGAAATATCAAGCGGTTCTTAGACTATTGGAATGAGAAGGCAGATAATTTTAAAATTGAAATTCCGTCGGAACAAAATGCCATCACACTACAAACGATTCATAAGTCTAAAGGATTACAATATAAAATTGTCATTATTCCTTTCTGCAACTGGGATTTAACCATCAAAAAACAAAGTATTTTATGGTTATCTCCAACAACAGAACCTTTTAATTCCATCTCAAAACTCCCGATAGAATACAATAAAAGCCTACTGAATACTGGCTTTAAAGAAAGTGTTATTGACGAACTCTATGAAACCCGATTAGATAACCTCAACCTGCTTTATGTTGCACTGACACGTGCAGAACAAGAACTATATATTTTTATTCCCAAAAAAGAGGGCAGTACTGATACCGAATTGTCAACTATAGACAATCTTTTGGTTCCTTATTTTGACACCTTACCCTCTTCCGAAAAAAATCTGTGGCACTTTGGTGAACCACTCTATCAGAAGCAAAGTCTTGAAATAAAACTATCAGAAACAATTTGCAGTTATCCTTCTCTTCCTCACATCAGTAAAAAGTTACACGTTAAGTTGGTCAATGTACCCGACCTTTCAGAAAGTTTTCCAAAGCTTTTTGGAACTATTATGCACAAGGCTTTGCAATATATTACCGTGCCAGAAGATATTCCTCATGCCGTAGAAAGGCTGTGGGCAGAGAATTGGATACAGCAACAGAATAAAAAACCTTTAGAAAAACGTCTTGTAGAAATAGTAAATCACCCGCAAGCAATACCTTTTTTTGACAAAAAATGGAAAGTTCTCACTGAGATAGAGTGGTTTTCCGGAGAAGAAAAAGAGATTATAAGACCGGATAGAATGATGATTGACGGAAATACAGCATGGATTGTTGATTACAAATTCGGGCTTGTAAAAAGAGAACGTGATATTCAGCAAATGCAACATTATGTAGAAGTAATTAAAAGAAGTACTCTTTTTACCCAAATCCAAAGTTTTATTTGGTATGTTCAACTTAATGAGCGAATCGAAATAAATGGTTAGTGGCTATATCCAATAATTCATTTCCTTGTTTAAAGTATAAAAGTCATTATTCCATTGGTTATTGTTATTTGTAGCAACTTTGTCATTGTTCAAATTTGGGATGCTTATCAAAATAACATATCTTTGCGAGGGTTAATTATATTACTTCTGTGGTTAATTGCTAACGAAGGTTTAAATGGTTATTACTAACTTGTAATTTTCATTCTTACGTATGAATGCTTCTCTCTTTTCTATGTCTGAAACTTCTGACAAGCAATTGTTGACACTACTACAACAAGGAGACCAAAAAGCATTTATTGTAATCTATGAAAGACATCATAAACCTTTATATGTATTAGCCTATAAATACCTCAAAAATAAAGATTTGGCAAAAGATGCCGTACAGCAAATCTTTTTAAAACTTTGGGAATATCACACAGCATTGACGATTAACATCAGTTTGCGTAATTATTTATACACCATGTTGAAAAACCATGTATTGAATGAGATTCGCAACCACACAACAGTGATAGAAAAGCACTATCAAATATTACAAGAATCCGTAGAATACGAAGAAGAACTGTTGGCAAAATTAGAAGAGCATGAAATGTTTGACCAACTTTACACTGCCATAGAAAGATTACCTGAGCAAAAACGAATGATTTGTCTTTATAAAATTAGAGAAAACCTATCCAATCAAGAAATTAGTGATAAAATGCAAATTTCTATTCCAACGGTAAAAACTCACTATACGCAAGCCATTAAAATATTACGACAACACTTTGAAAAATTGTGGGCTTTTTGTTTATTATGGATATATGTCAGTTGCAGTTAAAAAATGCAATAAACTCATACTTCTCTAAAGATTAATTGTCTATAAGAAGAAGGAATTACCTCATCTGAATTTTATTTCGACCATTAATTTACAATATTGTTTGATGGAAAAGCCGAGTAACCTCATTATTGAAAAAACGCTTAACAATACGGCAACACCGGAGGAGTCGCGTGTTGTTGTACGTTGGTTTGCCACCAGAGAAGGAATGGAGTTTTTAAACATGCGAATGGATGCTGATTTATTAAAAATAGAAAGCAGCAGTCCGGAAAACATGATTGACCATCCTATTCCATCTTTAGAAATGTATGAGTCAATCATGAGACTCATCAGAAAACACAGACAGAAGAAAATTTGGCTGCGAGTGGCAGCCATTGTAATACCTCTTCTATTGCTCGTTGGACAATTCTGGTATATTAACCAACATGTAGATTTATTATCAGATACTCAAATAGAAGAAGTTACCGTACCGAATGGAGAAAAACTTCAGGTAAAATTTCAAGATGGCTCACAGGTAACTTTAAATTCCGGAACAACGATGAAATATCCTGAGAAATTTGGTTTTTCTGAACGTAAGATTGAATTAAACGGAGAAGCATTTTTCGATATAACACCCAATCCTCATCGTCCATTCATTGTGAACATCAGAGGCATAAAAATTAAGGTATTGGGAACAACATTTAGTGTAAAAGCCTATTCTACGGAGAACGATGTTACGATAGCATTGGAAACCGGAAAGATTTTCATTTATACAGACACTCAAGATGTTGGACATTTAACTCCGGGAGAAAAAGCCGTTCTTGATCAAAAAAATCACAAATGGCGTATTACAAAATCAGATGTTGCCAAAAGTTTTTTATGGAAAGAAGATATTATCTCTTTTGAAAACACTCCTTTATTAGATGTACTACATACATTAACTCGGCAATATAATGTAGAATTTCAGTTAGCAGACAGTGCCGCATTACGTTACTCCTACACATTAACTTCTTCCAAAAAGAATATAACCAATATTCTGTCAGAATTAGAAAAGATTACGCCCGTCAAATTTACAAAACGTGATCAACTCTTTGTTGTACACATTCACAAATAAATCTTTTCTCACAAAAGGGAGGAGGACATCATCAAATGTTCTCCTCTTTTTTTGTATTTACAATCCACGTAAGTCAAAATTGTATAGACGAATTGACCAATTTGTCTATAGCTTTTTAAAAATCGTATAGACGAGTTTATCAATTCGTCTATACGATTTTTAAAAAGCACACCAGCATTTCATCAACTCATCTATATGAGTCTATAAATTCGTAGAATCGAGTTTCTACAATTGTTTAGACCGATTCATCTCTTTATTTATACAATTTCACTACTCAATAAGTAGATTTTACAATAAATAAAATCAATTTTCAATAAAAACAATTCTATTTTCATATGTAAAAAACAGAGTAAATACATTAATTTACGCTTTATAACGCTAAAATTTCTATAGAGAAAGAGAGATAACTCACTACATAGATTTAGTAATACCCTATCGTGTATCATAAATTTTAATGTATTTTTACGTAATATATCAACTTATACTGTGGTATAATCTACTGAGGTATACTCTATGTTTTCTCTACGATAAAAATAAATTTCGCTATAAAATCATACTTTTTTCATGTTCATGTGTCTATATTCACAAAGGAAGATAAACAATTTGCAAGGCAAGCTTTAACGCAATCATCATCTTTTTAATATTTCAATTCAATAAAAACATTTTAAAGTTACTCTTATATGTTCAAACAACTAAAGTACAAAATGAAAAAAAGCACTTTTACGACTCTTTTCTTGGTGCTTTTATCAAGTATGGTATATGCACAAAAAGTATCCATTAATTTAGAGAATGTAAAATTGGAGAAAGTTCTTTCTGTCATTAAGGAGCAAACCAACTTAGATGTAGCCTACAGTGCACAAGTTGTAGATACGGAACGTAGAGTTACGGTCAATGTTACTAACGATGATGTTACCAAGGTATTAAATCAAATCATTATTAGTACAAACTTAAAATATGAGATTAAAGACAATAAAATCTATTTCTCAGAAAAAGAAGAGAGGAAAACTGCTGCTATCAATGTCAAAGGACAAATTTTAGATATTCAACAGCAACCGGTCATCGGCGCAAGTATAATTCAGCAAGGAACAACCAAAGGAGTAACGACAGATGCTGACGGTAACTTTTCAATCACCGTACCGGGGAATAGTAATTTAGATATTTCTTCTGTCGGATATAAAAAGCAGACAGTGATAGCACAATCGAACATGAGCATAATCTTAGAGGAGGAAGCACAAAATATTGATGATGTGGTGGTCGTAGGTTACGGAACAACTTCACAACGAATGTTGACAACCTCTGTAGGAAAAGTTAAAATGGATAATGTTGACCAGGGGAATGATTACAATGCCGTAAAGATGTTGCAAGGCAGAGTAGCAGGAGTACAAGTATCTTCACCTTCGGGTACACCCGGCGGAACTCCCAACATTGTCATTCGAGGAGTCAGTTCTATGGGCGGCAGTACACCTTTATATGTAGTCGATGGTATTCCTACAGAATCTTTTCCTGTTATAAATCCGAACGACATTGAGAGCATGGATATTCTCAAAGATGCTTCTGCGGCAGCCATCTACGGCTCACGAGCAAATAACGGCGTTGTTTTGATTACGACCAAAAGCGGTAAAAAAGGAAAAACAACTGTTGAGTTTTCGGGTCGTTATGGGGTGGCTTTGGTAGCACATGATATTCCTATGGCAAACAGTAAAGAATATATCCGAACAATGGAACAAGCCATTGCCAATGCCAATGCTCAAACCGGAGGTAATGACCGGTTAATGATTCCTGACCTTATTATAGAAACAGACTGGATGAAAGAAATATCACGACCTTTTTCTCAAACGGCAGTAGGTAACGGTTCTATTTCCGGAGGTGATGATAAAACTACTTTCTTTGCTTCCTTCGGTTATAACATGCAGGAAGGATATTTGAAAAAAAGTAAATATCAGCAGTACAACGGGCGTGCCAAGTTTTCACATAAAATCAGCAACTGGTTTAAATTTAATTTGAATGTCGCCGGCTCTTACAGCAGAGATGATAAATTAGAAGAACAGGGCTCCGGATTAAAAATCACCCGTACTGCACGTGAAGAGCAGCCTTGGATAGGGCCTTACAACAAAGAGGCTTATAACGGATATACTTTAAACGGAGCAGAGTTAGTAAGACATAACCCGGTGATGTTGATTAATGAAGAAGATTGGATTGAACATAAAATGCAGGGCTCTGTGGTTACAAGTCTTGATTTTACACCCATCAAAGGATTACGTTATTCTCCGCAAGTCAGCATGTTCGGCATATTTGATAACACCTTTAAAAAGGTTACGGATAAACATGATGCCCGTAAAAATACTTTACCGGCATTGAAACGTCAAAAGAATACAAGTTTGCGCTATGTCATAGACAATATTATAAACTATGAAAACACTTTTTTAGAAAAGTTTAGATACAGTGTAATGGTAGGACACTCTTTTGAAAAATACGGATATGAACAGTTTGGCGCCAGCAGCGATATTGCAGCAAACTATCCTTCACAAAACTTAAATACAGTCATGATTGACAATAAACTATTTACTCTTGATAATGTAAAAAACGAATTTACGGGAGAAGCGTTAGAATCCTACATCGGTCGCGGACAATTAAACTATGACAATAGATATATTTTGAATGTGTCGGCACGTATTGACGGCTCGTCAAGATTTTCTAAAGAAAAAAGGTATGGCGTTTTTCCTTCGGTATCTTTAGCATGGAGAATCTCAGAAGAACAGTTTATGCCCAAAACCGACAATTTAAATGACTTGAAACTAAGATTAAGTTACGGACAAACAGGAAGTATGGCGGGCATCGGTCGATTCTCCACACTATCTTTAGTTTCGGCAGGATTAGGATATAACGGACAAACAGGTTTTAACTTATCGGGTGCACCTTCTATCTTAACCTGGGAGAGAGCCTATCAATATAATGGCGGAATAGATATAGAACTTTTCCAAAATCGCTGGACGCTAAGTATCGATGCTTTTTACCAAAAGAACACCAACTTATTATATGGAACTAAGCCTGTCATAGCCTCTTCGGGTGTTACGTCAATCAATGCCAATGTGGGAGAGATGCAAAATATCGGGGTAGAATTGATGACCAACTTTAAAATTCTTACCGGTGAATTAAAGTGGGATGCCGGTTTTAATATTTCTTGGATACAGAACAAATTATTACGATTGAATGAGGGTGTTGACATATTACCTATCAGCGAAGGAGGCAGCAATTTATATGGCGGAGAAATGCACGCTTTGATGATTGGTAAACCTGTCAGTGCATTTTATATGTTGAAACAAACCGGAATCTATCAATTCGACAGTGATGTGCCTCAGGCATTATATGCCAAAGGGGTTCGTGCCGGTGATATACAATTTGAAGATGTGAATGGAGACGGAGATATTTCTGCAGAAGATCGGCAGTATGTCGGCAAAGCAATTCCTGATTTTTATGGAGGTTTAAACACTACGCTTTCGTGGAAAGGGTTGGAACTTTCACTCTTTACCCAATTCTCTTATGGCGGAAAAGTGATGGCAAGTTGGAAAGGGGTCAATGGGACAGAAGGGACAGAACATTTAGGGTTAGGCAGAAACGGCGACTTTTACAACATCAGTAAATATGCTGCAAACAACTATTGGAATGGACCCGGCACCAGCAATACGCTACCGCGACCTGTTACTGCGGGGATATGGACAGGATACAGTAGCGGTTACAACGTCCAAACCTCTACACGCTATTTAGAAGATGCCTCTTTTTTCAGGTTCAAAACCCTGACATTGAGTTACACATTACCCAATGAATGGACACTAAAAGCCAAAATGAGTAATGTGAAAATATTTGCAAGTGTTGACAACTTATTTACTATTACAAAATATTCGGGTTATGACCCTGAAACATCTTTTGACGGATCTCCGGCCGGTGCAAATTATGGTATTGACTGGGGTGAACAGCCGGCAATGAGAACCTTTTTATTCGGCGTAAACCTGAGTTTTTAATGTAGAATGAAAATATAGAATGAATAAAGAAATACACTCTGCCAAATGCCATTGAAGACTTGTGGTTCTTGTGTTGACTTTAACTTGTGAAACTTGTGTTTATTGTTTTAAAAGAGCCAACGGCTCACTATAAAAACTTACTTTTTGGATTATGCTTTCAATAGACAAACAGATAAGATATAGAGATTGCATCGCCCTTTATCCTTGCAATGACGCAATGCTATTGTACAGGATTTTAACTTTCAACTTTGAACTTTTCAATTATAAACAGATGAAATACAGAGATTACTTCGGGCAAAGCCCTCGTAATAACGCCGTCAGAACATTCTGCCACCTTCTCGCAAGTTGGAAAAATGCCAGCAGAACATTCTGCTACCTTCTCGCAAGTTGGAAACAAGCCGTCGGAAAGTTCCGCTACCTTCTTTCAAGTTGAAAACAAGCCGTCGGAAAGTTCCGCTAC
>CAYVGO010000003.1:60466-71318 GCA_964450725.1 uncultured Muribaculaceae bacterium
AAAGTTCCGCTACCTTCTTTCAAGTTGAAAACAAGCCGTCGGAAAGTTCCGCTACTCTTTGAACAAGTAAACAATTACTAATATTTATTATTTTATGATGAAGAAAATAACATATTTCACCCTTTGGACAGTAATTCTCGGACTAACGTCATGTTCTGCATACTTAGATGACATTCGCCCTACAGATAAAATAGAACAATCACAATTAACCGATGCTGATTTAGAGAAACTAATGTATGGCACTTACGGAACAATGGAAAGTTTTACTTACAATTATTGGTTTGACTTCGATAAAAGAGCAGAAAATTTTACCGCAGGTCCTGGTTTTGCATTAACAGACCCAATAGACATGGTTCCCAACAGTAAAGATGTCGGAGGTTTGTGGAACAATGCTATGGAAAACTTGCGCGATGTCAATTTTTTAATTGAAAGTTATGAGCAAATCAGCAGCCCTTCGGCAAGTAATAAAAAAGCAGGTACGGCGGGATACTTTTTCAGGGCATTAATTTATTACAACATGGTTATTCGCTGGCACAAAGCCCCAATACTCTATAAGCGGACAACAAATATTGTTCCTCTAAGCGAAGAAACAAGTATCTGGAGTTTTATTGAAGAAAATCTTACGAAAGCATTGGCCTTGGTTGATAATACTACCGATAAATTTCAGGTAACCCGTTCGGCCATCGAAGTATTGGCGATGCGTGTAGCCCTGTCACAAGGAAAAGAAGGCGAAGCCTTAACTTATGCAACCAATGTATTAAACAGAACAGGTATAAACTCACTCGCAAACACATCATTGACTATTGCTGAAAACTTTAAAGCAGCAACTGGTAATAAAGAGGTGATATTTGCACTTGCCAACAAAAGGTCTGCCGGCTTCTTGAAATTTTATGACAAGATAAACGATGTTGATGCTACATGGGACTATTCTCCCGCCAAATTACAATTATTTGATGATAACACAGCCGATGGTGTAACTAAATCGGGAGATAAACGTAAGTCGGTCAATTTTAATAACAATACAACAAGACTCATTAAGTTTCCGTCATCTTTAGGTGTTTTTACAGGAATGACTACCACCTATGACAATACTCCAATCTGTGTTTTCAGACTTCCTGAATTATTCTTCATTAAAGCAGAAATTGAAGCTAAAACAGACAAAGCCAAAGCAGCGGCAACACTACAACCTTATTTTACGGCACGCTATAGCACACCTCCGTTACAAACAGCAGTAGCTACGCTGACCGACCGTCAATTTCAGGATTTACTGTTAGATGAACGCCACCGAGAATACTACGGAGAGGGACATTGGTGGTATGACGTAAAACGCACAAATCGGTGGGATTTATTACCGACATTAGGAACAAGAGTACATCTGAAAAAGTATCCGATTCCGCAACGAGAAATAGATTTAGCGGGAAAAGAGAACTATCCTCAGAATGAAGGATATTAAATGTAATGATAAGTGATAAACTATGAATTATGAACTGAAATACATTCGCAGCACTAATCGTTAATCACTAACCACTAATTACTAATGATATGAGATTTTTATTGATTTTATTGACAATAGCCGTATTAGGATGCGGTGAGGATTCACCTATGGAAACTTTTAAAGTTACATTGATGACCAGTAATACCACGCCAACCATTGACGAACAGGTAATTCTTTATCTGCGTGTTGAGCCACAAGGAATTCTTGCGACCAATTTCAGATATGAAATTGATGAGAAAATAATCACAACAGATACTGCCGTAGTGGTGTTTGACCGTGAGAAAAAAGTAATTGCAAAAGTATCGGCGGCTGTAAACAATCAGCCTTTTACGGAAGAGATAGAGATAAATGTTGCGGGACAAAGTTTACGAAAGGCGCTTCAGAACTTTGATAAATCAAAAATAAAAGTATGTTCACACCGTGCTTATACGGCTCCCGAAGTCCCCGAAAACTCCTTAGCAGCCATAGAAAAAGCGATAGAAGTCGGTGTATTTTTAGCCGAGATAGATGTCCGTAAAACCAAAGACAATGTACTGGTATTGATGCACGACAACACCATTGACCGTACAACTTATGCTACAGGGAAAGTGTCAGACTGGAATTGGGGTGATTTACAAAAAGTAAAATTAAAATCTTCCTCCGGAGAACATTATATTCCGACATTAGAACAAGTACTACAGAAAGCCAGAGGAAGATTGTTTTTAAACATTGATTATATCAACAAAGGAATTACGGAAGCCCAGATTTACAGTATGGTAAAACAGGCGGGAATGCTTGAACAGGTTTTGTTTTACACCTCAGAAGATATTGAAAAGTCAAGAATAATGAGTGGAATGTCTGCCCAAAATCTGGTATTTCCGCTATGTTCAAGACCCGACTACATTGATATTTTTGCGGCTATACAACCTAAAATCTTCATCATGCAATTACGAAACAACAGCAGTTTATCTGTAAGTTTTGTAAATCAAACCAATCAACATTTTATTTCGTTTACTAACATTTTAGATAATTTGGGAGATAGCGACATGCTGGAAGAGAACTATCAAAAAGTGACTGAAGTAATCAACAAAAATATTAATGTTATCCAAACCGACCAGCCTGAAAAACTTATCAGGTATCTTCAATCATTAAATCTCTATTAGTTTATTGTTTTATTTAATTTATAATGCTTATGAAAAAAGTTCTATGTTTCAGTTTAGCGGTAATTTTTGCCGCAATACTCTTCTTCAGTTGTAACGATGAAGAAGCAAAAGACCCTACGGCCTCCTTTACGGTTTCTCCGGAAAAAGAGGTCTATGAAGATGGCGACGAAATTACATTTACAGATGCTTCCGTAGCCAATAGCGGAGACATTACGCAATGGTTGTGGGAATTTGGCGATGGCGAAAAAGCAACCACCAAAGTAGCAAAACACACTTACAAAGCCGCCAATACTTACACCGTAAAGTTAACGGTAGTAAACTCCGGAGGTAAACAGGGAACTGCCACCAAACAAATCAAGCAAAAGGGTGCCAATCAAGCTCCGGTAGCTAACTTTGTTATCAAAGTAGGCGACAAAACTCAAGGTTGGGCTTTAGCCGGCGATGAAGTAACCTTTGAAAATACATCCACAGACCCCGACGAAGGAGACGAACTTACTTATGCTTGGGATTTTGGAGATGGAAATACTTCTACGGACAAGTCTCCGAAACACACTTATGCTGCCGTAACGACCAATATGAATTACACGATTAAGGTGGTGGCTACCGATAAGAAAGGTGCAACCAATGAAAAAACAGCAACCTTACAACTGCGCTTAATCGCACCACAAGAGGGATTTAATGTAATAGCAAGTTATGAAATGGGAGATACTATTTTCTTGGCTTCTCCTGCCGTAGATGCCAATGCGGTTTACATGACCTCTAATGCAGGAAAATTAGTAGCATTGGGTAAAAATGATTTAACCCAAAAGTGGGAATTTGATGTAAAAAACACCAATTCATTAGGTTTGACAACTCAACAGTATAGACAAGCCTCAAGTCCTGCCATTGCAAGTGATGGAACAATCTATATTGGAACCGGACATGCCTCTACAGGCACACAACTTACGGCAGGTTATTTGTATGCTGTTACGACTGCCGGAACAAAGAAATGGGAGTATGCTTTTCACTCCGGAGCTTATGTCAACTATGCTTCCCCCGCTATTGACGGAGACGGCAATATCTATATTGGAGGTAGAGGTACCAATGGCCCTTTAATGAAAGTCAATAAAGATGACGGTACAGAAGTTTGGAAGATTGCACCCGGCGGAGGACTTGTCGGAATGGTAACCATTGACGTAACCAATCAAAAATTATATGTTGCTTGCGGTGGTAATGGAATCAGAAGATATTCTTATGCTGCAACCCCAACAAATACAAGTGAGATTAATCGTAGATTAGGAGCATCTATCTACAACTCCGGACAAATTACTTTGAATCCCGCAGAAAATGTATTTTATGTTTGTGCCAAAGATGCCAATGACGCTTCTACGGGAATTATTGCCGCCTTCCCAACAACTACCACCGGTAACGCATCAGGTGATTATACCAAAGATATGATGTGGTCATTTTCTACTGAAGGTAATCCTGAGAAAATGGGAGTTTCTATCAGTGCCGACGGTAAAACGTTGTATGCAGGTGCATTTGACCATAATGCCGCAGGTAAATCCGGCAAAGGTAAACTTTATGCCATTAATGCCACAGATGGAACTCAAAAATGGTCGTATGAAACCGAAGGCTTGGTAGGTTCAATTCCAGCAGTTGATGCCGAAGGAAATATCCACTTTGGAGACCAAAAAGGATACTACTATGTATTAACACCAGACGGAACAGAAAAATACAAACAAGCCTTGGCAGCAGAAGTAGGTACACAATCTTTTATCTATTCATCTCCGGTGATTGACACTAACGGTGATGTTTATGTGGGAGTAGGTACTAAATTAGTCAAATTATCTACGGGTGTATTGGGTTATCCAAGTGCATCTCCTTGGCCAATGAAAGGACAAAATAACTTTAGAACGGGAGCGAAGTAAGATTACAAAAAACTATGAGTTATGTGGCATTCATCAATAACTCATAGTTTTATTCTAATATTAATAAAAAACTTGTTATATGAAAACAATATTAAAAAAAATTACAAATAGATTAGTTTACACAAAAGTAATAGCATTAAGTGCTGTATTTTCCATTGCACAATCTACCTATGCAGCCAATGACACGATTCTTTATAAAAAAGAGAATGCTGGTAAGCGACAGGTATGGGCAAATGTTCTACAATTTCCCCATGATAATTATTGGGATGATAAAGAGTGGACTTTTATATACAATCAAGGAGCCAGTAAAAAGGACAAAGAGATAACTCATGGAAACATGGTATTTGTGACCGATAATAAAAAAAGAATGACCATTCAAAATGATGGATTGATTAAAATTAATGAAGGCTTAACCATTGAAAAAAATGCCAGCGTAAAAGGAGATTTGACCATAGGTAAATTTGGCAATAATAATACCCCTATGTTATTTGTAGGTAGCAAATATGTTTCTATCGGTGTTTCAAACTACTTAAATGTTCATCAAAATCTACAAGATAAATTTCGACTTTTTGTAGAAAAAGGTATTGTGAGTGAAAATTTTGCCATTATCAATGTAAATGATTGGAGGGATGATGTATTAAAACCAGATTATACTTTACGTCCTCTTTCTGAAGTAGAAGCGTTTATCAACACAAACAACCACTTGCCGGATGTCCCATCAGAACAAACAATAAAAAAAGAAGGCTACGAAATTCACGAAATGAATAAAATTTTAATGCAAAAAATAGAAGAACTTACTCTTTATCTTATTCAACAACAAAAAGAAATAGAAGTTTTAAAAAATCGATCTACACAACGTGTCGAAAAATAGGTATTTCTCTTTACCTCATTATCAACTTATATTTTAAAGACATGAAACGATATTTATTATTACTATTATTGTACTACGGCTTATTGTCTGCTTATGGAGAAAAAGTCACCGTACGTAATGCAATAGATTATGATTTATCTAATTTATTTAAGACCAATAGATTGGATTCAGGTGGTATCAGTGCCCAATATATCAATGGAGGAAGTTCTGTTTTTAGCATCTATTTTTATGATGCAACACAACCTGATGGAAAAGGTGCTATTCTTTACCGTTGCTTGAATAGAATGAGTAGCAAACCCAAATATGTTCTATCAGAAAAGACAGACGACCCACTCATTACATATACGTACGCCGGAATTTCTTTAACAATTGATGATTTACGACAAACCAAACAACTTCTTCAATATACGTCTATTGTCAATGCAAGGAGTTGTAGTTCGATTAAATCACCTATTTTCCCAAATACCACGATGAGTAGCGTTTACGATAATTTATTCAAATTAAGTTTAGTTCCGGTTTCTTTGTATGGTATTTCCCCTCAATGTAACTCTACCTATAGTTCCACTCAAAAACTTTTAATTGAAATGGAATATGAAAAAGGGGTGCACTATGGTTTTAGTTTTCCTGAAGATGAGGTTATTCATCCTATTGGTCAAATCTTTTTTAATGATCAACACGGTTGTTTTCATGAATATAGAGAAAATACCGTTTGTAACAATCTACTGAACATGAAACAAATAACTTATACCGGAAAAAATATAGAGGTTATTCCCGTAGCACATCGCGGAGTGTGGGGTGAAGATTTAGGTGCAGGCGCTCCCGAAAATTCTGAAGCATCTATTATCGCGGCAAAAACTCAAAACATTCCGTACATTGAAGTGGATGTGATGTCTACCAAAGACAATGTTTTAGTTTGTTTACACGATTACAATTTAGAGCGTTTAACCAATTATGGTCAAGAAGGGTATATTTTCGAGAAAAATTGGAGTGAAATTTCTAAGTTAAAACTCACTCACCGCGATGGTAGTGTGAGTGATTCTGAAATATTATCTTTTAGTCGATTACTTGATATTGTCAAACGTGACAACCTTATTTTATTTATTGATATTAAAGAACTACAAGCTCGTAATCGAGACGGACATTGCATTGTCAATTGTGAATACACATCAAAAGAGAAACAAAAAGAGAGTTGGTTAAGTATTCTAAAACTTTGTTACAACGAAATTGAAAAAAGAAATATGTTTAATAACATCGTGTTTAAAACATACTACGATTTTGGAACGATAGCCTCTACTCTTACAGAACCCAAAGCAAAGAAAATGCAATATGTTCCCATGTTAATATCAAATAACTTCAACAAATCCATTTCACGTGCCGTAAGCTTTGTGGATCAATGGATAACAGATGCTATGGGTAGTGTTATTTATTTTGAAACTGATTTTTTTAATGGAGAAGATGTTCAATTGAAACCCTTTTTCTTAAAAGGTAAAAGATATGAGAATATGATGGATTATATCTATAACCGTTATGGTTTACGTTCCGGTATTTTTTCTGAAGAACCTGTCGGTACGAAAGGAGTAACAAATCGTTGGGCTGAGTGGAAAATGAAAAATACTACATCTGATTTTCGAGGTGATCATTTAGAATTGATGAAGTATAAATATGGTAATTATATGGTAATCACTACCGATAGAGTTGATGTATGGAAGCAATTATTAACCATTCAAAAATAAATATGTATGAAACAGTATATTTCATTTCTATTCTGTATATTTTTATCATTGTTTGTTTTTGGGCAATATAATGCTCCCAAAGGAACATTAGTGCAAACATTTCCAGATAGTCAAAAAGAGTTTAGATTTTCATCTAAAGAGTTTGCGACCATGCCGAACCAGTCAGATTGTATGGTATTAACTTTTCAATACATGTTAAAAACATCACAGAATTCAACTTTATTAGAATTACAAGACAAAACGTATTCTCAACGATTGTTCAAAATTGAACAGACCAAGGGTACTTTGACGGTATCAAGATTTTTAGAATCTATAATGAGTGACACTCCATTACCTTATATTTTATATGATAAAATGTTTGATAATTCTGAAGCTGCACTTGTAGCCAAACAGTTTACTATTACCATCTTTTTATCAGCTCATTTTATCTGGTTTGAAGTAGTTTCAAATACAGGTCAAACCTATTCTCCTGTATTTTTTGGAATCAATTCTACCTATGAAGGATTGATGGACTTATTATTATCTAAAGACCCAAATTATGAAATCATCTTAGGTAGTAATAATAACCCTGATGGAATGATATCTAATTGCAAAGTTTATGTCACCACAACCTCTGATCTTATTTCTAATATACAGAACAATTATAGTAATCAAGTGGATGGAAAAGTCATTGCTCCTGTTATTGCCGCCAAAGCAAACCAAAATCTCACCTTAATTGATTCTGAAGGCATTGTAGGATCGACAACACCCGAACAAGAAGAAACAAATCAAAAAAACATATCGGACATTGTATTATTCCCAAATCCTTTACGAATGGATGAGAAAATGTTTGTTGGGTTTACATTAACCAATCCGTCTAACATCAAAGTTGAAATCGTCTCAATATACGGTGTAGTTGAAAAAACTTTTGATTTAGGGCATTGTCCAAGTGGTAGAGTTGAAGGGCATGTAGACTTATCAGGATTAATAACCGGGAATTATTTTGTGAGATTAGTATCTAATCATGAAATTGCAATTCGAGAAGTCATCAACAAAGAAGAAACTATCACTAAAAAAATCGTAAAAGAATAATGAAACGAATAATATTATTAATCATTATTTGTACGTGTATTGTTTCAGAACAATTCGGCAGTACACATACTGCCGAATTGTTGAAACAATTGCATAACTCCACATCTAATTACATTTTTGTCGTATCGCATCGGGCAGATTGGCGAAATGCTCCCGAAAATTCACTACAGGCAATAGAAAATTGTATTATGATGGGCGTAGATATGGTAGAAATTGATGTACGCATGACAAAAGATTCCATATTGATGCTCATGCACGATGAAACCATTGACCGTACAACCTCCGGAAAAGGAAAAATAAGTGATTACACCTATTCGGAATTGCAAAACGTTGTACTCAAAGACGGATTAGGAGTAAAAACCTTTCACAAAATTCCAACATTGGAGGAAGTGATGACCCTGGCTAAAGGAAAAATATTGGTCAATATTGACAAAGCGGGTGATTATATGGATAAAGTCATGACCGTTTTACGTAAAACTGAAACTGTAAAAGAGGTTGTCTTGAAAGGTAGCAAAACCTATGAAAACGTCAGGGTACAATATGGAAAATTGTTAGACGAAATGATTTACATGCCTATTTTGAATGAAAAAAATAAGAACCCCGAAGATTTTATAGAAAGTTTCATGACTCATTATAAACCTGTGGCTTATGAAATTGTATTCAGTTCTACGGAATCTCGCGTATATCAACTTATTCCTACATTCCAAAAACAACCGGCACGTGTTTGGATTAATGCTCTTTGGCCTGAAATGAATGCCGGGCATTGTGATGAACTTGCCGTGAAAAATCCTGAAGAAAATTGGGGTTGGATTATCAAAAATGGCGGAAACATTATCCAAACCGATAGACCTGAAGCGTTACTTAAATATCTACGTTCAAAAAAACTTCACCCGTAATGCTTAATAAAATCATTGCTTTTTATCGCATTTCATCAGACAAACCTCCCATCAAAAGTCTTTCAGACAAAGAAACTCTGAAACGATATAAGCAGTTAAGGTGGTCAACGTTTCTTTCTGCCACTATTGGCTACGGATTATATTATGTTTGCCGATTGAGTTTCAACATTGTAAAAAAGCCGATTGTTGATGCCGGAGTTTTCTCAGAAACTGATTTAGGTGTGATTGGGTCTGCACTCTTTTTCACTTACGCCATAGGTAAGTTTACGAACGGATTCTTAGCCGACCGAGCGAATGTAAAACGACTGATGGCAACAGGACTATTAGTAACTGCTGTTATCAATCTTATATTAGGTTTCACTCACTATTTTTTACTGTTTGTCATTCTGTGGGGTATTAACGGGTGGGCACAATCACTCGGAGCTGCATCAGGGGTTGTCAACCAAACTCGATGGTTTAGCCGTAAAGAGCGGGGTACTTATTACGGGTTTTGGAGTGCAAGTCATAACTTGGGAGATGCTTTAACCAATATTGTCGTAGCCGGGATTGTTGGATTTGCGGGCTGGCAATGGGGATTTTATGGCGCTGCCACTGTGGGATTTCTTGGATTTATCATGCTTTACCTTTTCATGCACGACAGACCTGAGAGTTTAGGACTACAACATATAGAACCTCAAGTACAAAGTTCGGGAAACAAAGATAGCAATACAGCACAATTAACGGTTTTACGTAATCCGTTAATTTGGATTTTAGCCCTTTCAAGTGCTTTAATGTATGTCAGTCGTTATGCCATTCAGAGTTGGGGAATTTTTTTCTTGCAAAATGAAAAACACTACACCATTGAAACTGCCGGTACAATCATTGCGTTTAGTAGCATTGCCGGAATTATAGGTACTGTGTTTTCGGGTATTATCTCCGACAAACTTTTCAAAGGAAATCGAAATATTCCGGCATTTTTATTCGGCATTATCAATGCTATAGCGATGACCGTTTTTCTTTTAGGCAGTGCTAACTTTTGGATTGATGCTCTGGCAATGGCTGTTTTTGGGATAGGTATCGGCGTTCTGATTTGCTTTTTAGGGGGACTAATGGCCGTAGATATAGCTCCGCCAAAAGCTTCGGGTGCAGCTCTCGGTATTATTGGTATCGCCAGTTATATAGGAGCAGGGGTACAAGATATTTTAAGTGGTGTTCTTATTGAGGGGAGTAAAATTGAAACCAACGGAACCGAAACATATAATTTCAGTGCCATTACTTACTTTTGGGTCGGAGCAGCCGTACTTTCTGCCATTTTAGCCCTGTTAGCTCGAAAGAAGCATCACAAAGACACTCTATAAAATAAGAAGCCTTTTTGTCTTTCACCTCTCTACTACAAAATACTTTTCAAACTGAATAATCCCGATATATTCTTCATCAAAATACTTGTATTTATGAAGAATATATCGGGATTATTAATAAGTACACATCATTTCATTAATAATCTATCTGAATTATTAATAAGTACACATCATTTCATTAATAATCTATCTGAATTATTAATAAGTACACATCATTTCATTAATAATCTATCTGAATTATTAATAGATACACATCACTTTATTAATAATCCATCAGGATTATTAATAGGTACACATCATTTCATTAACAATCTATCTGAATTATTAATAGATACACATCACTTTATTGATAATACATCTGAATTATTAATAAGTACACATCACTTTATTAATAATC
>CAYVGO010000003.1:71418-86835 GCA_964450725.1 uncultured Muribaculaceae bacterium
ATTATTAATAAGTACACATCACTTTATTAATAATCCAGATGAATTATTAATAAGTACACATCATTTTATTAATAGTACATCTGAATTATTAATAGATACACATCGTTTCATTAATAATATGTCTGGATTATTAATAAAGGCATATCGCCTTATCAAAGAAAGATATAAAGATTATAACCCCCGAAGGTCAATTTTGTTCAATGAGATACACACATACAAAAAACTCGGCAAAGTAAAAATCTTTACCGAGTTTCCCCATCAAACTTATGTTTAACTTATTTTGCCTCTTCAATTGCTACAGCAACAGCAACTGTAGCTCCTACCATAGGATTATTTCCCATTCCTAAAAAGCCCATCATTTCTACGTGAGCCGGAACAGAAGAAGATCCGGCAAACTGAGCATCTCCGTGCATACGTCCCATAGTATCGGTCATTCCGTAAGATGCAGGACCTGCCGCCATATTATCCGGATGTAATGTACGACCCGTACCACCACCGGAAGCGACAGAAAAATATCTACGTCCATTTTCTATACATTCTTTTTTGTAAGTCCCTGCAACCGGATGTTGAAAACGTGTAGGATTGGTTGAATTTCCTGTAATGGAAACATCAACACCTTCAGAACGCATAATCGCAACACCTTCACGAACATCGTCAGCACCATAACAACGTACCTTAGCGCGTAAACCTTGAGAGTAGGCTTTTTCTTTGGTGATTTTTAACTCTCCCGACGCATAGTCAAATTTTGTTTGAACGTATGTAAAGCCGTTGATTCTGGAAATAATCATGGCAGCATCTTTTCCCAATCCATTAAGAATTACTCGTAAAGGACTTTTACGTACTTTGTTTGCCATTTCAGCAATTTTTATAGCACCTTCAGCAGCGGCAAAAGATTCATGTCCTGCCAAGAATGCAAAACATTGAGTTTCTTCTCGCAATAACATTGCCGCTAAATTACCATGTCCAATACCTACGTTTCTGTCAGCCGCAACAGAGCCTGCAATACAGAATGATTGTAATCCTATACCAATGGCTTCTGCGGCTTCTGCAGCCGTTTTACAACCTTTTTTTATTGCAATGGCAGCCCCTACAACGTATGCCCATTTTGCATTTTCAAAAGCAATAGGTTGTGTTTCCTCACAAATTTTATAAGGATCAATTCCTTTATTTTGACAAATAGATTTTGCTTCATCTATATTTTTAATTCCGTACTCTTGAAGTACTTTTTCTATATTTTTTATACGTCTTTCGTAACTTTCAAATAAATTCATAGGTCTATATTTTTACGATTTATAATTATTTATGACGCGGATCAATATACGTAACGGCTTCAGAAAATCGTCCATAAGTTCCTTTGGATTTTTCCAATGCTTTATTAGCATCTTCACCTTTCTGTATCATCTCCATCATTTTACCTAAATGCACAAATTCATACCCTATAACTTCTCCTTCTGCATCTAAAGCCATACGGGTACAGTAGCCTTCTGCCATTTCAAGATAGCGTACACCTTTGTCTTTTGTACCGAACATTGTTCCTACTTGACTGCGCAATCCTTTTCCTAAATCTTCTAAACTTGCTCCAATGGGCAGTCCTCCTTCAGAAAAAGCAGATTGAGTACGTCCGTAAACAATTTGCAGAAAAAGTTCTCGCATCGCCGTGTTAATAGCATCACACACTAAATCTGTATTTAATGCTTCCAAAAGAGTTTTTCCGGGTAAAATTTCTGATGCCATAGCAGCAGAATGTGTCATACCGGAACATCCTATGGTTTCTACCATTGCTTCTTGTATAATCCCGTCTTTTACATTGAGGGTTAGTTTACAAGCACCTTGTTGTGGGGCACACCACCCTACCCCATGGGTTAATCCGGATACATCTTTGATTTCTTTCGATTGTACCCATTTCCCTTCTTGTGGGATTGGAGCAGGACCATGATCGGGTCCTTTTTTGACAACACACATTTGTTGTACTTCATGAGAATAAATCATAATCTAAAAAATTATCAAAATAAGTTTCCTTCATTACTATTTAATTTTTATTGACACGGAAACTTTTTATATCAACAAAAATTACTTCATCACTAATTATTTTTCATCGTCATCATCTTCATCGTCCTCATCAATTTCCACCCTGTCATCTTCAAAACTATCTTCATCCTCCTCTTCCGCAGATTCATTGTCCATATCCGGAATAAGACCTTTTGTTACATCATCACCTATTGAATCTGCTGTTTCTTCATCTTCAAAAACAACGCCTGTATTTCCCACTTCTACTTTCACAAGATATTGCACATCTTCGGTTTCCATCATCACGGCATTAAATTCTTCATTATTCATTCCCTTCACTTTCATCATAGCATCTGTAAAACCTAAAGGGTAAAGGTTTCTTAATAACGTAAGTTGTTCAAATGTTAATTTATTATAAGAAACAATCATGCGTTTCTTTTTCTTGACAGTGGACGTTTCACTTGTTGTCATATATCTTTATGTATAATACTTAAATTTGCAATAATTATTTTAACAGTTCCGGACGTAATGTCTTTGTTCGTTGTAATGCTTGTTCTTGCTGCCACTCGTAAATTAATTTGTGATTACCGGAAAGAAGCACTTCCGGAACCTTCCATCCATTAAATTCGGCAGGACGGGTGTAAACCGGGGGAGCCAATAAATTATCTTGAAAAGAATCTGTCAATGCAGATTCTGCATCTGATATGGCCTTAGGAATCAACCTTACAACACTGTCAACCAATACGGCTGCGGGCAATTCTCCTCCGGATAAAACATAATCTCCAATTGAAATTTCACGTGTTATCAAATGTTCTCTTATTCTGTGGTCAATCCCTTTGTAGTGCCCACATAAGATTAATATATTTTGTTTTAACGATAACTCGTTTGCTATTTTCTGTGTAAACTTCTCACCATCGGGAGACATATAAATAATATCATCATACTCTCTTTCCAACTTTAATTGAGTAATGGCTTTATAAATAGGTTCTATGCTTAAAACCATCCCTGCATCGGAAGAAAAAGCATAATCATCTACCCTTCGATGTTTATTTATGGAATAATCTCGTAAATGATGAATATATATTTCGACTACTTTTTTTTCTTGTGCTCGGCGTACAATTGAATAATTAAAAGGGCTTTCGAGCAATTCGGGCAAGACTGTCAAAAGGTCGAAACGCAACATATAAAATAAGTATGAAATTAATTTTTCTGCAAACGTATTAGCATTTTTGATTAGCCACAAAAAAAAAATAAATCATTAACGAATTTAAATGCTATTTAAGACTCAACTTCTTCTTTATTTTTTTTATCTCTATTGAAAATAATCTTGGCTTGGTTTTTGCATTATTGCGACATGTACACACTTGTTTATGTACGTAATTTATCAAACTTAAATATACTCAAACTCATAATCTACACATGAAAAAGAACAAAAATAATGCGGAAGAAACTCTGGTTCAACCACCCGTTGAAAATATAGAGGAGCAAAGTAATGATGATAATATGTCTTTACTGAATGACGAAATCGCAGAATTAAAAGACAAATATCTACGTTTGGTAGCAGAATATGATAATTTTAGAAAACGTACAGCGAAAGAAAAAATGGAACTTTTAATCTCAGGTACAACCTCTGTCTTAGAGGGTTTTTTACCCGTGATTGATGATTTGGAAAGGGCAGTTGCGGCATTACAAAATGCAAAAGATATGGATGCTGTGGTTGAAGGAATCAATCTCATTTATCAAAAATTATTGGATTATATTAAGGGTAAAGGAGTCGTAGAAATTGAAGCCATCAATCAACCGTTTAATACGGATCTACATGATGCAGTAACAAAATTTCCAGTGACTGAAGATGATAAAAAAGGAATCGTTATTGACGTTGTGCAAAAAGGTTATACTTTGAATGACAAAGTTATACGTTATGCCAAAGTGGTTGTGGGAGAATAAATCTTTTAAAGAAAATCAAGATCAAACAATATCAAAATAAACCATGAGTAAAAGAGACTATTACGAGGTGCTCGGCGTTGCCAAAAACGCAAGTGCGGAAGAGATAAAAAAAGCATACCGAAAAAAAGCGATTGAATATCACCCCGATAAAAATCCGGGCAATAAAGAAGCTGAAGAAAAATTTAAGGAAGCAGCAGAAGCTTATGATGTATTAAGTAATGCAGACAAAAAAGCAAGATATGATCAATTTGGGCATGCTGGCATGGGAGGAGGAGGAGGATTTTCCGGAGGTGTAGAATTTGACATTCATGATATTTTTAGTCGATTCGGAGATGTTTTTAGTGAAGGAGGATTTGGTAGTTTCTTTGGAGGGTTTGGCAACGGCGGTCAAAAAAAATATAAAGCACAAGGATCTGATATACGTATTAAGGTGTCAGTAACTTTAAAAGACGTTGCTCATGGTGTAGAAAAAAGAGTAAAAGTCAAGAAAATGGTTAGTTGTAGCGCTTGCCATGGGCTTGGTGCTAAAGATACTTCTGCCTTTGTTACTTGCCCCACATGTCAAGGGAAAGGACAAGTAAATAAAACAGTCAATACGATGTTAGGGCGAATGCAAACATCTCAAACTTGTAACGATTGCCATGGTGATGGCAAAAAAAATAATAATCCCTGTAGCCAATGCAAAGGAACCGGAATAATGAGTGGAGAAGAGGAAATTGTATTCAATGTTCCAGCCGGAGTAAGAGAGGGAATGCAGTTGAATATTAGTGGAAAAGGTAATGCCGGCCAGAGAAACGGTTATGCCGGAGATTTACTTGTTGTCATAGCAGAAGAACCTCATTCCGAATTGCTGAGAGATGGAAATAATCTTATTTACACATTATTTATATCTGTTCCGGATGCCATTATGGGAACTTCTGTTGAAATTCCAACCATAGATGGGAAAGCAAAAATTTCCATCAAAGAAGGAACACAACCGACAAGCATTTTGAGACTTCGAGGACAAGGCCTGCCGGACATCAGTTACCGAAATCATCGCGGAGACTTATTAGTATATGTAAATGTGTGGATACCTCAAAATTTAAAAAAAGAAGAAAGAAAAAAGATTGAAGAACTTTCTAAGTCAGAAAGTTTTAAACCCAATCCTCAAAAAAGCGATAAAAATATTTTTGAAAAACTTAAAAGTTTATTTTCAGAATAATTTGCTTATTAGATTAAACGGTGCGAACTAAAATTTTATTGATACGTGCACCATCCATATCTACGATTTCAAATTTAAAATTTTTCCAACTTGTACATTCTCCATTTTCCGGAATATGTTCAAGTTGGTTCAAAACTAATCCACCCACAGTATTAAAGTCATTATCTCCTGAGTGTAAGTTTTCCATTTCAAAATACGATAAAAAATCATACAAAGCACATTGTCCGTCAACCAACCACTCATTACAGTTCTTCTGTTGAATGATGTCTGACTCCTTGTGTATGTCTTCAATGTTACCCACGAGCCCTTCCAAAATATCTTTTAATGAAATCATGCCTTGACAACTTCCAAACTCATCACAAATTAAAGCATATTTAACCCCTTCTTTTTTCAATCTTTCCAAAGCCCTGTAAACGCTCATATTTTCATGAAAATACAGCGCAGGTTTTATTGCTTGCCGAATATCAAAAGTATCGTTGTGAATTTGAAACATAATATCTTGAAGCATTACAACACCTTTTATATTATCAAAACTTTTATCAATCACAGGATAAAGTTCATATAAATTTGCTTGAAGTTTTTCCTTAATCTCAGAATTTTTCATATTGACATCTATTGAAATTAAGTCAGAACGATAAACCATCAAAGAACTTACTTTCAAATCACCCAATAAAAATACTCGCTTGACAATATTTTCTTCAACCTCTTGCACTTCACCCTCTTTTGCTCCCTCATTAATCATTGATTTAATTTCTTCTTCGGTTACTTTAAGTGCATTGGTTTGAAAGCCTAATAATTTGATAAAGAAAGAAGTGCTTTTGGCTAATAATGATACAAATGGAGACATGATTATTAATAAAAAATACATTGGTGGAGCAACAATCTTTACTGCTTTCTCAGCCATATTCATGCCTATTCTTTTAGGAACAAGTTCACCGAAAATTAAAGTAAAATAAGTAACCAATATCACTATCACAAACTGTGCTATCGGATGAGAAATCGTTACAGACACTCCATAATTTTTCAGTACTTCTGATAAATTACTTGCCAAAACATTGCCGGAATATATACCTGTCAAAATACCAATAACTGTAATTCCTATTTGTATCATTGATAAAAACCGCTCAGGTTCATTCACAATTTTCAAAGCCACTTTTGCCGTACGACTACCATTCTTAACCTCATTCGATAAGTAAGACTTCCTCACAGAAATCAATGCTATTTCAGACATTGCCAAAACTCCATTCAACAAAATAAGTAAGATAATAATAATAAATTCATTCATAGTCTATAACAATTAATATACCTCAAAGATAATCATTTTATTTATGACTAAGGGTGTACTCAATATCAAGCCATAAATTATATCTGCACAACTAATATCATTGGCACCGCTCTTAAATATTTCTTCAAAAAAGTATACTCTCATTTCACAAAAGAAAATAAATCAATTAACTTTCATTCATTTGTTTTTTAGCTTTATTTATTAGATTTTTTGCAATAAAAGAAATTGCGTTTCGTTTTTATTATTAGTAGGAAATTGACTCACTATTCTCTATCTTGTACTGAATTATAAATGATACGTTTATTTCGACTGTCTGGATTTATTTTAATTTCATTGTTTTCTCAACAATTGTTGGGATATTCTTTTATTTCCGTAACATCAAAATATGAAGAAATTAAAGAAGGAGAAGAGGGTGTTATCTCTTATTTTATTCAAAACAACCACTCCAAACCTATTGAAGATTTGATAATGATCGACAGTTTGCCTAAAAATATCACACTAATTTCTAGTAACAATACGGTGAAGAATGACGGTCGTTTTTTACGCTTTGAAATCGGAAAATTAGAGGCTTTTGAATCCTATAGTTTCAATGTAACTTATAAATTTAACCGCTACGGCAAAGTTGAGCATCGCATCAAAAATATTTACACCATATCGGGAGAGCAAGGCGTGAAGACCGAAAATAATATTCTATATTTTTACATCAAGAAAAATAGTGCATTCGACAGTAAAAATTTAAGAGTTTTTTTCTCTCCGAATGGAGATGGTCTTAATGATGTTTTAGTTATCAAAGGTTTAGAAAATTACCCCAACAATACCATAGAAATATTTAATCGATTTAATGACAAAATCTATTCGACTAAAAATTATGACAATTCTTGGGATGGAGGAAAAGCAGCATCCGGCAATTATTTTTACATTCTTACTATAATCAATGATGGTAAGGAAGAAAAATACAGCGGATCAATTCTTCTGGAAAGATAACATTCATTATAATGTTACTTCAAGTTATTACGTATTAAAATTACTTATCTTTCGAATTGCCGTATTACAATTATTAATACGGCAATTTTTGTATTGATTGAAAATCACCTTCCAAAACAGCACAAGACAAAAACAGTAGAAATTTGATGAAGTTTACAGACAATTTTGCACTCTCCTTTCAAAAAAACCTACATATAAATTTCGGCAACAACCTTAACGAACCTGATCAAAAAAGTATATTTAATCGGCACTCAAGTATTATTTCATTTCAATAATCTGATATTGAGTACGACATCTCTCCCTTTTTTCAAAAAAAATTGCTCTCCTTTTAGTACACAACAATCTACCACTGCATTCAGAAACAATGAGTTGAAATACTTGCAAGAATAACGTTCCTGAATATTTGTTTGGATGTTGTAACGTTGATCGGTTACTCTTTTTCTGCATGTGTCATTATTATGTGGAAATATTTATATATTTTTGTCCCACAAATCAACCTGAACTCAGTTTTAATATTCTATTTTACCATGATTGCTTTGCAAAAAATAAGTGCAGCCCCAAAAGAAGTTATTGAAAAACTTAAAGTGAAAAATTTTGATGCTACGAAAATTGTGGAGGCTATTTTACAACTTGATACAGAAAGAAAATCAATCCAACAATTGTTAGACAGTAATTTGTCTGAACAAAATAAAACTGCAAAAGAAATTGGAACTTTACTTAAAAACAAAGATGTTGTAGAAGCAGAAAAGAAAAAAGTAAAAGTAGCCGAATTAAAGCAATCCTCCGAAAATT
Organism: uncultured Muribaculaceae bacterium; assembly: GCA_964450725.1. Taxonomy (GTDB): domain Bacteria; phylum Bacteroidota; class Bacteroidia; order Bacteroidales; family UBA932; genus CAYVGO01. The sequence continues at coordinate 79,635 of CAYVGO010000003.1, forward strand.
TAAATAAAAAGCATGCAGAAGTTGAACTACAACTACAGTCTGAGTTATGCAAATTACCAAACCTTCCTCACATTTCTGTGAAACAAGGTAAAAGTGCTGAAGATAATGAAATTGTCAAACAAGGAGGTACAATACCAACACTTCATTCGAATGCTCTTCCTCATTGGGAATTAGCAAAAAAATATCAACTGTTTGATTTAGAAGCAGGCGTTAAATTGACGGGAGCGGGATTTCCTGTCTATAAGGGAGTTGGAGCAAAATTACAAAGAGCATTAATTAATTATTTTTTAGATTGTAACATTGCAGCAGGTTATCAAGAAGTTATACCTCCACACATTGTCAATGAAAGTTCGGCTTACGCTACAGGACAGTTACCAGATAAAGACGGACAAATGTATTTTTGTCAAGAGGACAAATTTTACCTCATCCCTACAGCTGAAGTTCCTGTTACTAATTTATATCGCGATTATTTATTTCAACCTAACGAATTACCTATACAAATGACGGCATATACCCCTTGTTTTCGGAGGGAAGCCGGAAGTTACGGTAAAGATGTAAGAGGATTAAACAGGGTTCACCAATTTGACAAAGTAGAGATTGTTCGTTTTGAAATTCCTGAAAACTCATACAAAGCATTAGACATGATGGTTACCCATGTAGAAAGTATTTTACAGCAGTTATCATTACCCTATAGAATTGTCCGACTTTGTGGTGGAGACATGAGTTTTACGTCGGCATTAACATATGACTTTGAAGTTTTTTCTGCGGCACAAAACCGGTGGTTAGAGGTTAGTTCGGTTTCAAACTTTGAAGATTTCCAGGCAAACAGACTTAAGGCACGTTACAAAAATGAAGATAAAAAAAACATTGCAGTACATACCTTAAACGGCAGTTCTTTAGCCTTACCTCGAATTATGGCTGCATTATTAGAAAATAATCAGACAGAAAATAGTATTACAATTCCTGCTATTCTATTTCCATACATGCAGATTCATGAAGTAACAAGTAATGAAGAGTAAATTAGTTATCACTAAATTCTTAGTGTATTTTATTACAAAATAATTTTTCACAACACTAAAAAATTCTCACCAATCGTTATTAGTAAATAAATTCTCTTTTAACTTAATATTAAATCCTCTCCCATCATGTTAAACAAAGTCATGCTCATTGGAAACGTCGGAAAAGACCCCGAAATCCGTTATTTAGACAGTGGAGTTGCCACTACGACCTTACACATTGCCACATCTGAAACCTACTTGAATAAAAACGGAGAAAGAGTTTCTAACACCGAGTGGCATAACGTTGTTTTATGGAAGCATCAAGCTGAATTCGCAGAAAAGCACATTAAAAAAGGAACACAAATTTTTATTGAAGGAAAATTACATACTCGAAGTTGGGAAGATAAAGAAGGACATAAGCGGCACACAACTGAAATATATGCTGACGTTATTCGATTGCTCGGTAAGCGTGATGATAACAAAGTTTCAACAGACATTGAAATTTCTACAGATGAAAATTAGCCATTTTTTTAACTTATAATTTTAACTTACAAAACCATGAAAAAAATTTTGACTCTTTTTATTGTTTTATTTACTCTAAATTGGGCAATAGCTCAACCAGAACTAACTTTTGAAAAGCATGGGTTACAAACCGGAATAGCGATGGAAACGGTAAATGTAGAAGGAAATATTGATGTAAGTATTTCCGGAGAAAATGTGGTGTGGGATTTCAGTAATTTGAATCTAAATTACAACAAAAATGGTGTTGAAAAAGTCATTAATGTTGACCCTCAAGGAAATGTCAGTGTAATGGGAAAATCCGATGCTCTTTTTTCTTTTAAATGTACTCCAAACGGTAACTTTTGGACTGGTTACAGCAATACTTGTTATGATCTTATTTTTGACAAACCGGTACAAAAAGTAAAGTATCCTTTTCAATATGGTACTACAATCGAAGGTTTTGCACACGCTAATATTACGGCCGCAGTGGATCAAAGTCCTACCAATCAAAGTATTGAAGGTAATTACTCTTCAACTGTTGACGGTTACGGAACTATCATTTTACCCAATGGCGTAAAAATTGATAATGTTTTGAGAGTAAAAACATTTTTTAATTATGGATATATACATACAGGCACTCAGATGTTTAGAATTTCAGAAATTAAATACTTGTGGTACGCTCAAGAGTTTCGTTGCCCTGTTTTTGTTGCATTAAGTCAGAATATAGAGCACGCTTCAGAGTCATTTGAAGGATTTTTGAATACGGAAACTAATGGTTTTGTTCAAGACAAACCTGAAGTTCCGATGGTAAAACTTACTACAGCACAAGTAACAGAAAAACCATTGACCTATACAATTTATCCAAATCCAACCAATGGAGACTTACAATTATCTTACAAACTTGACAAAGCAGCACATATAAAAATAGATTTATTTACAAGTTACGGTCAAAAGGTGGGAGAATTGGTTAACCAATATCAAATTGAAGGTAGTTATACCGTCAATTACAAATTACACATGATTGGTAACTACATGTTATCCATTTCAGCCGATAACTATAATGTTGTTGAGCAAATTGTCAGAAAATAGTTTGCTTACGATAATACATTATTATTAAACTATCCACGTTCAATGACTTTATTTACGTCTTCTCTAAAAATAATTGTCACTTGTACATTCATTTTATGTACAGGTACAATTTATTCTGCTTCACGTCTCAATATTTTCAAAAAAGACTCAACTAAAGTTGCCAAAGTTGATAGTTCCTCCAATAAAAGTAAAAAAAATGCTGTAACTAATAAAAATAAGAGTACAGCACAACCACAGGCAACAAAAAAAGAGAAGAAAAAAACAGTCGAACCGTCGCCGATTCCTTTAGTTATAACACGTTCCTATACACCTCAAGAAAAAAAGACATTAGACTCTCTCATCGCCAAATCCTACAATAAAAAATTATTTACTAAAGTTATTGAAGGTGTATCTTCCGATTATGTACGAGGATTAATATTTTTATTGTCATATATGCCCAAAGATGACCAGAAAAAATTACATCCGGATGTTTTAATTGAGAATATTAATTATGCTTATAAAGTTAAAGAAGAGTTTCCTTGGTGTAGATCTCTTCCTGAAAATATATTTTTCAACTATGTATTACCTTACCACCAACTTTCGGAACATCGAGAAAAATGGAGAAAACCATTATACGAAAAATGTAAACCTTTAATAAGTAGATGTAAATCTTTAAAGTGCGCTATGGATACCATTAACCGTGGTATTGCCCGATTGACTAAAGTGGACTATACGATCAGTTTTAACAAACCTGATCAGGCACCTCTTGAAACCATGGAGATTGGTGCTGGGTCTTGGACAAGTCTATCTATTTTACTGGCAGACGCATTTCGCTCGGTAGGTATTCCTGCTAGAATTGTCGGTATTCCAAGTTGGCATAACAACATCGAAAATCACTCTTGGGTCGAAGTGTGGATTAATGGCGTATGGTACTTTACAGAATACTATCCTGATGGTGGACTCAATGGTTCTAAGTTTATTGCCGAAAACATTAAACGAGTATCAGAAACAGAACTTTTGCGTTCTATCTATGCTGCTTCATATTCACCCACCACAACCTATTTCCCGTTAGTGTGGAATTTAAAGAACAAAAAAATAAGAGCCGAAAACATTACCGAAAAATACGTTACCTATTATGGATTAAATCAAGGAGAAATTGCCCCTGAAAATTTTGTTCGACTTTATATTAAAAAATACAAAAGTATAAAATCTCAAACTCCTCAAGATCGAATTTCCTCTGAAATTATTGTAAAACTTGACGACAGGGAAATTGAACGAGGTAAAACCTATGGCCCTAAGGATAATGATATATTGGTATATTCAGTAAAGGTTCTTATCAATAAAGATTATACTTTGTTGTATGACGGACGTTCAATGATCATTCCCGTAAAACAAAAAGATGTAACGGTGAATTTATATGACGAATAAAAATTCTCAAATACTACTATTTGAACGACGTAAAACTCACGCTTGTCAAGTGGGAAGTTTATGTATTGGAAGTGATTATCCATACATTCTTCAAAGTATGACGAACACCCAAACGACAGATATTTCAGCAACCGTAACTCAATGTAAAAAATTATTTGATGCAGGGGCAGATATAGTTAGAATTACTGCACAAAACAAACAGGAAGCAGAATCTCTTCAAGCCATCATTGTTGAACTTAAGTCTCAAGGTTATCAAAAACCTATTGTTGCGGATGTGCATTATTTGCCGGAAGTAGCGGAAATTGCAGCACAATACGTCCAGAAAGTACGTATCAATCCTGGAAATTATTTTCACAAATCTAACATAGACGATTTTTCGCTATTCAAATCCCTACTCTCTACATGTAAAACTTATCACACGGCAATACGGATAGGTGTAAATCAAGGTTCTCTACATCCGACAATTCTGGAAAAATATGGAGACACCCTCCAAGGAATGGTGATGTCTGCCATACCTTTTTTAGAAGTTTGTCAACAAGAACACTTTCAAAATGTTGTAGTGTCACTGAAATCAAGTAATACCCGAACAATGATTTACGCGAATCGGTTATTGGTTGATGAAATGAATAAACGACAAATGACCTACCCTATCCATCTCGGCGTTACAGAAGCCGGAGACGGCGAAGACGGACGTATAAAATCTGCCGTAGGAATCGGAACGTTATTGAGTGAAGGGATTGGAGATACTTTGAGAGTATCTCTGACCGAAAGTCCAGAAAATGAAATTCCTGTTGCCAAAGAAATTGTACAAACAATCAAAGAACTTTCAACTCCCGAATTACAGCATCTTAGATATGATGAAAAATATAATCAACCTTATCAATATTCTCCGAGAGAAACTATAGCCGTAAATAATATCGGAGGTAAAAATCCGTTTGCTATCGTTGCCAATCTCACTAAGTTACAAAAGATTGGAGTTGAAAACATGAGCGAAATTTCATTATTACAAAGAAATGAACAATGGCAACACTCTGACAATTCGCCCGATGCAATCTTTATTGGCAGTAAACAATTGGATTTTACGACAACGGGAATAAACCTGATATCTGAAGAGAGTGAAGATGTACTATTCATTACGAACAGTACTTTAACTGAAGACTTTTTAACTTGGTTAGAGAGAAATCCAAACTACATATTGGTCTATAAACCCACAACCAAACATCCGCCCATAGAACTAAAACAACTCTCATTAGTATTGCAATCTTACAATATTACCAATCCTGTGATTGTACGTTTTTCTCTACAAGAACAGGATTTTGTAAAGTTGCAAATAAAATTAGCTGTACTTGCAGGTAGAATGCTCGTTGACGGATTTGGTAACGGAATTATGATAAGTCCACCAATAGAGTGCTATGTTAAACAACAAGTCAAAACTCATAGAAACGTCACACAAAAAGAAATTGTAAATTCGCTTTTTTCTTTATTACAGGCCGCACGCATAAGAATATTTAAAACAGAATATATTGCTTGTCCGAGTTGCGGAAGAACTCAATATGATATTAGTTTGGTACTACAAAAAATTCGGTCGGCTACTCAGCATCTAAAGGGATTAAAAATTGCAGTAATGGGTTGTATGGTTAATGGACCGGGAGAAATGGCTGATGCCGATTATGGATATATTGGTATAGGTAAAGGAAAAGTGGCATTATATAAAGGAAAAACTTGTATTTTGCAAGCCGTTGATGAGTCTGAAGCAATTGAAAAACTAATAACTATTATTAAAGAAAACGGAGATTGGCAAGTACCTCAAACCGAAAAAGAATCATTTATAAATTAAATCATTATGTATAACTTCGCATTTCAAAACCCCACAAAATTAATTTTTGGTAAAGATACCATTGCACAACTAAGTACAGAAATTCCTAAAAGTCGTAAAATCATGATTACTTATGGCTTTGGAAGTATCTTTAAAAACGGCGTATATGACCAAGTAAAAAAAGCATTAGAGGGATATAATGTCATAGAATTTGGAGGCATTGAAGCCAATCCTGTTTATGAAACCTTAATGAAAGCCGTTGCAACCTGTAAAGCAGAAAAAGTAGATTTTCTTTTAGCTGTTGGAGGAGGCTCTGTATTAGACGGAACAAAATTCATTGCTACAGCCATTCTTTTCAACGGAAATCCTTGGGACTTCATGCAAAATAACGCCTTAGCACAAACTGCAATTCCTATGGGTACGGTATTAACACTGCCGGCCACCGGCTCTGAAATGAATAACGGAGGTGTCATTTCAAGAAAAGAAACAGGTGAAAAGTTAGCATTTCACAATCCGCAAACTTATCCGCAATTTTCTATCCTTGACCCGCAAACTACCTTTTCATTACCGGTAAAACAAATTGCTAACGGCATTGTAGATACTTTTGTACACGTTGTTGAGCAATATATCACCTATCCCGTAAAAGCAAATGTACAAGACCGATGGGCTGAAGGAATTTTATTAACCCTACAGGAAATTGGAAAGAAAGCCGTCGAAAAAAATGATTACGATATTATGGCAAACTTCATGTTTGCGGCGACTATGGGACTCAACGGATTTATTGCTATGGGACAGCCTCAAGATTGGGCTACACACATGATAGGGCATGAACTTACGGCTTTTCATGGTTTAGACCATGGTGTTACATTAGCCATTGTATTGCCGCAGTTGTTAAGACGAATGAAAAATGAAAAACGTGAAAAGTTAGAACAATATGCAGAACGAGTATTCGGAATTAAAGACGGAAACAGTGATGAACGTATTGAAAAAGCAATTGTTGCAACTGAAAAATTCTTTCAAAGTGTAGGAGTACCAACAACTTTAAAAGAGCATGGGGTTACAGAGCCTGCCATTGATAAAATCGTAGAACGTTTTACGCAACGAAAATGGATATTGGGTGAAAAACAAAATATTACCCCACAGATTGTCAAAGAAATTCTTGAAAAATGCAAATAAGCATTTTTTCTTTACTCAACTTTTACCCGTGTGTTTTGGAGACTGTATAAAAATGAGAAAATAGTTCAATGTTTAGGGTATTTTGCTCAATTAAACGGCTGTTATTGTGGACTTGATCTACAAATAACAGCCGTTTTTATACATTTTACGTCGGATGGAGGTATATCCGACGTTGTTCCACCATGGGAAGGGTCAGCCGAGGGGTCGGCCGACA
>CAYVGO010000004.1:0-11418 GCA_964450725.1 uncultured Muribaculaceae bacterium
CAGGGTGAAAGTGTCAGACAGACCCCAGATGGGACTTTCCTGCAGGGTAAAAGTGTCAGACAGACCCCAGATGGGACTTTCCTGCAGGGTAAAAGTGTCAGACAGACCCCAGATGGGACTTTCCTACAGGGTGAAAGTCAGTTTTAGAGGTTTAAACAAGATAAAACAAGATGTTTACATAAAAACAATTAACTTATGAAGAAGTTACTTTATATTATAACTCCGATAATTTTTGTTGTAGGATTTTTATTCATCTCCTCTTGCGACAAACTTTTTCCGTTCAACTTTTCCGATGAAAATAATGTGGACAGTGTGGTCATTCGGCAACTCCAAACCAAAGGTATTGTTATTAACAGAAAAGCGGTGATTGAATCAACAGTACAAGATTCTTTGAATGGAGAGTATGGCTTAATTACGTTTACAATTCTTAATGGCAGCCAATATTTACCCTTGGTGATGAGTTTAGATGTTTATGTTTCCAATAAAGCTACCATTCGTAACTGGCCGGATGAAATGATGCTTGCTTTTAAAAATACGGCAGATATGAAGAGTTTTTACGTTGCTTCTGAGTCTGGTAAAACAAAAAAATGGATCATTCGTATTGTTGACCAAACACCAACACCTCCCGACCCCAACAAACAAAACACCACTATACAAAGTTTTACCTTTCCTCCCATTGAACAAGGTAACATTAAGATTGTGCCCGAAGATGTAAATATCGGTTCTGACTCTATTATTATCAGTTATGAGTCTGATGCTACAACAAATTTAACCTATCCGATAACAATTAATCCTATCGTAAAATTACCTTCGGGAGCTTATCTTAAAGATGTTGTCCAAGAACTTTCTCTCACTTTTACTACCTCGGCAGATGTGAAGCAATTTACGGTTGTGGCAGCAGACAATACGGCGGAAAAAACATGGTACGTTGCTTTGCAGCAGCAAGTGTTGGCAGGTGGCAGTTCGGCCGCAGAAATTATTGAATTTAAGTGGTTAAGTATTTTACCTTCCTCCATGAAAACATCTTCAGGACTGAAGGGATTGATTTATAACAACGGAAGAACGGTTTATATTCCGGTTTATACCGCATGGGAAGAAGGCAAAGTGGTCAAAGTAACGATGGAAAATCTCTCAATCTCAGATAAAGCAACAATGGTAGATTATACCGGAGTATTTTCTTTTACTGATTTTAATGATGTGAAAACATTGCGCATTACTGCCGAAAACGGTAAAATGAAAACATGGCAAATAAAGTTATTATATAGTCCGCAGTTTGCCAACAGTGGTTTTGAAGAATGGAGTACCGGTGATTTTCCCTACTTAAACGGCGGACAGTGGTCTGTGAATAACAATCAGCCGCCAATGGTAAGTTCTGTTGTGATGGTAGAGCCGTCGAGTGATGCTTTTCAGGGTAAAAAATCTGCCGAACTCAGTACACGTTGTATTACGCGAGGAGCTGCCGGAGTAAATTCTACAACCCCGATTTCCGGAGGAACTATTTTTATCGGAGGATTTAATTTCAGTGCTTCTGAAGGCGCTATTCGCAATCCTTCAAGTATGTACAATTACGGAAAACCGTTTGAGTATGCGCCAACCTACATGAAAGTTGCCCTTAAATATAAACCGGCTTCTCCTGTATATATTGGGAATTTACAAGGTTTTAGTAACGTATTCGGAAATGCTGTGCCGAATTTTAAACCGACAGTATTAGAGGGTATGCTTGACTCCTGTGATATTTGGATAAAAGTATATGACAGTAATAATAATGTAATCGGAGAGGGTCAGTTTAGCACCGGTACTGCTTTTGAAGAGTGGAAGGAATTGTATATTCCGGTCATTTATACATCCGAGAATATGCCGGCAAAAGTAGCCATTAATTGTAGTTCGAGTAAAAAAGCATTACAGTATATCGGAGCATCAGGAGGTACAAGCGGTAATACCAAAGGAAGTACTTTGATGGTTGATGATCTTGAATTAATGTATTTACCGACCGATTTTGGATTACCGATTTTACCCCAATAAAAAAATAATGATGGGTAAATTGATTTGAGTGTATCATTATTTATTTTTTGTTTTCAACATTATAATTATAAACAGATGAAGCGATTTTTATTTCTTATATCTACCTTACTGATTGTTACAAGTGCACAATCATCGGAATTAAAGTCAGAAAAAGACTCTACGGTTCGGGTGAATGGATATGTCAATTGGTTAATTTCCGACATTCCGACACATAAGGTTTTTCAAATATCACCCCGTATTGGCACAGATGTCGGCGGTGGAGTTCCTTTCGGTAACTTACCTCAAGATTTTCAGCCTTTTCCGAAATTGAATGTTTCCATAGGTTTAAATTTGAATTATATTATTACGCCGCGTTGGCATATAGGTTTCGATATAAACTATAAAACCGTAGAAATGTCTGCCAATGCAAAAATGGAAAATGAATATTTTTATGCAGACCCCACAGGGCAGGGTGGAGAAAAAATAGAGGTGTATTATACCGGTATTGCCCGTCAAAAAATGAGTTTTACGTTATTGGAGTTCCCTGTTGTGGCTAAATATGGCTTTGGAAAACGGGGTAAACACTGTATTGTTTTTGGTATTTACGGTGCATGGGTGATGCAAAATGAATTTTCGGTAGTAGCCAAAACCGGTTATCAGGGAACTACCCCGAACGATGTAACAACAGTTATTACAGAACCTTTAGAATTAGACTTTTCCAATCAATTAAACAATTGGGAAACCGGATTGGTTTTAGGTTATGAACAGAGAATTACCTCTCGATTAAATGCTGATTTAATGATTTATGGAGGCTTTAATAATATTTTCAAGGAAAATATATTGAAATACGGGCTCTTTCCCATGCGATTAAGCATCAGTTTAAGTTATAGCCTGTTTAATTTTTCATAGAGATAAAGGTGGTAATGATTATTGGGTAGAAATTCTCTTACCCAACAATGGTAGTTGTACGTATTTGGCAGACTATATTTCAATTAATTTTCCATAATTTCTCACCCAAGCATGTCTAAAATAAAAAAGTCATTTTTTTGTCAGGAGTGTGGATATGAATCACCCAAGTGGTTAGGGCGCTGTACGGCTTGTGGAGCATGGAATACTTTTGTAGAAGAAGTAGTTACCAAAGAATTATCGACAAAATCTTTATTGCCCGACAGTAAAAATAGCAAACCTGTTTTAATCAAAGACATTGCCTTACAGGAAAATAAAAAAACAACCCTCCACAATCAGGAAATGGATAGAGTACTCGGCGGAGGATTGGTCATGGGAAGTTTGATATTGGTTGGCGGAGAACCCGGTATAGGAAAGTCAACCCTGATGCTTCAAATAGCACAACAAAGTCAACTGAAAACACTATATGTCAGCGGAGAGGAGAGCGTAGAACAAATAAAAATGCGTGCCGAACGGATGAATTATACTACCGATAACTGTTATTTGTATGGCGAAACCAATGTAGAAACAATTATCCAGCAGTCTATTCATTTGCAACCTCAATTGTTGATTGTAGATTCTATTCAAACCTTGACTTCTGAACGTATCGAAAGTTCTGCCGGGAGTGTCTCTCAGGTCAGAGAATCGGCATCTCTACTGCTCAAGTATGCTAAAACCTACCAAATTCCGGTTTTTTTAATCGGACATATCACTAAAGACGGCGGCATTGCCGGACCAAAGGTCTTGGAACATATTGTCGATGTTGTTTTACAGTTTGAGGGTGACGGACAACATCTTTACCGTATTTTGAGAGCCGTCAAAAACAGGTTTGGCTCTGTGGCAGAAATTGGTATTTTTGAAATGTGCAGTACCGGCCTACGTGAGGTGCACAATCCGTCGGAGTTACTGCTTTCGCATCACCAAGAAGATTTGAGTGGTATTGCTATCGCAGCTTCTATAGAAGGAATGAGACCTTTAATGATAGAAATTCAAGCACTGGTAAGTTCTGCTGTTTATGGTATGCCGCAACGCAGTACTACAGGGTTTGATATTCGACGATTGAATATGCTTTTGGCTGTATTAGAGAAAAGAGTAGGGTTTAAACTATCTGCTAAAGATGTATTTTTGAATTTAGCAGGAGGAATAAAAGTTACAGACCCCGCTATTGATTTATCGGTGGTTGTAGCCATTTTATCCTCAAACTTAGATGTTCCTGTACCTAAAAATGTTGCATTTGTTGGAGAGGTCGGACTTTCGGGAGAAATACGCAGTGTAAGCAGAATGGAGCAACGCATTGCAGAAGCTAAAAAATTAGGATTTACCAAAATATTCATTGCTAAGCAACGAATTGAAAGACAACAAAAAGATATTGGTATTGAGGTTGTAGAAATTACCAGAGTTCACCAAGTCATGAAAGCATTGTTTCAAGTCAAGTCCTGAAACTTTTGTATAGATTTCGCCTGCAAAAGTTTTGAGAAATAAAAAAAAGATATTACCTTTGCGCCCACATAAGTTTTAAGTCATAATATATAGGGGTCTGGTAGTTCAGTTGGTTAGAATACATGCCTGTCACGCATGGGGTCGCGGGTTCGAGTCCCGTCCAGACCGCAAAAGCAGCTTTTTATAGGGCTGCTTTTTTGTTTTTTTATAGTCTAAGAAGTTGAAAGTAATTGTTTATTATCTGTAAACGATAGGAATTTTCTACCGCTCTCTAAACATTTTTTCTAATGTTTGTAATCGGTCTAAAAGTGATATAAAGGGTATTGAGTTTCCGTAAATCATTGATTGTTGCATGGTCAAATAATCATTTTCCCAATCTTTAATAACACTATCGGGTGGGATTAAAGATTGGGAACGAATATCAATATCATAATTGACACCATTTACCCGTGTAAATAATTTTCGGTGGTGGTTGATTGTTTCCCATAAATCGTTATTATTGATTGCTGCAATAATAATAACTTATTCTTCATTCGTTCCAAACGGCTGTAGTTATTTCAACGTCTGCAATATCGGTATTGATTGGCAGGTTTTCAGAAATCAAATTTTTAACTTTATATTTTGTAGTGGGTTCAAACGGAGACTGAGAACAGACTTCTAAAATTACGGCATGGCAATCCTGATTAAAACCGACCGTTGGACAAGCCTTTCTAATGTTTTGTTAACGGCTTTACTTTCTCCAAGCCGTATAAAATCAGACGCAAAAACTACCTTACCCCTTCCGCATTTTTTAACGTTTGAAATAATATTATTATCAATACTTTGCATTTGAAAATTCATTCAATTTTGTCGTAAAAATAATAATAAAATGCGACAAAATCAATGCAATTTTATTTGAAAATAAAACTGCATTGATTTAGAATAAAATTATAGACCAATTTATGTATATTTGCTTTACTGATACATAAATGAGTGCAAGAAATACCTGTGAGAAAATACCCAACTTCAACGTTAATTCTGTAATTGAGGAGGCTTGCAAACCAGTAATCCGATAGCAGGGTGATGAACATCTTACGGTCTTATGATTAAAAACAGGATAGAATTACTATCTTTGTAGGTTACGGGTTGGAATACATAAAATTAAAAGGAAAAGTAATGAAAGAGGTGTATCAGATGTTTTTTTCTCCAACACATACATCGGCTACTATTGCCGATGCCATCGGAGAGGCGTTGACAGCAGAGCCACGCACAGTAGTTGATTTGACCTACCGCGTTGAACGTGAGATATCTGTAGAGAATGGTATAGCCGTGATTGCTGTTCCCGTTTATGGCGGTAGGGTAGCCGAAACAGCCAAGAAACGGTTAAAGAGCATACGTGGAGTTCATTCTGAGGCGGTTGTAGTAGTTCTCTATGGTAACCGCGATTACGAAGATGCGCTTTTGGAATTGTGTGACCTTGCCGCAGAACAGGGGTTTCGTCCGATTGCCGCCGCTGCATTTATCGGAGAACACTCTTTCAGTCGTAAGGATCGCCCGATTACAGCCAAACGTCCTGATCTTTCAGATATAGAAATTGCTCACCGATTTGGCAAAGAGATTGCCGCACGAATTGCTGACGGAAATTGTGAAAGGCAGGTTGTTCCGAAAGGAAATTTTCCGTACAAAGTAAAGGAAAAATCTACACCGCAGACTCCGTTAACCGTTGAAGAACTTTGCGTACAATGCGAGCATTGCATTACTATTTGTCCGACAGAATCAATTCGTTTAGGGTCGAAAATTGTGAGTGATCCGCAAACGTGTATCAAGTGTTGTGCGTGTGTTAAAGAATGTCCTTTAGAAGCGAGGGTGTTTGACACTCCCTATACCGATCTACTCTATAGAAATTTCAGTGAGCGGAAACAACCAGAACTGTTTTTTTAGGTTTAAGGACACCTCCGTTACACTGGTCTTTTTAATGTTTTCTCCAAACCGTATAAAATCAGAAGTCAAAACTACCTTATCCCTCCGCATTTTATAAGGTTGTTTTTTATTCGAGAAACCGTAGTTGCAAATGTCTAAGAAATATTGTTTTAAAACATCATAGAAATGACTCAATGATTTATTCTTATTTTTTATAGATATTCCGGAATTCTGTTTTTTACTTATTGCTCATTTGAAGTGATGTATTGTTATGTATAATTCATTTTAGGATACAATTCATATGTAAGTTTGATTGAAATGTTTCATTTTGATATTTTTGACATATTCTGGATTAACATTTTTTGTAGTGTAGAGATTTTATTATCTGAATTATTAAAGTACTTTTGCGGAATTTATTTTTAATAAAATCATTGTCAATTATGGAATATCTCAATACCGCATTATTACTATTAGTAATAGGTATTTCTACAGTTTTTGTTGTTTTAATATTTCTCATTTTATCAGGAAATGTACTTATAAAAGTCGTCAATCGTTATTTTCCGGAACAATCCCTCGCACCTCCTCAAAACAATAATAAACCAATACAACATCAATCTGAAATGGCAATTCGTCAAGCCATTGAAATGGCCGGTAAGGGAGAGTGGAGTGTAATATCTATTCAAAAAGTTACAAACTAAAAATTATCAAATACGAAGTTATGAAGAAAAGAACTATAAAATTCAGTTTGCTGTATCGCGATATGTGGCAATCGGCAGGAAAATATGTGCCACGCGTTGATCAATTGAAAAAGGTGGCTCCGGCCATTGTCCGTATGGGTTGTTTTGCCCGCGTAGAAACCAATGGAGGAGGCTTTGAACAGGTAAATTTATTATTTGGAGAAAACCCCAACATTGCAGTGAGAGAGTGGACAAAGCCTTTTCACCAAGCCGGAATACAAACTCACATGTTAGACAGAGCATTAAACGGGTTACGGATGAGTCCTGTGCCTGCAGATGTCAGAGAATTGTTTTACAAAGTAAAAAAAGCGCAGGGAACTGATATTGCTCGTACGTTTTGTGGATTGAATGATATTCGGAATATCATTCCTTCTATTCGTTACGCCAAAGCAGCCGGAATGATTTCACAATGTGCTCTATGTATTACACATTCCCCTCTACATACTGTAGAATATTATACTAATTTAGCCTACCAATTGATTGAAGCCGGAGCCGATGAAATTTGCATTAAAGATATGGCAGGTATTGGAAGACCGGTAACCTTAGGAAAAATAGTAGAAAATATAAAGGAAAAATATCCCAGCGTTCCTATTCAATACCATGGTCATGCAGGACCTGGATTTCAGGTAACAACTATTTTAGAAGTATGCAGAGCCGGTTGTGATTATATTGATGCTGCGATGGAGCCATTATCATGGGGAACCGGACATGCAGATATTTTAACGGTGAGAGAAATGTTAGCAGATGCTGGATTTGATGTACCTGAAATTAACATGGATGCTTACATGGAAGTAAGATCCTTAACTCAAGAGTTTTCAGACGAGTTTTTAGGATACTTTATCGACAATAAAAACCGAATGATGAATTCATTGTTAATCGGACCTGGATTGCCGGGCGGAATGATGGGTAGTTTGATGGCAGACTTGAAAGACAACTTGGAAAGTATCAATAAATACATGACCAAAAATAATAAACCTACATTAACGCAAGACCAATTGCTTATCAAATTATTTGATGAGGTATCTTATGTTTGGCCACGTGTGGGCTATCCGCCATTGGTAACGCCGTTCAGTCAATATGTCAAAAATTTGGCGATGATGAATGTAATGCAATTACTCAAAGGTAAAGAACGATGGTCAATGATTGCCGATGATATTTGGGATATGATTTTGGGTAAAGCAGGAAAAGTACCGGGTAAAATTGCTCCCGAAATTGTAGAGAAAGCCAAAGCCGAAGGACGTGAGTTTTATGAAGGAGATCCGCAAGTGGCATACCCTAACGCATTACAAAAATATAGAGATTTGATGTCCACCAAAGGTTGGGAGTTAGGAAAAGATGACGAAGAACTTTTTGAGTATGCTATGCATCCGGCACAATATGAAGCCTATAAATCAGGAAAAGCAAAGGCTGATTTTGAAAAAGAGTTAGCAGATGCAAAAAATAAAAAGAATACGTGCAAGAGTGCTGCATTAACTCCACAACAAATTACAGTCAATGTAAATGGCGAAAATTATCTGGTAACGATTGGTAGTGCCTCATCAGCATCAACAACAACCAATACTCCGATAGTTGCTGTTACTCCGGGAGAGGAAAAAACAATTTTATCACCTTTAGAAGGAAAATTCTTCTTAACTAAAAATGCCAATGAAACGCCATTGAAAGTGGGAGATAAAGTTTCTAAAGGTAGAGTTGTGGGATACATTGAAGCCATGAAAACCTACAATGCTATTCAATCTGAGGTCGAAGGTACGGTGGTTGAAATATGTCCGCAAAATGGTAATTCGGTTTCAGAAGATGATGTTTTAATAAAGTTAGGATAGGTCTATGGAAACATTAAATAAACTATTTCAAATGACGGCAATCAGCAATATTGTTGAACAGCCGCAATTGTTGATAATGTATGTCATAGCATTTATTTTGCTTTACTTAGCCATAAAAAAACAATATGAGCCTTTATTGTTGGTACCAATTGCTTTTGGACTTTTGTTGGCAAATTTTCCGGGAGGAAGTATGGGCGTGATTCAGGCCACTCCTGAAAATGGTATTGATAAAATGGATTTATTAGCCATTGCTAAAAATTATGGGATTATGAATTTTCTGTATTATTCTCTAATTAAAACAGGATTTTTACCTCCTATCATTTTTATGGGTGTAGGAGCATTAACCGATTTTGGTCCGATGTTGCGCAACTTACGGTTGGCAATTTTTGGTGCAGCAGCGCAAATAGGAATATTTACAGCTTTACTTATTGCTATTTTTGTAGGATTTGATATTAAAGAAGCGGCATCGTTAGGTATTATTGGCGGTGCAGACGGACCAACAGCAATTTTTACTACCATTAAATTAGCACCTCATTTATTAGGCCCTATTGCTATTGCTGCTTATTCATATATGGCGCTTGTACCAGTCATTATTCCTTTAGTTGTACGATTAACATGCGGAAAAAAAGAGTTACTCATCAATATGAAACAACAAGAGAAAAAATATCCGGCAAAGTTACAACCGAAAAACATGCAAACATTAAAAATATTGTTTCCGATTGTTTTAGGGACTATTGTGGCTATTTTAGTTCCCTCTTCCGTACCTTTGGTCGGTATGTTATTATTCGGAAATTTAGTCAAAGAAATCGGACAAAACACATTTCGGTTATATGATGCTGCCTCAAGTACAATTTTGAATGCTGCAACCATATTTTTAGGTTTATGTGTTGGGGCAACCATGACTGTAGATGCTTTCTTAAACTGGAAAACTGTAGGAATTATTATCGGAGGATTTTTTGCTTTCGGATTATCTGTTGCGGGAGGAATTTATTTTGTAAAATTAGTCAACCTGTTTTCTAAGAAAAAAATCAATCCTTTGATTGGTGCAACAGGCTTAAGTGCTGTGCCGATGTCTTCACGTGTAGCCAATGATATTGCTTTAAAACATGACCCTTCAAATCATATTTTACAGTATGCTATGTCAAGTAATATTTCAGGGGTAATAGGTTCTGCTGTTGCTGCCGGAGTTTTGATAGCGTTTTTAGGATAGAAGCAAAAAAGTCGTAGTTTTATATCCGCTCTTAATTTTGTCAATTTCGAGCGGATATTTATTTTTGTACCACAATAAATACAATGAATTACTCTCAAACCATAGAATATATCTTTAATCGTACGAACTTTGAACAACTTGGGAGGTTTACAGAGCCGTTAAAGTTAGATAAAGTGATATGGGCTGCAGTTGAAATGGGTAATCCTCATCAAAGTTTTCGTTCCATTCATGTTGCCGGAACTAACGGAAAAGGAAGTGTGACCCATTGTTTATCCGCCATACTTCAGCAAAACGGATATAAAGTTGGATTATTTACTTCTCCGCATTTGGTAGATTTTTGCGAACGTATTAAAATCAATGGTCAACCCTGTACTCAAGATTTTGTCATCCAATTTGTTGCTCGGCAAAAAAAAGTGATAGAACAATACCGATTGTCTTTTTTTGAAATCACTACATTAATGGCTTTCAGTTGTTTTGCAGAACAAAACATTGATATTGCCGTCATAGAAACAGGATTGGGTGGGCGATTAGATGCCACCAATATAATTATACCGACACTGTCTATTATTACCAACATTGGATTAGAGCATACTGAAATTTTAGGAAATACCGTAGAAGAGATTGCAGTAGAAAAAGGAGGAATTATTAAGCATGGAATTCCTGTAATCTATGGCGGAAATAATATACAAGTGCAAGAAGTTTTACAGAAAATTGCCGATGATAAACAATCTGTATTACTATCAACCCAAGAGATTGTAACATTAAAACTTATAGAGGAATTACCATCTTTTCGATTCAAGATTACGGGTTGCGAGTTAGGTATATCCGAAATATCAACCGACTTAAAAGGTCAATACCAAATTGACAATATTGCAACTACACTTGCAGCATGTCAAGTTTTAATGAAAGAAGGAATAGATATTTCACTTGACAGTATAACCAAAGGATTACAACATGTTACAACTTTAACCCGGTTTTACGGCCGTTGGCAAACAATTTCTCTAAACCCGACAGTAATTGTAGATGTAGCACATAATCCGGAGGGTATTGCTGCCGTAAGTTCGGCGTTACAACAACTTGCAACAGACCGATTGACAATTATCTTTGGTGTAGTGAAGGATAAAAATTTTGCAGAAATGCTACGACAATTACCATCAAATTGTCAATTGATTTTTACGGAAATACAATCCCAAAGATCTGCAAAAAAAAGTGATATAGAACCTTTAATCACACCCCTTCATTTTAACAAGGTCAACTACGTAAGTTCAATAGCAGAAGCCTTTGAAGTATTATCTGAAAATATTCGCCAAAATACTACAGTGATTATCGGAAGTAATTATTTGGTCGGTGAAGCATTACAATACTT